>NZ_SNXY01000008.1:300000-589633 GCF_004362745.1 Oharaeibacter diazotrophicus | reverse complement strand
ACCTTCCTCTTCTTCCTCGCCGCCCTCGGAATCTGGGTCGTCTCCACACTCGTCTTCTACTCCGTCAGGGACCACGCCCACTGACCGAGCGGGCGGATCCGCTCCGAGCCCGGGAAATGCCGCCGTGATCGTCTTCGACCGCGTCTCGACGACCCTCCACAAGCCGCGCCGGCACACCGTCGTGCTCGACCGCTGCAGCGTGACCTTCCCGACCGACCGGGTCGTCGGGCTCCTGGCGCATCCGAGAACCGGCAAGTCCACCGTGCTGCAATTGTCCTCGGGCGCGATCGAGCCCGAGCGCGGCCGCGTCCGCAGGTCCGGCATCATGTCCTTCCCGGTCGGGACGGCGTCGCCCTACAATGCCCAGCTGACGCTCAGGGAGAATCTCGTCTTCATCTGCCGGCTCAACGGCTTCGACCCCAAGCCGGTGATCGCCTTCGTCGCCGACTTCGCCAACCTCGGCGCGGTCCTGGACCGCAAGTTCGGCGCGATCGAGAAGGATCACCGCGCCGAATTCCTGTACAGCGCGTCCTACGCGATGCCGTTCGACATCTACGCCGTCGACGACAACCTCGTCGCCGGCAGCACCGATTTCCGCGCCCGGCTCGACGAACTCGCCCGCGAGCGCATGGAATCGGCCGGCTTCGTGATCGCCACCTCCGCCCCGCAGGTCCTCAAGAAATACTGCACCGCCTTCTTCGTCCTGAAGGACCACACGATCGTGGAGGTCGGGAGCCCGGACGAGGCCGTCGCCCATCTCGGGCCCCGGCCGAAGCGTGGCGCCGGCACGAACGACGAGGACGGCGACGGCGAGGACGACGCCCCGGCCGCCGAGGGCGACGGCCTGCTGCCCTGACACCTTTCCGCCCCGGCGCCCGCTGCCCCCTGACGCGGCGCGCGCCCCCTTGCCGCCGGCGCGGGGGCTCTCTACGGTCCGGCTCGACCGACCGATCCGGAGGGACCCGCCCGCCATGCTGTTCGCCGTGACCTGCCTCGACAAGCCCGGCCACGCCGCCGTGCGCACCGACAACCGCGCCGCCCACCTGGAATTCCTGAAGGCCAACGCCGCCGCGGTGAGGATCGCCGGCCCGTTCACCTCGGACGACGGCACCGCCATGGTCGGTTCGCTGCTGGTGGTCGAAGCCGAGGACCGCGCCGCGCTCGACGCGCTGCTGGCGGCCGATCCCTACGCCGCCGCCGGCCTGTTCGAGAGCGTCGTCGTGCGCCCGTGGCGCTGGGTGATCGGCAAGCCGGACTGAGCCGCGCCTGGAGGGGGACGATGGCCCATTGGCTGTTCAAGAGCGAACCGGCGTCCTGGTCCTGGGACCAGCAGAAGGCCGCCGGCGCCGCCGGCACCGCCTGGACCGGCGTGCGCAACTACCAGGCCCGCAACTTCATGCGGGCGATGCGCCTCGGCGATCGCGGCTTCTTCTACCATTCCAACGAGGGCCTCGCGATCGTCGGCATCGTCGAGGTCTGCGCGCTGTCCCATCCGGATCCGACCACCGAGGATCCGCGCTGGGACTGCGTCGACCTCCGCGCCGTCGAGGACGTGCCGCGCCCGGTGACGCTCGCCGCCGTCAAGGCCGAGCCGCGCCTCGCCGGCATGAGCCTCGTCACCTCGTTCCGGCTGTCGGTGCAGCCGGTCACGGACGAGGAATGGGCGATCGTGCGCGAGATGGGCGGGTTCTGACGCCCGTTCCGTGAGGTCCCGACTCGTCGGAGCCTTGCGGGACCGTAACGACATCGCCGCCGCGGCCCCGCCGCCCCGAGGAGTTCGAGCCTTGCCCGCGACCCCGATCGGCGACCCCGCCGCCTTCATCCGCGCCGAGACGCGGCTCCTCGCGCCGCCGCACGTGCCGGAGATCCGTCTCCACCTCGCCGACGAGGCGATCGGCCTGTGGCACCGCACCGAGGAGGAACTCGGCGCCATGGGCCTGCCGCCACCCTACTGGGCCTTCGCCTGGGCCGGCGGACAGGCCCTCGCCCGCCACGTGCTCGACAATCCGGCGATCGTGCGCGGCCGGACCGTGCTCGACTTCGCCTCCGGCTCCGGCATCGTCGCCATCGCCGCGGCGAGGGCCGGCGCCGCCCGCGTCGTCGCCTCCGACATCGACGGCTTCTCGCTCGCCGCCATCGCGCTCAACGCGGCCGAGAACGGCGTCGCCGTCGAGGTCGAGGGCCGCGACCTGCTGGCGCTCGGTTCGGACGGCTACGACGTGGTGCTCGCCGGCGACGTCTTCTACGAGAAGCCCATGTCCGACAAGGTCGAGCCGTTCCTCCGCGCCGCCGAGGCACGCGGCGCTACCGTCCTGTTCGGCGACCCCGGCCGCGCCTACGTGCCGAAGACCGGCGTCGAGGCGGTCGCCGAGTACACCGTCCCGGTGACGCGGGCGCTCGAGGACGGCGAGATCAAGCGCACGAAGGTCTGGCGCTTCGTTTGAACAGGCGTCGGGCCGGTCGTTCACACCAGTCCGCGGCTCGACAGCTCTTCCTTGAGGTAGGCGTAGAACACCGGCGCGGCGATCAGGCCTGCGATGCCGAAGACCGATTCCATCACCAGCATCGCGGTCAGCATCTCCCAGGCGCGCGCGTTGATCCGCGAGCCGATGATGCGGGCGTTGATGAAGTATTCGAGCTTGTGCACGAAGATCAGGAAGGCGAGCGAACCGACCGCCGCCAGCGCCGACACGCTGAGGCTGACGACGACGATCACGGTGTTCGAGATGATGTTGCCGATCACCGGCAAGAGGCCGGCGATGAAGGTCACCGCGATCATGGTCTTGACCAGCGGCAGATCGATGCCGAAGCGCGGCAGGATCACGGTCAGGTAGATCGCCGTCAGCACCGTGTTCAGCGCGGAGATGCGGATCTGCGCGAATACCACGCGCCGGAACGAGGTGCAGAGCCGGTGCCAGCGCTCGCGCAGCGCCGCCGCCAGCGGTGCCGGGTTGTCGGTCGACGGCATCGAGTGGCGGAACAGCAGCAGCCCGCCGATGATGAAGCCGATGAAGACGTGCACGAGGACCCGGCCGACCTCCTGACCGATGCGCTGGAACTCCCAGGCGTGGTCCTGCAGCACCTTGGCGGCGACGGCCTGGAGGTCGTCGGCGCTGTCCGGCAGGTGCTCGCTCGCCCACGGCGGCAGATAGGTGCGAGCGCTCTCGACCACCTCGGCCATCTTGCGCAACAGGGCGGCGACGCTCTCCGATCCGTTGGTGAGGAAGGGCACCGCCGCGAGGATCACGATGGTGAGGCCGAGCGAGATCACGCCCGTGAACAGCACCAGCGCCACCGCCTTGCCGACCTCGTGGTCGAGCCCGGCGCTGCGCCTCAGCCAGGGCGCGATCAGCAGCACGGTCTCGTGCACCATCAGGCCCGCGAGCAGAGCCGCGAGCAGGCCGAATTTCAGCGCGAGGGCGAGCGCCGCCCCTGCGATCAGGAAGGACGACAGTTCGATGCGGCTCAACGGCGGATCTCCACGGGAACGGCCCCGCCGTTCACCCCCGGGCACGGACCATATTCAGCCCGCCCCGCCGCGGCAACCACGCAGCCGCGGGCCGGCGGCGACACCGGCCGGCGACGTCAGCGATACTTGGAGTATTCGATCTGGAACCACTTCGGATTGGTCGCGGTGCCGGTCTTGACCTCGTAGACCGCCACCGTGGTGTCGAGACCCTGGGCGTCGGTCACCGTCCACTGCTTCAACTCGATGGTCCGGGCGTCGAAGATCAGCGTCAGCTGGCCGGCGCCGTAGACGGCGTCGTCCTGCAGCACCACGGTGATCAGGTCGGCGTCGGCCGACACCGCCCTGACCGCGGCCTCGCGGGTGAGGTCGATGTTCTTCTCGAGGAGGAAGCGCAGCGGCGTCTCGGACAGGAGCAGCAGCGTCTGCTCCTTGGCCGCCTTGTCGTCGATCGCCACCGTCTTGCCGTCGGCGATGATGTCGAGCTGGGACGGCGGATAGTAGCGGAAGCGCATCTTGCCCGGCCGGTCGATGACGAAATAGCCGGTGGTCTGCGCCCCGTCCGGACCGGTCTGGACGAACTTGCCCTCGATGGTCGTGACCGAGTTGAAGTACTTGTTGACCGCGTCGACGGTCGCGCGCTGCTCTGGCGACAGACCGGCGAGATTGGGCGCCGCGGCCGCCGGTGCGGCCAGGAGCGCCGCGGCGAGACCGGCGGCGGCGAGACCACGCGCGACGCGGGCGAAGCGGCGAGCGATCGGGGCGAAGGTCATCGGGACGGGTCCTCCACCGGCGACGATGCCGGCGTTCCAGATACGGGGCCGCGATGGTAGCGCGGAAGATGGCGAAAGCAGGTTCGCAAGGGCGTCGACCGACCGAAGGGCGGGCGGTGCGCGCCCCGGCGGCGGGTCACTCCTCGCCGCCCTCCACCAGGATCTCGCGCTTGCCGGCGTGGTTGGCGGGGCCGACCAGCCCCTCCTTCTCCATCCGCTCGATCAGCGAGGCCGCGCGGTTGTAGCCGATGCCGAGCCGGCGCTGGATGTAGGAGGTGGTGGCGCGCTTGTCGCGCAGCACCACGGCCACCGCCTGATCGTAGAGGTCGGCGCCGCCGTCCTCGCCCGTGCCGTTCGGCCAGGTCTCGCCGGAGGCCGGGCCGTCGCCGCCGTCCTCGTCCTCCTCGGCCGTGATCGCCTCGAGATAGTCCGGCGCCCCCTGGGTCTTCAGGTGCGCGACGATCGCCTCGACCTCCTGGTCCGACACGAAGGGGCCGTGGACGCGCTGGATGCGGCCGCCGCCGGCCATGTAGAGCATGTCGCCCTGGCCGAGCAGTTGCTCGGCGCCCTGCTCGCCGAGGATGGTGCGGCTGTCGATCTTCGACGTCACCTGGAAGGAGATACGGGTCGGGAAGTTCGCCTTGATCGTGCCGGTGATGACGTCGACCGACGGGCGCTGTGTCGCCATCACCACGTGGATGCCGGCGGCGCGGGCCATTTGGGCGAGACGCTGGACGGCGCCCTCGATCTCCTTGCCCGCCACCATCATCAGGTCGGCCATCTCGTCGATGATGACGACGATGAAGGGCAGCGGCCCGAGCTCCATCTCCTCGGTCTCGAAGATCGGTTCGCCGCTGCGGGCGTCGAAGCCGGTCTGGACGGTGCGGGCGAGGGTCTCGCCCTTCTCGGCCGCCTGCAACACCCGGGCGTTGTAGCCCTCGATGTTGCGGACGCCGATCTTCGACATCTTCTTGTAGCGGTCCTCCATCTCGCGGACCGTCCACTTCAGCGCCACCACCGCCTTGCGCGGGTCGGTGACCACCGGCGACAACAGGTGCGGGATGCCGTCGTAGACCGACAGCTCCAACATCTTCGGGTCGATCATGATCAGCCGGCACTCCTCCGGCGTCAGCCGGTAGAGCAGCGACAGGATCATGGTGTTGATCGACACCGACTTGCCCGAGCCGGTGGTGCCGGCCACCAGCATGTGCGGCGTGCGCGCGAGATCGACGATCACCGGCTCGCCGCCGATGGTCTTGCCGAGGGCGAGGGCGAGGCGCGACTTGGTGCGCTCGAAGTCCTGCGAATCGATCAGCTCGCGCAGGAACACGGTCTCGCGGGTGGAATTGGGCAGCTCGATGCCGATCGCGTTCTTGCCGGGGATCACCGCGACGCGCGCCGCTACCGCGCTCATCGAGCGGGCGATGTCGTCGGCGAGGCCGATCACGCGGCTCGACTTGATGCCCGGCGCCGGCTCGAGCTCGTAGAGCGTGACGACCGGACCCGGGTGGACGTTGAGGATCTCGCCCTTGATGCCGAAGTCCTCGAGCACGCCCTCCAGCAGGCGGGCATTCTGTTCCAGCGCGTCGGTGGAGATCCGCGGCGCCGCGCCCGGCTGCGTCCGCGGCGGCGACAACAGGTCGACCGGCGGCAGCTGGAAGCCGTCGGGGTCGAGCAGCGACAGCTGCGTCGCACCGGAGCGGCGGCTCGGCTGGATCGGCGCGGCCGGGGCGCGGACGCGGCCGGCGGGACGCTCGGGCGCCGGCGCGGCGGCGCCGATCTTCGCGGCGGGACCGCGCAGCGGCGTGGTGCGCACCTGGTTCGGGGCGGCGCGCGGCATCTCGACCGCGACCGGCGGCACCATGCCGTGGTCGGCGAGGCGCTCGTCGGGGTCGAAGCCTTCGCCGTCGTCCTCGCCGTCGCCGAGGTCATGGACGGGGGCGAGCGCCGGGGCGGCGTGCACCGGCGGTTCGGCCCGCCCGCCCGCCTCGGGCGCGAAGCCGTCGAGGCCGTCGTCCGGTTCGACCAGCTTGCGCACCCAGCGCGTCACGCCGCGGCGCTCGGCCGGGGCGGCGGCCGCCGGCTCGCCCGACTCCTCCATCTCTTCGCCCGGATAGGCGAAGCGCGGCCGCGCGCCGATGCCGGTCCGCCGCGAGAAGGCGCATTTCGCCGAGTACCACGCGTGGTGGAAGGCGCCGGCCATGGCGCCGAGGCCGCCGGAGCGCTCCTCCTCGTCGTCGAAGTCCTCCTCGGCGCCGACGGGCAGATCGTCGTCGTCCGTCTCGGCGCCGGCCGGGAAGCCGGAGGCGAACACCATCAGCGCTGCGGCGACCGGGCCGAGCGCGATCAGACAGGCGAGGCGGCCGGTGTCGCTGAGGACGCCGCCGGTGAAGGCGGCGGGGATCTGCAGTACGAGATCGCCGATCGCGCCGCCGAGGCCGGTCGGCAGCGGCCAGCCAGCGGTCGGCGGCAGCGCGCTCATGAAGGCCGCGCCGACGAAGGTGCCGGCGAGCCAGGACAGCCAGCGCCCCTTGGCGACGCGCGGGATCCGCCCGACGGTGAGCTGCCAGCCCCAGATCACCACCGGCGCCAGGAACAGGCCGGCGGTGAGGCCGATCAGCTGCATCACGAGATCGGCGATCACCGCGCCGGCCGGGCCGAGCACGTTGCGGACCGGACCGTCGGTGACGTGACTCCAGCTCGGGTCGTCGACCGACCACGTCGCCAGCGCCGCGGCGAGCGCGGCGACGGCGGCGATCACCGCGAGGCCGGCGGCGCCGGCGAAGTTGCGCCGGAGCGAGGCGCCGAGCCGTTCGTCGCCCGCACTGCGGCGCGGCACCGGCAGCGGCCGGTCGTCGACGCGGACCAGCGCCTTGCCGCCGCCCTCGGGGCGCGCCGGCGGACGTCGGCCGTCCTTGCCGGCGGGGCGGGGCGCGTCGTCGCGGCGCGGCGCGGGACGGCGGCGGGCTTCGACGGTCATGCGAGCACCTCGGCGATGCGGTTGAGGGCGCCCTCGGTCGGGCCGAGGTCGGCCACCATGGCGACGCGCAGGTAGCGCGCGCCGGGATTGGTTCCGTCGGGACCGGTGGCGGCGAGATAGGCCCCCGGCACGGTACGCACCCCGGCCTCGCGCCAGAGCCGTACCGCCGCGGCCTCCCCGCCGCCCCTGGTGGCGACGTCGAGCCACAGGAAGAAGCCGCCCGGCGGCGTCACCGCGCCGAAGCGCGGCGCCAGGATCCGTTCGGCGGCGGCGAACTTGAGGTCGTAGAGCCGGCGGTTCTCGGCGACGTGGGCCTCGTCGGCGAGCGCGGCGACGGCCACCGCCTGCACCGGCAGCGGCACCTGCGGCGCCGCGACGTTACGGAAGGTCGCCCAGCGCTTCAGGAAGGCGGCATCGCCCGCCGCGAAGCCGCAGCGCAGCCCGGGCAGGTTCGAGCGCTTCGACAGCGAGTTGAACGCGACGATCCGGTCGAAGCCGGCGCCGGTCCGGTCGGCCGCTTCCAGCACGCCCGGCGGCGCCGCGCCGCGCCAGATCTCGGAATAGCACTCGTCGGCGAACAGCATGAAGCCGTGCCGTCGCGCCGCCTCGATCAGGGCCGTCCAGGCGGAAAGATCCGCCACCGCGCCCTGCGGATTGGCCGGCGAGGCGTAGAACAGCGCGACGGTGCGGGCGAGGAGCGCGGGATCGACGGCTGAGAGGTCGGGCAGGAAGCCCGTCTCGGGACCCGCCGGCAGCATCACCGCCTCGGCCCCGGCCGCCTCGGCGCCGGCGGCGTAGACCTGGTAGAACGGATTGGGCAGCAGCACCGCCGGGCGCGGACCCTTCGCCCCCGCGGCGGCGCGCACCGCCTCGACGGCGGCGTAGAACAGGCCCTCGCGCGAGCCGTTCAGCGGCAGCACGCCATCGGCGCGGTCGATCGGCGTGGTGAGGCCGTAGCGGCGTTCCAGCCAGCCGGCGGCGGCATCGCGGAAGGCGTCGGTGCCGCGGATCGGCGGATAGCGGCCGAAGTCGGCGGTGGCGGCGGCGAGCACCGGCGCGACGAAGTCCGGCACCGGATGGCGCGGTTCGCCGACCGTCAGGTCGATCGGCGCGCGCCCGGGCGGGACGTCGGCGAGCAGGGCGGCCAGCCGCTGGAACGGCGAGGCGACGGCGGACGGCGCGGGCGGAGGGGACATCGGCGATTCGGCGGCGCTGCGGACGGGGCTCGGGGGCGCCGCACCGGCGGCACCCGACCCGCCGAGCTTAGGGCCGCCGGGGTTAAGCGGCCTTTAACCTTGCCGGCCCGGCCGTGCCCCAGCGCCATGTCGCATTCGCATGGCTCGGAACCCCGGCTTGCGACGACGGCCGGTCGGCGCGGACCGAGGCCCGCGCCGGGATGCGTCACAGCGCGTCGGTATCGGTCTCGCCGGTGCGGATGCGCATGGCCTGTTCGATCGCGTGGACGAAGATCTTGCCGTCGCCGATCTGGCCGGTCTTGGCGGCGGCGACGATGGCGTCGACCACCTTGTCGACCTGCTCGGAGGCGACGGCGACCTCGATCTTCAGCTTGGGCAGGAAGGACACGGCGTATTCGGCGCCGCGGTAGATCTCGGTATGGCCCTTCTGGCGGCCGTAGCCCTTCACCTCGGTGACGGTGAGGCCGTGGATGCCGAGCGCGGTGAGCGCGTCGCGCACCTCGTCGAGTTTGAAGGGCTTGATGATGGCCATGACGATCTTCATCGGATCACCTCTGCATAGGGTGGGGCGGGTGGATCGTCGCCGCGGCGGGGCGCGCCGGACGGCCGGGACCTTCCGGGAAACGATTGTGGCGGGAACGGGTTGCCTTCGCAACTGCGACAGCGCGCGGCAGGTCGCGAACGCCCCGCGAAAAAGAAGGGGCCGGCGGCACGTCCCCGTGCCGCCGGCCCCCGTCGGAAGGATCGCGAGCCCGCCGGCCGCCCCGTGGACGGCCGGCCGACGCCCGATCAGTTGTAGGCGCGCTCGCCGTGGGTGGTGACGTCGAGACCCTCGCGCTCGGCCGCCTCGGTGACGCGCAGGCCGACGATCGCCTTGGTGATCATCAGCGCCACGAAGGAGACGACGCCCGACCAGATGATGCAGGTCAAGACGCCCCAGATCTGGTGGCCGACCTGGGCGCCCATCTCGTAGCCGGCGAGCGGGAAGCCGCCGAGCTTGTCCGAGGCGACGACGCCCGTGCCGATCGCACCCACGATGCCGCCGACGCCGTGCACGCCGAAGACGTCCAGGCTGTCGTCGTAGCCGAGCTTGGCCTTGAGCCAGATCACGGCCCAGGCGCAGATCACTGCGGCGATCGCACCGAGGACGATGGCACCGCCGACACCGGCGAAGCCGGCGGCCGGGGTGATGGCGACGAGGCCGGCGACGGCACCCGAGGCGGCGCCGAGCGCCGAGGCGTGACCGCGGGTCAGCCACTCGACGAAGGACCAGGCGAGGGCCGCGGCGGCAGTGGCGACGATGGTGTTCAGCAGCGCCTGGGCGGCGAGGCCGTTGGCCTCGAGGTTGGAGCCGGCGTTGAAGCCGAACCAGCCGACCCACAGCAGGCAGGCGCCGACGATGGTCCAGACGAGGTTGTGCGGGGCCATCACGTCCTTGCCGTAGCCGACGCGCGGGCCGACCACGAGAGCAGCCACCAGACCGGCCACACCGGCGTTGATGTGCACGACGGTGCCGCCGGCGAAGTCGTAGGCGCCGATCGCGAACAGGTAGCCCGACGGGGTGTCGGTCGGCGCGCTCGGGCCGCCCCACCACCAGACCATGTGGGCCATCGGCAGGTAGGAGAAGGTGAACCACAGCACCAGGAACACCAGCACCGCCGAGAACTTCATGCGCTCGGCGACGGCGCCGATGATGAGGGCCGGGGTGATCGCGGCGAAGGTCAGCTGGAAGATCACGAAGGTGAGTTCGGGGATGAACACGCCCTTGGTGAAGGTCTCGGCCAGCGAGTCGAGGCCGACGCCGGCGAGGAACATCTTCGAGAGCCCGCCGAAGAACGGCGTCAGCGCGGTCGCCTCGGCCGGGGTGGCGGCGCCGGTGAAGGCGACGGAGTAGCCGTAGACCACCCAGAGGATCGCGATCAGCGAGAAGCCGACGAGCACCTGCATCAGGACCGACAGGATGTTCTTGGCGCGCACGAGGCCGCCGTAGAACAGCGCGAGGCCCGGAATCGTCATCAGGATCACGAGGATGGTCGACAGGAGCATCCAGGTGGTGTCGCCCTTGTCGGGGACCGGCACGGCGGGCGCGGCGGCGGCGGCGGCGTCGGCCGCCGGAGCCGCGGCGTCCTGCGCGAACGCCACGGCGGCCGTCATCGCCAGGATCGGCGCGGCGGCGAGCAGTGTCTTCAAGTGCTTCATCAAGAGATCCTCTCGGGATGGCGTTCTTTCCGGGTCCGGTCCGCCGGGGGCGTCCGGTCCCGCTCGTCGTCGCTGCGGTTCGTGCGGCGCGCCGCCGGAGCGCGCGTGCCGCCCGAACCGCAGCGTTGCCGCCGCGTCAGAGCGCGTCGGTGTCGGTCTCGCCGGTGCGGATGCGGACGGCCTGCTCGATCGAGGTCACGAAGATCTTGCCGTCGCCGATCTGGCCGGTCTTGGCGGCGGCGGCGATCGCCTCGACCACCTTGTCGGCCTGCTCGGACGCCACGGCGACCTCGATCTTCAGCTTCGGCAGGAAGCTGACGGCGTATTCGGCCCCGCGGTAGATCTCGGTGTGCCCCTTCTGGCGCCCGTAGCCCTTCACCTCGGTGACCGTGAGGCCGTGCACCCCGAGCGCGGTGAGCGCGTCGCGCACCTCGTCGAGCTTGAACGGCTTGATGATGGCCATGACGATCTTCATGGATGTCCTTCCGATCCGGTCTTGCGCACGCCGTACGGAGACCCGGCCCCCGCTGGCGCCTCCGCTGGCCGACGGCCCCGGAGCGGGGCGCGAAGGCTCTCGACGACCGGACTGGAATCAATCTTCGTGCCAACGTCGGCGCCGACGCGAAATCGGCCGGCAACCGCCGGGAGTCCGCGGCCGCGACGGCACGGCGACGGACTCCGGGCGGCGGCGAAGCGCCCCACCGAACGGTAAATGTTCAAACAATGGGCAGATGCCTGCTGTTTGGACGCCGCGTAAATGAGCAAACGGCACGTCGGCGATCCGCCGCCACGAAGCCGCCACGGCGGCGGCGCGCCCTGCCCGTGCACGGCCCGAGCCGGCGCGGACGATCACCCGGGCTTGCGCACGCGGATCAGCCCTTCCTGAGCGGTCGAGGCGACGAGGCGGCCGCCGCGGTCGTAGAGCGAGCCGCGGGTGAAGCCGCGCCCGCCCGACGACGACGGGCTGTCCATGGCGTAGAGCAGCCATTCGTCGGCGCGCGGCTCGCGGTGGAACCACATGGCGTGGTCGAGGCTGGCGACCTGGAGGTGCGGGTCGAACACCGAGCGCCCGTGCACGACGAGGGCAGTGTCGAGCAGCGTCATGTCGGAGAGATAGGCGAGCACGGCGCGGTGCAGCGCCGGATCGTCCGGCAGCGGCGCCGAGGCCCGGACCCACAGCGCCTGCCGCGGGTCGGACGGCGTCTTGCCGGCGTAGCGCGAGAAGTCGGTGGGACGGAGCGTCAGCGGCCGCGGCCGCGCCCAGTAGCGCTTGACCGGCTCGGGCGCGAACTGGTCGATGAAGGCCTTGATCTGCGCCTCGTCGGGCAGATCCTCCGGCATCGGCACGCCCGTCATGTCGATCTGGTGCTCGAGCCCGTCCTCGACCGCCTGGAACGAGGCCGACATCGAGAAGATCGGCCGGCCGTGCTGGATCGCAACGACCCGGCGCGTCGTGAACGAACCGCCGTCGCGGATGCGGTCGACCTCGTAGACGATCGGCACCTTGGGATCGCCGCCGAGCAGGAAGTAGCAGTGCAGCGAGTGCACCGGCCGCGACGGATCGACGGTGCGCGCCGCGGCCACCAGCGCCTGCGCCACCACCTGGCCGCCGAACACGCGCTGCCAGCCGAATCCCGGGCTCTGGCCGCGGAAGAGGTCGTGCTCCAGCGTCTCGAGGTCGAGGATCGCGACGAGTTCGTCGACGGCGGTCATTTCGCGCGACCATGCATTTCGGGTGAACCTGCTCTGGGGGCTCGCCGCGCCGGGCCCGGCGCGCTAGAACCCTCGCCATCTGGACCCGGCGCGACGTCAGCGTCAAGACGAGCTTCCGTGAACGGAAGCTCGCCGCCGTCGGGTCCGCGGCGACCGCGGGAGCTGGTGATGACCGATCGAACCGACGTCGTGATCGCGGGCGGTGGCTACGTCGGCCTGTCGCTCGCCCTCGGTCTCGCCCGCGCGGTGCCCGGCGTCCGCGTCGCCGTGGTCGACCTCCGGCCCTGGCGCGACCTCGCCGGCGACCCGCGCGCCTCGGCGATCGCCGCCGCCGCCCGGCGCATGCTGACGACCCTCGGCGTCTGGGACGCCATCGAGCCGACCGCGGAGGCGATCCGCGAGATGATCGTCACCGACAGCCGCCTCGAGGACGCGGTCCGGCCTGTGTTCCTCACCTTCGACGGCGTCACCGCCGGCGGGGAGCCCTTCGCCCACATGGTGCCGAACGGCGCGATGGTGAGCGCGCTCGGTGCCGCCGCCGAAGCGGCCGGGGTCGCGATCCTCGCGCCCGAGCGGGTCGCCGACTTCTCGGCCGACGGCGGGCGCGTCGAGGTCCGCCTCGCCGGCGGCCGGCGGATCGCCGCCGGCCTCCTGGTCGCGGCCGACGGCGTACGCTCGCGCCTGCGCGGCCTCGCCGGCATCCGGACCACCACCTGGGACTACGGCCAGTCCGGCATCGTCACCACCATCGAGCACGACCGCGACCACGAGGGCCGCGCCGAGGAGCACTTCCTGCCGGCCGGGCCCTTCGCGGTGCTGCCGCTGAAGGGCGGCCGGCGCTCGTCCCTGGTCTGGTCGGAGAAGACCGCGCTCGCCGACCGCCTCGTCGCCGGCGACGACCTCGTCTTCGAGACCGAGCTGCAGCGCCGGGTCGGCCACCATCTCGGCGAGGTCCGGCTCGCCGGCCCGCGCGCGGCCTATCCGCTCGGCCTCACCCTCGCCCGCGACTTCGTCGCGCCGCGCTTCGCGCTCGTCGGCGACAGCGCCCACGGCATGCACCCGATCGCCGGTCAGGGCCTCAACATGGGCTTCCGCGACGTCGCCGCGCTGGTCGAGGTGCTGGCCGAGGCGCTCCGGATCGGCCGCGACCCCGGCGCCCTCGACGTCCTCGACGACTACCAGCGCTGGCGCCGCTTCGACACCTGGCAGATGGCCGCCACCACCGACGTGCTGAACCGGCTGTTCTCCAACGACGCCGCGCCGGTGCGCATGGTCCGCGACGTCGGCCTCGGCCTCGTCGAGCGGCTGCCCTTGCTGAAGCGCTTCTTCATCGGCGAAGCCGCCGGCATCGGCCGGGGCACCCCGCGCCTGCTCGCCGGCGAGCCGGTCTGAGCGCCGCCGGCACCACGCCGGCGCGGTGTCAGCGGCCGAACACGACCAGGGTCCGCCGGGAGAGCCGCGGCAGGATCCGCAGCATCGCCGCGCGCGAGACCGCGACGCAGCCGGCGGTCGGCGCGAAGTCGGCTCGCGCGAGATGAAAGAAGATGGCGCTGCCGCGTCCGCGCGCCCGCGGACCCATGTTCCAGTCCAGCGCCAGCACCACGTCGTAGAGGCCGTCGTCGCGCCACATCGCCTCGGCGCCCGCGGGATAGGGCAGGCGGACCGGGCGGTTGTAGTTGCGGTCGGCGCTCGCGTCGCACCAGCCGTCGTCGCGGCGGAGTGTGCGGAGCGGCACCCCGGAGGCCGGTCGGACGGAGAAGCGGTCCGGCCGGTACCAGCCGCCGAGCACGGCGAAGGCGCCGCGCGGCGACGCGCCGTCGCCCTCGCGCTTGACGGCGACGACGCCGGAGCGCCCGATCGCGCAGGGAACGTCCACCCCGCCGCCGACCAGACGGCCGCGCCGACCGCCCGCACAGGTCGTCGCGACGCGAAGACGCGTGATCGCGCCGCGTTTCGCTGTCACGATTGCGTGCCGATTGTCCACGGAGCTTGCGTCCTCTGGCCGATCCGGCTTGTGTGGTGCACTGTTTCGCGGCGAATCCGTCCGCGGCGGACCGCCACTTCCGACTGTTACGGGGTTTCCATGACCGCCCGCAAGATCCTCATCGTGGACGACGATCCCGATCTCCGGGAGGCCCTCGTCGAGCAGCTCTCCCTCACCGAGGAATTCGAACCGCTCCAGGCCGAAACCGCGACCAAGGGCGTGCAGACCGCCCGGGCCGCCCACGTCGACCTCGTGCTGATGGACGTCGGCCTGCCCGACATGGACGGCCGCGAGGCGGTGAAGATCCTGCGCAAGAGCGGCTTCGCCAGCCCGGTGATCATGCTGACCGGCCACGACACCGACAGCGACCAGATCCTAGGCCTCGAGGCCGGCGCCAACGACTACGTCACCAAGCCGTTCAAGTTCGCGGTTCTGCTCGCCCGCGTCCGCGCCCAGCTGCGCCAGCACGAGCAGTCCGAGGACGCGGTCTTCAACATCGGGCCCTACACCTTCCGCCCCTCGGCCAAGCTGCTGGTCGATCCCAAGGGCTCGAAGGTGCGGCTGACCGAGAAGGAGACCTCGATCCTGAAGTTCCTCTACCGGGCCGGCGAGAAGGTGATCACCCGCGACGTGCTGCTCCACGAGGTCTGGGGCTACAACGCCGGCATCACCACCCACACGCTCGAGACCCACATCTACCGCCTGCGCCAGAAGATCGAGAAGGATCCCTCCAATGCGCAGCTGCTGGTGACCGAGGGCGGCGGCTACAAGCTGGTGCCCTGACGGCGACGGGCCGCCGGCGAGCGGGAACATTTTTTCGGTCGACGACCGCCGGTTTCACCGGTCCGGCCCGTTCGAATCGCTCGCGTGCGGGCCGCGCTCCGGGTTAAGAACGACGGGATCGTCCCGTCGTTTCGCCACAAGGCCCACGCGCCCGGCCATGAGCCTCGAGTCCGACGTCCGCCTGCTGCAGCGCGTGCCGATGCTGTCCGAGTTCACCGAGGACAAGCTGCGCCTGCTCGCCTTCTCGGCGGAGAACCGCAGCTACCGGTCCGGCCAGCGCCTGTTCAGCGCCGGCGACCGCGCCGACAGCGGCTTCGTCGTCGTCTCCGGCGAGGTCGCGATCCATCCGGCCGGTCGCGACGACGTCGTGATCGAGACCGTCGGCGAGGCCGGGCTGATCGGCGAGCTCTCGATGATCGTCGAGGGCGAGCGCGCCACCACGGCGGTCGCCGTCGGCGACGTCGCCGTCATCCAGATCCGTCGGCCGCTGTTCCGCCGCATGCTCGACGAATACCCGGAGGTCGCCGAGCGGCTGCGTGGCCGCGTCGCCGAGCGGCTGGTGCGCACCACCGGCGAACTCGGCGCGGTCAAGCGCCGGCTCGACGCCATCGAGGGCGGCTGAAAGCCGCCATGCCTGTCACGGCCTCTCGGCCGGCGCCCGGTCGGGCGCTTCTCGCGCGCAACGCTCCGACCACGGGTCGGAACCTTGCGAACTCGCATTCAATCGTCAGCCGAGGTCCAGCGTCACCAGCAGCGGCGCGTGGTCGGACGGCCGGTCCCAGTCGCGGGCGTCCTTGAGGACGCGGAAGGCGGTGGCGCGGGCGGCGAGGTCCGGATGGGCCCAGACGTGGTCGAGCCTGCGGCCCTTGTCGGTGGCGCGCCAGTCCTTGGCCCGATAGCTCCACCACGTGTAGAGCCGCTCCTCGATCGGCACGAAGGTGCGGGCGACGTCGACCCAGCCGCCGGCGAGACGCACCTTCTCGAGCGCCTCGCACTCGATCGGCGTGTGGCTGACCACGTCGATCAGCGCCTTGTGCGACCACACGTCGGTCTCGTAGGGCGCGACGTTGAGGTCGCCGACCACCACGTCCGGCACGCCGCCGGAGGCACCCGGCAGCCACGCCGCCATCTCGGCGAGGAAGTCGAGCTTGTGGCGGAACTTCGGGTTGGCCTCGGGATCGGGCTCGTCGCCGCCGGCCGGGACGTAGAAATTGTGCAGCCGCACCGGCCGGCCGTTCACCGTCACCGTCGCCGCGAGGTGACGCGGGTCGACGTCCTTGCCGCAGAAGTCGCGGACCTCGACGTCGGCGAGCGGCAGCCGCGACAGGATGGCGACGCCGTGGTAGCCGCCGCGACCGCCGTTGCAGGCGACGTGCTCGTAGCCGAGCTTGCGGAAGTCCGCGCTCGGGAACTGCGCGTCCTGGCACTTGGTCTCCTGCAGGCAGACCACGTCCGGGCCGACCTCGTTGAGCAGGCGCTCGACGATCAGCCGGCGCATCCGCACCGAGTTGATGTTCCAGGTGGCGACCGTCAGCGTGGTGGTCATGGGCTCCGCCGGATGCGCAAACGAAAAGGCCCGCACGAGGCGGGCCTTGACGGGAAGGGTGACGAGCCGGGGCTCACTCGGCGGCGGCAGGGGCCGCGGCGGCCGCGCGGGCGGCCTCGTTGAGCTTGCGGGCGCGGGCGTTGGTGGCCTCGACGATGCGGGCCGACTTGCCGCGCAGATCGCGCAGGTAGTAGAGCTTGGCGCGGCGCACCTTGCCGCGGCGCACGACGTCGACCGACTCGACCAGCGGCGAATAGACCGGGAAGACGCGCTCGACGCCCTCGCCGTAGGAGATCTTGCGGACGGTGAAGCTCTCGTTGAGGCCGCCGCCCTTGCGCGCGATCACGACGCCCTCGTAGGCCTGCACGCGGGTGCGGGTGCCTTCGACGACCTTGACGTTGACGCGGACGGTGTCGCCCGGGCCGAAAGCCGGCAGGACGCGCTTGGCGGCGATCGCCGCCATCTGCTCGGCCTCGAGCTGCTTGATGATGTCGCTCATCTCAAAGAACCTTCTTCTGCCGAACGGCCAGAGCGCCCGCGATCGTCGCTGCGATGGGGGGCGAGTTCGTCGTCGGATTCTCGCGCGGAATTATGTGGCGGGCTTCGTACACGAAGGCCCGTCCGTTGTCGACTCCGGATCGCGGGTTTCTGCCCGCGCCGGCCGACGCCGTCAAGCCTCGGACCGCGATTTTCCGGCGACGTGGGCGGCATGGAGGTCCGGCCGGCGTTCCCGCGTGATCCGGAGCGCCTCGGTGCGGCGCCAGACGTCGACCTTGCCGTGGTCGCCCGACAGCAGCACCGGCGGGATCTCCTCGCCCTCGAACGCGGCCGGCCGAGTGTACTGCGGGTGTTCGAGCAGGCCGGTCTCGAAGCTCTCGGTGTGGCCGGAGGCGGCGTTGCCCATCACGCCGGGCAAGAGGCGCACGACGGCGTCGAGCACCACCAGCGCCGCCACCTCGCCGCCCGACAGCACGTAGTCGCCGATCGAGACCTCCTCGAGGCCGCGCCGGCCGATCACCCGCTCGTCGACCCCCTCGAAGCGGCCGCACAGGATCACCGCGCCCGGGCCGGCGGCGAGGGCGCGCACCCGCGCCTGCGTCAGCGGCGCGCCGCGCGGGCTCATCAGGAGGCGCGGCCGCGGATCGTCCGCGGGCGACACCGCGTCGATCGCCGCGGCGAGCACGTCGGGGCGCATCACCATGCCCGGCCCGCCGCCGGCGGGCGTGTCGTCGACGGTGCGGTGGCGGTCGGTCGCGAAGTCGCGGATCTGGGTCGCCGTCAGCGACCACGTGCCCCGCGCCAGCGCCCGCCCGGCGAGGCTGACGCCGAGCGGGCCGGGGAACATCTCCGGATAGAGCGTCAGCACGTCGGCGCGGAAGGCCGCCGCCGGGGCGGAAGCGTCGGTCACGGCGCATCCCCGCCGTCTTCGCCCGGCTCGGGCCGGGCGTCGTCGTCCAGGAGCCCCTCCGGCGGTTCGATCACGATCCGCCCGCCGGCGACGTCGACCACCGGCACCACGGCCCGCGTGAACGGCACGTGGACCGAGCGCCGGCCGGGCCGGGCGACCTCGATCAGGTCGTCGGCGCCGAAATTCTGCACGGCGACGACGGTGCCGACCGTCTCGCCCGCGGCGGTGACGACGGAAAGGCCCACGAGGTCGGCGTGGTAGAACTCGTCCTCGTCCTCCGGTTCGGGCAGCGCCGAACGGTCGACGTAGAGCTTGGTACGGGTCAGCGCCTCGGCGGCGGTGCGATCGGTCAGGCCTTCGAAGGCGACCACGAGCATGTCGTCCTTGAGCGGCCGGGCGCTCGCCACCACGAAGCGCCGGCCGCGCTCGTCGTAGAGCGGGCCGTAGTCCCGGAACGCCTCGGGATCGCCGGTGTGCGACTTGACGCGGACCTGTCCGCGCACGCCGTGCGCGGCGCCGATCTCGGCGAGGAGGACGGGGTCGGAAAGGGGTGCGGTCGGAGGGATCTGGGGTCTGGCCATGGCACCTGCCGACCACGATCGGCCGGCCGAGTCAATCCCGGGGCACGTCGCGCGGTACCCCGCGATGCGGAGGCGTCGAACGCGAAGACCCCGCACGTCGCCGCGCGGGGTCCCGGAAGCAGCACCGGCGACGGCCGACCTGGGCCGGACCGTCACGGACGCGATCTCACTCCGCCGAGGCGGCGGCGGCCTTCTCGGCGCGCTCGGCGGCGCGTTCCTTGGCCTTGGCGCCCGGCTCGGCCTTGTTCGGGTTGCTGCGCGCGGCGCGCTTGACGAGGCCGGCGGCGTCGAGGAAGCGCAGCACGCGGTCGGTCGGCTGCGCGCCGTTGGCGAGCCAGTGCCGGGCGCGCTCGACGTCGAGCTTGACGCGCTCGGCCGAATCCTTGGGCTTCAGCGGATCGAAGGTGCCGATCTTCTCGATGAAGCGGCCGTCGCGCGGCGAGCGCGCGTCGGCGATGACGATCGAATAGTGCGGGCGCTTCTTGGCGCCGCCACGGGCGAGACGGATCTTCAGCGACATTGTCCTACTCCTGGTCCTGCGTGTCGTCGGCGCTGCGGCGCCGCATGTCCTCGTGATCGACGACGACCTGGCCGATCACGGTGCGCAGCACCGTCTCGGCGAGGTCCTCGTCCAGACCGGCCGCCCCGGCGAGGCGCCGGATCCTGGCGATCTGGATCTTCTCCCGCGCCGGATCGACCGACGCGATGTCGTTGTCCACCTTGAGCCGGCCGATCGCCCTCGTCAGGCGGAAGCGGTCGGCGAGGAGAGCGATCAGCCGTTCGTCGACGGCGTCGATCTCCGCCCGGATCCGCGAAAGTTCGGCGGTCGCGGGCTCCTCGGCGTCCCTCATTTCTTCTTCGGCCCCTTGCCGAAGCCGGGCAGGCCCGGGAGCTTCGGCATCCCGCCGGGCATCCCCGCGCCGAAACCCGGCGGCAGGCCCTTGGGCAGGCCGGGCGGCAGACCGCCGGCGCCGCCGCCGATCCCCATGTCCCGCGCCATCTTCTCGAGGGCGGCCGGATCCATCTTGGAGGGGTCGGGCATGCCGCCCTTGCCGAACATGCCGCCGAGCGCGCCCATCAGGCCGCCCTTCTGCTTGCCCATGGCCTTCATCATGTCGGCCATCTGGCGGTGGGTCTTCAGCACCTTGTTGACGTCGGCGACGTCGGTACCCGAACCGGCGGCGATGCGCTTGCGGCGCTTGGCGTCGATGACGGCGGGCTTGGCGCGCTCCTTCTTCGTCATCGAGGAGATGATGGCGATCTGGCGCTTGACGAAGCGGTCGTCGAGGCCGGCGGCCGCGATCTGGTTCTTCATCTTGCCCATGCCGGGCATCAGACTCATGATCCCGCCCATGCCGCCGAGCTTCTGCATCTGCTTCAGCTGCTCGGCGAGGTCGTCGAGGTCGAACTCGCCCTTGCCCATCTTGGCGGCCATCTTGGCCGCGCGCTCGGCGTCGAAGTTCTCGGCGGCCTTCTCGACCAGGGCGACGATGTCGCCCATGCCGAGGATGCGGTCGGCGACGCGCGAGGGATGGAAGTCCTCGAGCGCGTCGGCCTTCTCGCCGACGCCCATCAGCTTGATCGGCTTGCCGGTGACGGCGCGCATCGACAGTGCGGCGCCGCCGCGGCCGTCGCCGTCGACGCGGGTCAGCACGATGCCGGTGATGCCGATCCGCCCGTCGAAGGCGCGGGCGGTGTTGACCGCGTCCTGGCCGGTCAGGGCGTCGGCGACCAGCAGCACCTCGTGCGGATCGGTGACGCGCTTGACCTCGGCGGCCTCGTCCATCAGGCCCTCGTCGACCGTGACGCGGCCGGCGGTGTCGAGGATGACGACGTCGTAGCCGCCGAGCCGGGCGGCGGTGAGGGCGCGCTTGGCGATCTCGACGGCGGACTGCCCGGCCACGATCGGCAGGGTGTCGACGTCGTTCTGCTCGCCGAGGACCTTGAGCTGCTCCATCGCCGCCGGGCGGCGGGTGTCGAGCGAGGCCATCAGCACGCGCTTGCGCTCGCGCTCCTTGAGGCGGCGGGCGATCTTGGCGGTGGTGGTGGTCTTGCCCGAGCCCTGCAGGCCGACCATCAGGATCGGCACCGGCGCCGGGGCGACGAGGTCGATCGGCCTGGCGTCGGAGCCGAGCGTCTCCACGAGGGTGTCGTGGACGATCTTGACCACCATCTGGCCCGGGGTGATCGACTTGACCACCTCCTGGCCGACGGCGCGGGTGCGCACCTTGTCGGTGAAGGACTTGACCACGTCGAGCGCGACGTCGGCCTCGAGCAGGGCCCGGCGCACCTCGCGCATGGCCTCCGACACGTCGGCCTCCGACAGCGCACCGCGGCGGGTGAGCTTGTCGAAAATGCCGGACAGGCGATCGGAAAGGCTTTCGAACATGGTTTCCCAGGGCTCCGGAGGGGTCGAGCCCGCTCCATGTGGTCGCGTCCGGAGCGATTCCCAAGCACGAAACGCACCCGCGAGCGCAACGCGCCGGCGGGCGGTGACCTCCGGGGTCAAGCCCCGGTCGGCGGCTCGGTCGTCGGAAACGGCCGTGATCGGATGGTGGCGTTACTCCCACGGCGGCGTGGAGTCAAGGACGGACGACGCCCTCGGCCCCGCGCCGGCATCGGAGACCGGAGCTTCATGGCGTGGACTTGAGCACCCCGGCGATGGTGCAGTCCAAGATGTTGCTGCTGGAGGCGGCGCTGTAGCTCGCACCGATCAAGGGCGATTGCCCCGGCTGCACGATGAACAACGTCCTGGTTTGCAGAACATGGCTGCCATTCTGCGGGAAGGAGTTGGTGTACACTGGTGGAATCGAGTTGGTGCCGGTCAGATCGCCCGAACCGGTCCGCCGCAGACGAGACGCGGTGAGCACGACACCCGCGTCGGCCGTTGCGATGCAGCTGACGTCCGTCAGTATGAGCGTCTTGCCCACGGGGATCTTCGAATAGTTCAGATAGCAGTGGGACTGACCGGGGCAGCTGTTGACGCTCTGCTCCATGTAGGCGCCGTCGGCGATGGTGGCCGCGCCGGCGTGGGAGGTGACGGATGCGACGGCGGCAAGCGCCGAAGCCAGCAGGACGAGAGAACGAGGGCTCATGTTTTTCTCGATTCCGAGCGAAAGGTGTGATCTGGGGACCGTCGAATACCGCCGGTCGAGGCGTGGATGCCGCGGGGCCGACGACGGATGCACGGGGAAGGGCCGACAGGCTCCGGCCCGCGGTCACGGTTCCCGCATCGGAGATCGCGAGTGCGTCGCGGCGATCTTCACGTCGGTTCCGTCTCGAGGGCGACTACTTGAGCACCCCGGCGATGGTGCAGTCCACGATCAAGCTGTTCGCCTTGGCGCTGTAATTCGTGGCAATCCAGGGAACCTGCCCCGCCTGCACGATCAGCATGGTCTTGGTCTGCAGCTGATAATTGCGATCCTGCCCGTTTTGGTAGGTGAACACGGGTGGGATCGGGCGCCGTCCGGAATGATCGCCGTCGCCGCTTCGTGCCACCTGCGTCGCGACCAGGACCGAGCCGCTGCCGACGCTCGCCGTGCAGCTGACGTCGGTCAGGATAAGTGTCTTGCCGGCCGGCACGGCCGAGAAATTCAGGAAGCACAAGTCGCGCTGGGCGCAGCTGTTGACCCTCTGTTCCATGTAATAGCCGGCGGCGATGGTCGCCGCAGTGGCGTGGGGAACGGCGGCGCCGAGCGCGAGGGCGACTGCGAGGGCGGCACGGGCTGTTATTGTCACGGTCGTTGTCCTTCGGGTGTCGTAGGGCGCGCAGGACCGGATGGCGCTGCGTCGATGCCGGTGCCGGACCGGTCACGGTTCGTCTGTTCGGGGTCGTCGAGCGGATGCGGTCCGCTCTGACGGCCCCGGGGGACTCTCGGTCCGTGTCGGACCGGTGTGAGAGAATCCTGGGCCGCCACCGTTTCGCCCCGTGGACGCCGCAGCGCCCGGCTCCGTTTCATTCGTTTCAGAATGGGTGCGTAGCCGCATGGGTGCGTAGCCGCGGTCTTGGAGCAACTGCTTCGGGCGCGGGCACCGCGGGATCGGCAACCCGATCCTCACTGCGGCAGGCCTGAGATCGAGCATTGCGCCACGAAGGACGCCGGCGCCGGGTTCGCCTCAGCGCAGACGCGCGGCTTTCTCCGCCCGATTACGATGTGCGCGAGATCGGCCCCGGCCGGATGGCGGCGGGTGCCGCCGACGATTGGAACCGGGGGCGTTGGGGGAGCTGGTGCGCGCAACCAACACGTTGGCGCCGGCCACCGAGACGGTCGACAGCGTGCTCGTCGTGGCGAGGCAGGCGACGTCGGTGAGGATCGGCGTCTTGCCGGCCGGGACACGGCCGCGCCCTGGAAGACGCACATGCCGGCGTTCCAGCCGCCGCCGTAGATGCGCTCGGGATACTCGACATCGACGCGGGTCGGCGCCATGGCGGCCGAGGCGACGGTGGCCGCGGCTGCGACAGTCTTGCGGATCGTGGCGTTGCCTACCCGGCTCCGGTCGACGCGGCACGATCGGTCCGGCCGTGCCACACGAAGCTCACTTCAGCACGCCGACGATGGTGCAGTCGGCGAAGTTGTCGCCGGGTGCCTTGCTCTTGATCACGTCGATCACCGGCTTCTCGCCGGGGAACACGACGAAGCGCATCTGCTGGTGAGCCTGATAGTAGCGCACCGAGGTGATGCCCATGTACTGCGGCTGCAGCGCCGCCGACAGGCCGGTGTAGGCTTCGTCGGCCTTGCGGCTGGCGAGATCGAGCGTCAACAGGGTCTGGTCGGGCGCGATCTTGACCACGCAGCTGACGTCGGTGACGAACAGCGTCTTGCCGGCGGGGATCGCCGTGCCCTTCACGACGCACATGGAGGCGTTGTAGCAGCCGCCGTAGACGCGCTCGAGATACTCGACGCCGATGATGGTCGGGGCGGCGGCGGCGGGGGCGACGGAGGCAGCGGCGAGCGCCGCGGCGAGGACGGTCTTGCGGATCATGGCGTTTCCTACTCGGATTTGGTCGGCGGGCCACGGCCGGTCCGGCAGTGACGCCACGAAACTCATTTCAGGACGCCCACGATGGAGCAGCTGTAGTAGTTCTCGCCGACGAACTTGTTCTTGAGGTTGGCGACCACCGGCTTCTCGCCGGCGTAGACGACGTAGCGCATCTGCTGATGGGCCTGGAACGTGTTGTAGAGGCCGTTCACCACCTGCGGGCCGAACTCGATGATGCTGTTGAGGAAGGCGTAGGTGCCGTTGGTCTTCAGGCTCAGCAGCTGCAGGAGGACGAGATTCTGGTCGTAGGGCATCTGGCCGCTGCAGCTCACGTCGGTGACGACGAGGGTCTTGCCGGCCGGGATGGCGCTGAAGTTGATGGCGCACTGGTCCTTGCCGTAGCAGCTGCCCTGCAGGCGTTCCGCATAGTCGCTGCCGACGACGATCGGGGTGGCGGAGGCGTGGGGGACGGCGGCGCCGAGCGCGAGGGTCGCGAGGGCGGCGGCGAAGGTGGCGCGGGCGATGGTCATGATGTCGTGCTCCGAATGTCGCGCGGCGCACCGGGATCGGACGGCGCCGGACGGTTGCCGAGGCCGGACCGGTTCCGGTCCGTCGCGTCGGTGTCGTCGGACACTTACGGTCTGGTCGGTGCTCCCCTCGCGACCCGAACCGGGCGGCGCCCCCTCCCCTCGCCGATGCCGCGACCGGTCGCACGTCGAGCCGACCGCGGATCGTCGCGGCGCGGCCCGTTCGGCCGCGCCGCGCCGAAGGTCACTTCAGGACGCCGACGATCGAGCAGACCATGTAGTTGTTGCCGGCGGACTTGTCCTTGAGAGTGCTCGCGACCGGCTTTTCGCCGGCGTAGACCACGAAGCGCATCTCCTGGTGAGCCTGGTAGGTGTTGTCGAGTCCGTTCGTGATCTGATTGCCGAACGCGATGACGCTGTCGATGTAGTTGTAGCTTCCGTTGGCCTTGAGGCTGTTCAGCTGCAGGTACACCAGCTTCTGGTCGTTGGGCATGGAGCCCCGGCAGCTGGCGTCGGTGACGACGAGCGTCTTGCCGGCCGGGACGGCGCTGAAGGAAGCGGCGCACTCGGCCTTGCCGTAGCAGTTGGCGAGGACGCGGTCGTTGTAGTCGCTGCCCACGATGGTCGCGGCGGCGGAGGCGTGGGGGACGGCGGCGCCGAAGGCGAGCGTGGCCAGGGCGGCGGCGAAGGCGGAGCGGGCGATGGTCATGGTGGTGTCCTCTGGATGTTCGGGGGCGCGCCGGAGACGGCTGGCGCCGGATGGTTCGCGGATCGGACCGGGCGGGTCCGGAAATCGATGTCCGTCGTGGCGGTGCATCGGGTCGGGCGCGGCGTGTTTCGTCCGCACGCGGCACGACCCCTCCGGTCGCGCCGCGTCGAAGTTCACTTCAGGATGCCGACGATCGAGCAGACGAGGAAATTCTCGCCGACGAAATCGGCCCTGAGATTGGTCACGATCGGCTTCTCGCCCGCGAAGATCACGAAGCGCATCTGCTGATGACCCTGGTAGGCGTTGTAGAGACCGTTCGGAACCGGAGTATTGAATTCGATGACGTTGTCGATGTAATTGTAATAACCGTCCGGCTTAGCGCTGGTCATCTGGAGACTGACGAGCTTCTTGTTGACCGGGATCTGCCCCCTGCAGCTGACATCCGTGACGACGAGCGACTTGCCCGCCGGGACGGCGCTGAACGTGACGGTGCACTCCGCCTTGTTGGGGCAGCTGCCCATCGAGCGCTCGGCGTAGTCGGTACCGACGACGATCGGGGCGGCGGAGGCGTGGGGGACGGCGATGCCGAGCGCGAGGGTCGCGAGGGCGGCGGCGAAGGTGGTGCGGGCGATGGTCACGGTCGTGTCCTTCGGAACGGGTGGGGCGCTGGCGGACGGGCCGGCGCCGGGTGGTGCGGGGTGTCGAAGCGGGTTCTGTTCGCCGGCCCCGGGACCCGTGGTCCGTCTCGGCCGGCCGTGAGAGAACCCTAGGCGCCCCGCGTTTCGTCCCGTGGACACCACGGCGCCCGGTTCCGTTTCATTCGTTTCAGAACGGTCGCAGAACCGGGGCCGTGGATCAGGTGCATCAGGCATCGCCGCCGCAGGGCGGCGGCCCGACCGTCACTGCAGCAGGCCGGAGATCGAGCACTGCGCCACGAAGGACGCCGGCGCCGGATTCGCTTCCACATAGACGCGCGGCCTCTCCTGTGCGGCGACGATGTGGGTGAGTTCGGCCTGGGCCTGGTAGCGCCGGATGCCGCCGACCACCGACAGCGTGGTGGCGGTCGGGTAGCTCGTACGCGCCACCAGGACGTTGGCGGCGGTGCGCGAGGACACCGAGAGGGCCGACAGCGTGCTCGACGACGTCATCGTGGCGACGCAGGCGACGTCGGTGAGGATCAGCGACTTGCCGGCGGGAACGGCGGTGAACATGAGTTCGCAGGCGGAGACGCCGCTGCAGAGCTTGAGCGTCTGTTCCTGGTAGTAGGCGCCGGCGATGGTCGGGGCGGCCGCGGCGGAACCGGCGGCGGCGAGGAGGACGGTGGCGGCGAGCGCCGCGGTGGTCGAGCGGGTCATGGGTCTTCCCTCGGTTCGGGTTTTCGCACCGGGGCGGGAGCCGGCCGACCGGAACGGTCGTTGCGCGCCCGCCCGGGTTGCACCATCTCCTTACGGACCGACCGGCGACGGCCGGGCTTCTGGCGGCGCGGCAAACCGGTTAGAAGAAAACCTGACGACCTCGACATCCGGCGGCGACATGGGCGGCGACCTCTCCTTCGTGAAGATGAACGGCATCGGCAACGAGATCGTCGTGCTCGACCTGCGCGGCCGGCCCGAACGGGTCGACGCCGCCGCCGCCCGCGCGATCGCGGCGCTGCCCGGCGGCTGGTTCGACCAGATGATGGTGCTCTACGACCCGGTGACGCCCGGCACCGCGGCGGCGATGCGGATCTTCAACGTCGACGGTTCGGAATCCTTCGCCTGCGGCAACGGCACGCGCTGCGTCGCCGCCCGCGAGTTCGCCCGCACCGGTGCGAGCCGCGTCCTGCTCCAGAGCCGCGCCGGCCTGCTCGTCTGCACCGACGCCGGCGACGGCGCCGTCACCGTCGACATGGGCACGCCGAAGTTCGGCTGGGCCGACATCCCGCTCGCCGAACCGTTCCACGACACGCGCGCGATCGAACTGCAGATCGGCCCGATCGACGCGCCGATCCTGCACTCGCCGTCCGTGGTCAACGTCGGCAATCCCCACGCGATCTTCTGGGTCGACGACGTCGAGGCACTCGACCTCGGCCGGATCGGGCCGATGCTCGAGAACCACCCGCTGTTCCCCGAGCGCGCCAACATCTCGCTGGCGCACGTCACGGCCCCGGACGCGCTGACGCTGAAGGTGTGGGAGCGCGGTGCCGGCCTGACCCGCGCCTGCGGCTCGGCCGCCTGTGCCGCCGCCGTCTCGGCCGCGCGCACGCGTCGGACCGGGCGGACGGTGACGGTGTCGCTGCCCGGCGGCGATCTCGTGATCACCTGGACCGACGCCGACCGCATCCTGATGACCGGCCCGGCGGAACACGAATACGACGGCGCCGTGCCGGCGGCCGTGTTCGCGGTGTCGACCGGGGCGGGTCTCAGCGCACCGATGCGGTGAGCGTGCAGTCGAGCATCACGGTGGAGGCGGTGCCGTTGAGCGCGATCGACAGCTGCGGCGTCTCGCCGGCGTTGACGACCAGCTTGACCGGCTCCGACAGCCGATAGTGCTTGATGCCGGCCGTGGAAGCCATCTGGATCGGCGTCAGGTAGGCCGCACGGCCCGACGACCCGCCGCCGGCGCTCGTCAGGCGGAGCAGCGACTGGACCACGTAGAAGGTCGACGAGAAGACCTGCGCGTCGCAGCTGACGTCCGTGACCATCATCTGGTGGCCCGCCGCCACCGGCGAGAAGGCGACGGAGCAGGCGTTGGCGGGCGTGCACGAGGCGTAGGAGCGCTGCTGCATCGTGGCGCCGAAGTACACCGGCGGATCCGGCACCGGCCCGGCGACGGCCGGCAGGGCCGCGAGCGCGGCGGCGATGGCGACGACGGCGGTGGCGGCGATGCGGTGCATGTGACGATCCCCCCGGAACGCGGCGACGCCGGCCCCGGCCGGCGTCCCATGCCCCCTTACGGTCCGCCGGACGCACGCGGGAGCGCTCCACTCTGGCATTCCGCGGCCGTTTCCGCCATATACCGCCCGACCCACCCCTGCGAACGGGAGCACGGATCCCCGCCATGGCGATCGAGGTGATCACCTTCGGCTGCCGCCTCAACACGGCCGAGTCCGAGGTGATGAAGCAGAAGGCCGCCGAGGCGGGCCTCACCGACGCGGTGCTGGTGAACACCTGCGCCGTGACCGGCGAGGCCGTGCGCCAGGCCCGTCAGGCGATCCGCCGCGCCCGCCGCGACAACCCGGGCGCGCGCATCGTCGTCACCGGCTGCGCCGCCCAGACCGACCCCGCCGCCTTCGCCGCCATGGCCGAGGTCGACCTCGTGGTCGGCAACGCCGACAAGACCGACGCCGCCGCCTACCGCGCCCTGCCCGACTTCGGCGTCTCCGCCGAGGAGAAGACGCGGGTCAACGACATCATGAGCGTGCGCGAGACCGCGCTGCATCTCGTCGACGGCTTCGAGGGGCGGGCCCGCGCCTTCGTGCAGGTCCAGAACGGCTGCGACCACCGCTGCACCTTCTGCATCATCCCGTTCGGCCGGGGCAATTCGCGCTCGGTGCCGATGGGCGACGTGGTCGGCCAGATCCGCCGCCTCGTCGAGAACGGCTACGCCGAGGTCGTGCTGACCGGCGTCGACCTCACCTCCTACGGCGCCGACCTGCCGGGACGGCCGCCGCTCGGCCGGCTCGCCCGCACCGTCCTGCGCGAGATCCCCGACCTGAAGCGCCTCAGGATCTCCTCGATCGACTCGATCGAGGCCGACGACGACCTGATGCGGGCGATCGCCGAGGAAGAGCGGCTGATGCCGCACATGCACCTGTCGCTGCAGCACGGCGACGACCTGATCCTGAAGCGGATGAAGCGGCGCCACCTCTCGGCCGACGCGATCCGCTTCTGCGAGGAGGCCCGGCGGCTGCGCCCGGACATGGTGTTCGGCGCCGACGTCATCGCCGGCTTCCCGACCGAGACGGAGGCGATGTTCGCCGGCTCGCTCGCCATCGTCGACGCCTGCGGCCTCACCCACCTCCACGTCTTCCCCTATTCGCCGCGCCCGGGCACCCCGGCGGCGCGGATGCCCCAGGTCGACAAGACGGTGGTGAAGGAACGCGCCGCCCGCCTGCGCGAGAAGGGCGACGCCGCCCTCGCCCGCCACTTCGCCGCCGAGACCGGCCGCCACCGGCTCGTGCTGGTGGAGAAGGCCGGCCTCGGCCGCACCGAACAGTTCACCCTGACCGAGATCGACCGCGGCGCGCCCGGCGAGATCGTCCCGGCCGTCGTCACCGGCCACACCGCCCGCGCCCTCACCGCCCGCGCGGCCTGACCGGCCGCCGGCGCGACACGACAGGATCGAACGCCCGATGGCCGAAGAGAAGAAGCCCGGATTCTTCAGCCGCCTGTTCGGCGGCAAGACGGCGCCCGCGCCCGACGCGGCCGCCGAACCGGCGCTGCCCGCCTCGATCGCCCCGGTGCCGGGCGGCTTCGGCATCGACGGCGCACCGGTCCGCCCGGCCGAACCGGAGCCGGCCGAACCGGAGCCGGTCGAAGCCCGGACGGCCGAGCCCGCGCCGGCCGCCCCCGAGCCGGCCGAAGCCGCGCCCGCGATCGTGGCGACGCCGCGCGAACCCGAGGCCCGCGCGGCGGAACCCGTCGTGCCCGCCCCCGCGCCGACGCCGCCTCTCCCCCCCGCACCCTTGGCGGCCCGCGCCGTCGAGCCCGCTCCCGTGCCGCCGCCCGCTCCGGCGCCGAAGCAGTCGTGGTTCCAGAAGCTGAAGGCCGGCCTCTCCCGCTCGTCGGGGGCGATCGGCACCGGCATCGTCGCGATCTTCACCAAGCGCAAGCTGGACGACGAGACCCTCGAGGAGCTCGAGGACGTCCTGATCCAGGCCGACCTCGGCGTCGCCACCGCGACCGCGATCACCAAGCGCCTCGCCGCCGGCCGCTACGGCAAGGACGTCACCGACGCCGAGGTCAAGGGCGTGCTCGCCGAAGAGGTCGAGAAGGTGCTCGCCCCGGTCGCCGCGCCGCTGGTGCTCGACGGCGCTCTGAAGCCGCACGTAATCCTGGTGGTCGGCGTCAACGGCTCGGGCAAGACCACCACCATCGGCAAGCTCGCCGCCAAGTACCGCGCCGAGGGCCGCTCGGTGATGCTCGCCGCCGGCGACACCTTCCGCGCCGCCGCCATCGACCAGCTCAAGGTCTGGGGCGAGCGCACCGGCGTGCCGGTGCTCGCCCGCCCGGTCGGCTCCGACGCCGCCGGCCTCGCCTTCGACGCCCTCACGGAGGCGCGCGCCGAGGGCCGCGACGTGCTGATGATCGACACCGCCGGCCGGCTCCAGAACAAGGCCGAGCTGATGGCCGAGCTCGAGAAGGTCGTCCGCGTCATCCGCAAGGTCGACCCGACCGCGCCGCACTCGGTGCTGCTGGTGCTCGACGCCACCACCGGCCAGAACGCGCTCAACCAGGTCGACGTCTTCGGCAAGACCGCCGGCGTCACCGGCCTCGTCATGACCAAGCTCGACGGCACCGCCCGCGGCGGCATCCTGGTTGCGATCGCCCAGAAATTCGGCCTGCCCGTCCACTTCGTCGGCGTCGGCGAGAGCGTCGACGACCTCGAGCCCTTCGCCGCGCGCGACTTCGCCCGCGCCATCGCGGGGCTCGAGTGAGCGCCGCGGCCGGCGGCGGGCGCGACCCCGCCGAGATCCTGCGCGCCGTCTTCGGCTTCCCCTCCTTCCGTCCGCAGCAGGAGGACGTGGTGCGCCACGTCGCCGGCGGCGGCGACGCGCTGGTGCTGTTCCCGACGGGCAAGGGCAAGTCGCTCTGCTACCAGATCCCGGCGATCGCCCGGCCCGGCACCGGCATCGTGGTGTCGCCGCTGGTGGCGCTGATGCGCGACCAGGTCGAGGCGCTGCGTCAGGCCGGCGTCCCCGCCGCGGCCCTCAACTCGACGCTCGACGCCGACGAGGCCCGCGCCGCCCGCGAAGCGATGCGCGCCGGCCGGCTCGACCTGCTCTACGTCACCCCCGAGCGGCTCCTGATGCCGCAGTTCCTCGACTGGCTCGAGCAATTCGAGATCGCGCTTTTCGCGGTCGACGAGGCGCACTGCGTCAGCCAGTGGGGCCACGACTTCCGGCCCGAATACGCCGGCCTCGGCCTCCTCGCCGAGCGCTTCCCGGGCGTGCCGCGGATCGCGCTCACCGCCACCGCCGACCCGCGCACACGCGAGGACATCGCCCGCTCGCTGCGTCTCGACGACGCGCGCATCTTCCTGTCGTCCTTCGACCGGCCGAACATCGCCTACACCATCGCCGACCGCACCGAGCCGCGCCGCCAGCTGCTCGACGTGCTCGCCCGGCACCCCGAGGAATCCGGCATCGTCTACTGCCTGTCGCGCAAGTCGGTGGAGACGACCGCGGAGTGGCTGCAGGGCCGTGGCATCCGCGCCCTGCCCTACCACGCCGGGCTCGACCGTGGCGTGCGCGCCGCCAACCAGGACGCCTTCCTGAAGGAGGACGGCCTCTGCCTCGTCGCGACCGTCGCCTTCGGCATGGGCATCGACAAGCCCGACGTGCGCTACGTCGTCCACATGGACCTGCCGTCCTCGATCGAGGCTTACTACCAGGAGACTGGCCGCGCCGGCCGCGACGGCCTGCCGTCGGAGGCCTTCATGCTGTTCGGCATGTCGGACGTGGTCACCCGCCGCCGCATGATCGAGGAGGGCGAGGCGCCCGAGACGGTCAAGCGCGTCGAGCGCGCCAAGCTCGACGCCCTGCTCGCACTCTGCGAGACCTGCGACTGCCGCCGCCAGACCATCCTGCGCCATTTCGGCGAGGCCCATCAGGGCGGCTGCATGAACTGCGACACCTGCGTCACCCCGGTGGCGCGCTGGGACGGCACCGAGGCGGCGCAGAAGGCGATGTCGGCGATCCTGCGCACCGGCGAGCGCTTCGGCGCCGGCCACGTCGTCGATGTGCTCGTCGGCAAACGCACCGAGAAGGTGGTCAAGTTCCAGCACGACCAGATCCGCACCTTCGGCGTCGGCGCCGACATGGACGCCAAGGCCTGGGGCTCGGTGCTGCGCCAGCTCGTCTCCGCCGGCGTCGTCGAGGTCGACCACGACGCCTACGGTGCGCTCCGCCTCACCGCGGCGGCGCGGCCGATTCTGAAGGGCGAGACCCGAGTCACCCTGCGTCACGCCGCCGAGAAGCCGACCCGGCGTTCCATGGGCCGCCGCGGCGGCCCCGCCATCGAGCGCGCCGCGCCGGACACGGCGGACGCCCGCCTGTTCGAGCGGCTGCGCGCCCGCCGGGCCGCGCTCGCCCGCGAACAGGCCGTGCCGCCCTACATGGTGTTCGGCGACGCCGCGCTGTGGTCGATGGTGGCGCTGAAGCCTGCGACCCGCGAGGCGATGGCCGAGGTCCACGGCGTCGGCGCGGAGAAGCTGAAGCGCTACGCCCGCGACTTCCTCGACGCCATCGACGAATGGCGCTCCGAGGAAGGCGCCTGAAGCCGCGCGCGCGCCGTCACGCCGCCGGGACGATCCGGCGCGGCCGGTTGACGAGGTGGATGCCGACGGCGACAAGCGCCACCGCCCCGGCGAGCCGCCATGACGCCGGCTCGCCGAGGAGCAGCACCGCGCCGACGACGCCGAACACCGGCGTCATGAAAGTGGCGGCCGAGAGCAGGCCGGCCGGGTGGGTGCGCACCAGCTGGAACCAGATCACGTAGGTGACCGCGCTGATCCAGACGCCCTGGTAGACCAGCGACCAGCCGACCACCGGCGTCGGCAGCGTCGGCGCCGGTTCGCCGAGGACGAGCGCCACCGCGAGGCCGATCACGGCGGAGACCGCGAGCTGGTAGAGCAGCGTCTTCTCCGCGGGTGCCGCGGCGAGGGCGGTGCGCTTGATCGTCAGCGTGCAGGCGGCCCAGGCGATCGAGGCGAGCACGCTGAAGGCGTCGCCGAGCAGGTGGTCGGGTCCCGCGGTCGCGCCGCCGGTCGAGAACACCAGCACCACCCCGGCGAAGGCGACCGCGAGGCCGGCGATCCGGCCGCCGTCGAGCCGTTCGCCGAGCCAGAGATGTGCGCCGACCGCGACGTGGAACGGGCCGAGGTAGAGCAGGATCGCCGAGCGCGACGCGGTGGTGAACTGCAGGCCGGCGAACAGCAGCACGAATTCGATGCCGAAGGCGGCGCCGACCAGGAGTCCCGGCCGGAGCGTACCGTCGCGCTCGAACAGCCGGATGCCGCGCAGGCGACACCACGCCAGCACCAGCAGCGTCGCCACCGCCGATCGGATCGCCAGCTGGCTCGCCGGACCGACCCCGGCGAGCGTCACCTTCACGGCGGTCTGGTTGAGGCCCCACGACGCGCAGCAGACGACGAGGAGGGCGAGCGTTGCGGCGTCGAGACGCGATTTCATGAGCGGGGAAGGTCCGGCGGGCGGGACCGCCCGGAGCGGCGGCGCCGCTCCGAGTAGCCGCCGGCACCGCCGATGTCCACCGCTCCTCTCGGCGGCGACGGGCGGTCCGGCGCGGTGTCAGGGCGCCGGGTTGCCGACCCGCTGGTGCACGGCGTCGACCGCCTGCTGCATCGCCGCCGTCCATTCCAGCCGCGCCGCGGCGAGGCAGGTCTCGAGCTGCGCCGGGGTCGTCGCCCCGATGATCGAGGAGGTGCAGCAGGACTGGTTCAGCGTGAAGGCGACAGCAAAGGTCGCCGGGTCGACCCCGAAGTCGCGGGCGAGCCCGACATAGGCGTCGACCGCCGCCGCGGTGCCCGGCTTCTCGTAGCGCTGTAGCCGGTCGAACAGGCGCTTGCGGCTGCCTTCCGGCAGGGCGCCGCCGGCGTATTTGCCGGTGAGATAGCCCTGGGCGAGCGGCGAATAGGCGAGCAGGCCGACGCCCTCGCGCTCGCCGACCTCGGCCAGCGCCACCTCGTAGGTGCGGTTCAGGAGGCTGTAGGCGTTCTGGATCGCGATCGGGCGCGGCCCGATCCCCTTCTCGGCGGCGGCGATCCAGCGCATCGTGCCCCAGGCGCTCTCGTTGGAGAGACCAAGCCAGCGGATCTTGCCCTCGCGCACGAGGTCGGCGAACACGGCGGCGCTCTCCTCGATCGCGGTCTCGTCCGAGGCCGGCTCGACCCGGGCCCAGCGCGTCGGGTTGGAGCCGAAACCCGGCACCTCGCGGTCGGGCCAGTGCACCTGGTAGAGGTCGATCACGTCGGTTTGCAGCCGGCGCAGCGACTTCTCGACCGCCTCGACGATCTGGCTGCGGATCAGCCGGCCGGGCGAGCCGTCGTCGCGGAACCAGTCCATCACCGTGCGCCCGACCACTTTGGTGGCGACGGTGACGCGGTCGCGGTTGCCGCGGGCCTTCATCCAGCTGCCGACGATCTCCTCGGTGCGCCCGGTGGTCTGCGGCTTCGGCGGGATCGGGTAGAGCTCGGCGGCGTCGAGGATGTCGACGCCGGCGTCGAACGCCCGGTCCATCTGGGCGTGGCCCTCGGCTTCCGTGTTCTGTTCGCCGAAGGTCATGGTACCGAGCGTGATGGACGAGACCATCGGGCCGGATCGGCCGAGACGCCGCTTCTGCATGTCGGGGGAGGCTCCGGAGCGCGGCAGGCCGATCAGTCGGCGTCGGGCACGAGCAGGATCACGTCCGTCGCGCCCGGATCGATCCCGGCCTGGGTGAGCAGGGTCGTGATCTGTCCGCGGTGGTGGGTCTGGTGGTTGAAGACGTGGCTCAGGACGGGCCCGAGGGCCTTGACGTGACCTTCGCCGCTGACGCGGCGATAGGCAAGGGGGACGTCGAGGTCCGCCTCGGTCAGCGCCGCCGCGAAGGACTCGATCGCCGCGTCGATCCGCGTGCGGGCGGCGCGGAGGTCGGCGAGGTCGCGGAAGAGGACGTCGGCGAGGGCCGTCGGAACCGGCAGGCCGTCGAGGGCACCGGCGAGCGGCGCCCCTGCCGGATGGCCGGCGATGCGGCGCAGCCAGATCAGGTCGGCGACCACGAGGTGGTTCAGCGTGCCCATCGCCGAGCCGAAGAAGGCGCCGCAGTCGGCCCAGCGCGCGTCCGGATCGAGCCGCGCGACGGCGTCGAGGATCCGGCCGTTCATCCAGGTGTTGTAGCTCGCCATCAGGCGGACGTGGTCGAGGAAGCTCATCGGGATCGTCTCCGGCGTGTCGCGCGGCCGGATCCTGGCGAGCGCGGGTGCCGGTGTCTAACGAGAGTTTTCGATCCGATCGATCAACGATTCCACCGCCGGCAGGATCCGCTCGACCACGACGTCTACGCCGCTGACGTTCGGGTGGATGCCGTCGGCCTGGTTGAGGGCGGCGTCGGCGGCGACGCCGTCGAGGAAGAACGGGTAGAGGAGCGCGCCGTGCTTTGCCGCGAGATCCGGGTAGATCGGATCGTAGGCGTCACGGAAGGCCGGCCCGAGGTTGGGTGCCGCCCGCATCCCGGCGACCAGCACCGGCAGCCCGCGCGCCGACAGCTTGCCGAGGATGGCGTCGAGCGCCTTGCGCGTCTCGGCCGGATCGACGCCGCGCAGCATGTCGTTGGCGCCGAGTTCGAGGATCACGCCCTCGACGTCGGGCGTCAGCGACCAGTCGAGCCGCGCCAGCCCGCCGCTGGCGGTGTCGCCGGAGACCCCGCCGTTGACGATGCGGACGTCGCGGCCCTTCGCCTTCAGCGCCGCCTCGAGGCGGGTCGGGAAGGCTTCGGCGGCCGGCAGGCCGTAGCCGGCGGTCAGGCTGTCGCCGAGCGCGAGGATCGTCATCGGCGCCGCGGCGGCGGGCAGCGCGGCCATGATGGCCAGCACCATCGCGAAAACCGCGCTCACCGCATCGTGACCGAACCTGGAAGCCATTTCTCGTCTACCCATATCCGTTGACCGGCACCGACGCCGCCGCACCCGATATAGGACCCGATCTTGGAAAGACCGCAGATCCTCCTGTCCGACGTCGACCTCAGTCTGGGCAGCGGTGCCGCCCGCGTCCACATCCTGAAGGGTCTCGGCCTCTCCGTCGCCCCCGGAGAGAGCGTCGGCATCGTCGGTCCGTCCGGCTCCGGAAAGTCGACACTGCTGATGGTGATGGCCGGCCTCGAACGCGCCGACCGCGGCGGCGTCGAGATCGCCGGCGAGCGGCTCGACCGCATGGACGAGGACGCCCTCGCCCGCTTCCGCGGCCGCCGGATCGGCATCGTGTTCCAGTCCTTCCACCTGATGCCGACCATGACGGCGCTCGAGAACGTCGCCGTGCCGCTCGAACTCGCCGGCCGCCGCGACGCCTTCGCCCGCGCCGAGGCCGAGCTCGCCGCCGTCGGCCTCGGCCACCGGCTGCACCACCATCCCGCCGAGATGTCCGGCGGCGAGCAGCAGCGCGTCGCCATCGCCCGCGCCCTCGCCCCCGAACCCGCCGTGCTGATCGCCGACGAGCCCACCGGCAACCTCGACGCCGAGACCGGCGAGGAAATCGTCCGGCTGATGTTCGCCGCCAAGGCCCGCCGCGGCGCCACGCTGGTGATCGTCACCCACGACCGCGCCCTCGCCGACCGCTGCGACCGCCGCATCGCGATGCGCTCCGGCGAGATCGTCGAGGACGTCCGCCTCGCCCCGCGCGCCGTCGCGACCGTCTGACCCGGAGCCGAGATGAGCGCCTTCGTCGCCGCGCCGACCGCGCCGCCCTTCGCCGCCGCCCTCCGCTTCGTCCGGCGCGAACTGCGCGGCGGCCTTTCCGGCTTCCGCATCTTCGTCGCCTGCATCGCCCTCGGCGTCGCCGCCATCGCCGGCGTCGGCTCGGTGACGCGAGGCATCACCGAAGGCATCGCCCGCGAGGGCGGCACCATCCTCGGCGGCGACCTCTCCTTCACCCTCAGCCAGCGGATGCCCTCGTCCGCGGAGGCTGCCTTCCTGGACGGCCAGGGCCGGACCTCCACGATCGCGAGCCTGCGTTCGATGGCGCGCACCGGCGACGGCGCGACCTCGGCCCTGGTCGAGATCAAGGCGGTCGACGACGCCTATCCGCTGTCGGGCACGGTCGCCTTCGAGCAGCCGGTCCGGCTCGCCGATGCCCTCGCCCCGCGTCCCGACGGCCGCTTCGGCGTCGCCGTCGATCCCCTGCTGCTCGCCCGCCTCGACGCCGCCGTCGGCGACGCCGTGACGATCGGCCGGGCGACCATGGTGGTGACCGCCACGGTCGCCGCCGAGCCCGACAAGATCGGCAGCGGCATCGACTTCGGCCCGCGCGTCATGATGAGCCGCGCCGCCCTCGACGCCACCGGCCTCGTCCAGCCCGGCAGTCTCGTTCGGTGGCAGACCCGGCTGAAGCTCGCAGGCGAGCCGACCGACGAGCGGGTCGCCGCGGTGCGCACCGCCGTCGAGGCCGCGTTCCCCGAGGCCGGCTGGCGCATCGCCAGCCGCGACGACGCCTCGCCCGGCCTGAAGCGCAACGTCGAACGCTTCGCCGAATTCCTGACGCTGGTCGGCCTCACCGCCCTGGTGGTCGGCGGCGTCGGTGTCACCAACGCGGTCAAGGCCTTCGTCGACCGCAAACGCGACAGCATCGCCGCCTTCAAGGCGCTCGGCGCGCCGGGGGGCTTCGTCGTCGGAATCTACCTTATCGAGATCCAGGCGATCACCGCGATCGGTGTCGCGATCGGCCTCGCCGCCGGGCTCCTGCTCGCCACCTTCGGTGGCGACGTCCTCGCCGCGGCGCTCGACCTGCCGATCGAGATCGGCGTCTACCCCTCGGAACTGGCGCTCGCCGCGCTCTACGGCGTCGTCACCGCCCTCGCCTTCGCGCTCTGGGCGCTCGGCCGCGCCCACGACGTGCCGGTCGCGGCGCTGTTCCGCGACCGCGTCGCGCCCGAACGGCGCTGGCCGCGCTGGCGCTACCGCCTCGCCACCGCGGCGGCGGTGGTGGCGCTCGCCGCCCTCACCATCACCGCCGCCTACGACCGCTTTGTCGCCACCGTCTTCGTGGCCGCGATCGCGGTCACCTTCGTGCTGCTCGCGGGCGTCGCCCACGCGGTGATGGCGGCGGCGCGGCGGGCGCCGCCGGTGCGCTCGACGGGCCTGCGCCTCGCGCTGCGCAACATCCACCGCCCCGGCGGCCTGACCCTGTCGGTGATCCTGTCGCTCGGCCTCGGCCTCGCGCTGCTCGTCACGCTCGCGCTGATCGACGGCTCGCTACGGGCCCAGCTCACCTCGACGATCCCGGAGAAGGCGCCGAACTTCTTCTTCCTCGACGTCCAGTCGACCGACGCCGACGGCTTCGCCGCCCTCGTCGAGAAGACCGTGCCGGGCACCACGCTGGAGCGGGTGCCGATGCTGCGCGGCCGCCTGACCGCCCTGAAGGGCGTGCCGGTCGACAAGATCGACGCCCCGCCGGACTCCCGCTGGGCGCTCGACGGCGAGCGCGGCGTCACTTACGCCGACACCCCGCCGCGCGGCGGCGCGCTCGCCGAGGGCACGTGGTGGGCGAAGGATTATTCCGGCCCGCCGCTGGTCTCGTTCGAGGCCGAGCTCGCCGACCGCTTCGGCCTGAAGGTCGGCGACGACGTCACCGTCAACGTGCTCGGCCGCGAGCTCACGGCGCGGATCGCCAACACCCGCCGGGTCGAGTGGGAGTCGCTCGCGATCAACTTCGTCATGGTGTTCTCGCCGAACACCTTCGCCGGCGCGCCGCATTCGGTGCTCGCCACCGCCGCCCTGCCCGGCGGCGGCAGCCGCGAACAGGAGGCGGGGCTGATGAAGGCCGTCGTCGCCGCCTACCCGACCGCCACCGTCGTCCGCGTCAAGGACGTGCTCTCGGCCGTCAACGACCTCGTCGGCGACCTCGTTCTGGCGATCCGGGCGGCGGCGAGCGTCGCCCTGGTCGCCTCGGTGCTGGTGCTCGCCGGCGCCCTCGCCTCCGGCCACCGCCAGCGAATCTACGACGCGGTGCTGCTGAAGACCTTCGGCGCCACCCGCGCCCGGGTGCTCGCCGCCTTCGTCGCCGAGTACATGCTGCTCGGCCTTGCCGCGGCGCTGTTCGGTATCGTCGCCGGCACCGCGGCCGCCTATGGCGTGCTCGAGGGCATCATGAAGATCCCGCCGGTGCTCGACCTCTCGGTCGCCGCGCTCGCGGCCGGCTCCGCCCTGGTGCTGACGGTCGGCTTCGGCCTCGTCGGCACCTGGCGCATCCTCGGCCGCAAGGCCGCACCGGTGCTGCGGGACCTGTGAGCGGCGGCTTCGCGAGCCGCCTCTCGCCGGAGACTCGCGGCGGTAGCGGGCGTCCGGGCGGGACCTTCGGCGTCACATGACGGAAGTTTCATTGCGCCCTCCGCGGATTCACGGATTTCGCGCCCTTGTGAGGGGGGAATGTGTCGCCCATATTCCGGGACGAGGTCCGCCCGAACGGCGGGCCGCTCGCTTCCCAGAGGGTCAGAAAGGGTTACGGTCCATGGCATTCCCCGATCGCAACGCCCAGATGCGCTACGGCTCGGTGGCGCCCGACAGGGCCGCTGACATCGACCAGGGCCTCCGGTCCTACATGCTCAAGGTCTACAACTACATGGCCATCGGCCTCGTGGTGACGGGCCTCGCCGCCATCGGCGCCTTCAGTGCGGCGGTTACCACCGATCCGTCGAACGCGGTTGCTCAGGCCGGCAACATTTTGCTGACCGGCTTCGGCGCGGCAATCTTCACGAGCCCGCTGCGCTGGGTGATCATGTTCGCCCCGCTGATCGCGGTACTGTTCCTGTCCTTCCGCATCCACCGCATGAGCGTCGGCGCGGCCCAGGCGCTGTTCTGGGGCTATTCGGCCCTGGTCGGCCTGTCGCTGTCGTCGATCTTCCTGGTCTACACCGGCCAGTCGGTGGCGCAGGTGTTCTTCGTTACGGCGGCGAGCTTCGGCGCGCTCAGCCTCTACGGCTACACCACCCGCCGCGATCTCTCGGCCTTCGGCTCGTTCCTGATCATGGGCCTGTTCGGCATCGTGATCGCGTCGATCGTCAACATCTTCCTGCAGTCGTCGGCGCTCGGCTTCGCCGTGTCGGCGATCGGCGTGCTGGTGTTCGCGGGCCTGACCGCCTACGACACCCAGCGCATCAAGGAGATGTATTTCGAGGGCGACGACTACGCGACCACCGGCCGCAAGGCGATCATGGGCGCGCTGCAGCTCTACCTCGACTTCATCAACATGTTCGTCATGCTGCTCCAGCTGTTCGGCCAGCAGCGCGACTGACGACGATCCGGACCGACGACGGTTCGCCGAGGGCGCGGGAGACCATCCCGCGCCCTTTTTTAATGGTCGCAGCGGCGGAGAACTTGGCACCGCGGCGCCGGCGTGGTCGAAGGAGACCGTTCCGACAGCCTTCAGACCGGTCCGCCATGTCCGACGTCACGATCCGTCCCGCCACCCCGTCCGACCTTCCCGCGATCGCGGCGATCTACCGCGACGCCGTCCTCCACGGTACCGCCACCTGGGAACTCGATCCGCCCGACGACGCGGAGATGCTGCGCCGCTTCGAGGAGCTGACGGACGCCGGCTATCCCTATCTGGTCGCCGAGGCGGACGGCGTCCTCGCCGGCTACGCCTACGCCGGCAGCTACCGGCCGCGCGCCGCCTACCGCTTCACGGTCGAGAATTCGATCTACGTCGCGCCGGCCCTGCACTGCCGCGGCGTCGGCCGCCGGCTGCTCGCGGCGCTGATCGACGCCTGCACCGCCCGCGGCTTCCGCCAGATGGTGGCGGTGATCGGCGACAGCGCCAACGCCGCCTCGATCGGCCTGCACACGGCGGCGGGCTTCACGCCGGTAGGGGTAGCGCCCGCGGTCGGTTGGAAGCACGGCCGCTGGCTCGACCAGATGCTGATGCGTCGCCCGCTCGGCGACGGTGACGAGACCCCTCCCGTGGGCTGAGATGGGCGACGCGAACAGCCGACCGTTCAGGCGTCGACCAGCGACACGCTCTTGTCGATCACCCGGATCACACGGGAGAGGTCGGTGCCGCGCTTCAGGATGACGCCGGTCTGCGAGATCACGGCGTAGGCGCCCTGGCGGCGGGCGAGCTTGGGGTTCTTCTCGACGCGGTAGAGCGGCATCTCGGTGCTGCGGCGGAAGATCGAGAACACCGCGCGATCGGCGAGCGTGTCGATGGCGTAGTCGCGCCATTCCCCGGCGGCGACCATGCGGCCGTAGACCTTGAGGATCTCTGACAGCTCGTGGCGGTCGAAGGCAACGAAGGGTTTTTCGCGCGCCGGCGGTCCGGCGTGGGGAGCGTTCTGGAGGGGCGCCGTCCCGGGAGAGGCCGAACCGCGCGGGCGCAGCGGGATCAGTTCGGCCGAGAACCTGTCGTCGTCTGCAGCGTCTGCCAAACGCACCTCCCGAACCGGAGCCGCCCCGTCACCCGCCTGTCATGATCGCGCGGCGGGCAGGGCGATGCAAACGGAAAAGGCAGCCGCCTCACCGCAGCAGCATCGCGGCGACCAGAATCGCGACCACGGCCAGGACGGCGACCGGTCCCTCCGCTTCGAGCCGCACCGACCGTCCGAAGAGGACGAAGAGCCTGTCGCGCATCGTCCGATCCCCCTGCTCGCTTAGAGGGGCGCGAGTCTACGGCCGCGGTCGGGGCCTCGAGCGCTCCGCGGTCCGGAAGGCAAACTGGGAGACGCATACGCGGCGGGTTCGGAACGAGAAGATCGTTCCCGGCAATGAAGAAGGGCCCCGATGGAACGAAGCCATCGGAGCCCTTCAGTAGCATTCAACAAAGGCCGCGGCCCAATGAGGTTCGGGCCACCCGCCCTCTCACTTCAAATTCTGGCGGTTGTCGATCAGGTCGGTCACCACGGCCGGATCGGCCAGGGTCGAGGTGTCGCCGAGGCTGCCGAACTCGTTCTCGGCGATCTTGCGCAGGATGCGGCGCATGATCTTGCCGGAGCGGGTCTTCGGCAGGCCGGGGGCGAACTGGATCAGGTCCGGCGTGGCGATCGGGCCGATCTCCCGGCGCACCCAGTCCTTGAGTTCCTTCTTCAGCGCCTCGGTCGGCTCCTCGCCGGCCATCAGGGTGACGTAGCAGTAGATGCCCTGGCCCTTGATGTCGTGGGGATAGCCGACCACGGCCGCCTCGGACACCTTCGGATGGGCGACGAGGGCGCTCTCGACCTCGGCGGTGCCCATGCGGTGGCCCGAGACGTTGATGACGTCGTCGACGCGGCCGGTGATCCAGTAGTAGCCGTCCTCGTCGCGGCGGCAGCCGTCGCCGGTGAAGTAGAGGCCCTTGTAGGTCGAGAAATAGGTCTGCTCGAAGCGCTCGTGGTCACCGTAGATGGTGCGCATCTGGCCGGGCCACGAGTCGGTGATCACGAGGTTGCCCTCGGTCGCGCCCTCGAGGAACTTGCCCTCGGCGTCGACCACCGCCGGCTGGACGCCGAAGAACGGCCGCGTCGCCGAGCCCGGCTTCAGGGCGGTCGCGCCCGGCAGCGGGGTGATCAGGATGCCGCCGGTCTCGGTCTGCCACCAGGTGTCGACAATCGGGCAGCGCTGCTGGCCGACGACGTTGTGGTACCAGAGCCAGGCCTCGGGGTTGATCGGCTCGCCGACCGACCCGAGGATCCGCAGCGAAGCGCGCGAGGTCTTGGTCACGTGGTCGTTGCCGGCGCCCATCAGCGAACGGATCGCGGTCGGCGCGGTGTAGAAGATGTTGACCTTGTGCTTGTCGACCACCTGCCAGAATCGGCCGGCGTCGGGCCAGGTCGGCACGCCCTCGAACATCAGCGTGGTCGCGCCGTTGGCGAGCGGGCCGTAGACGATGTAGCTGTGGCCGGTGACCCAGCCGACGTCGGCGGTGCACCAGTAGACGTCGCCGTCGTGATAGTCGAAGACGTACTGGTGCGTCATCGAGGCGTAGACGAGATAGCCACCGGTGGTGTGCAGCACGCCCTTCGGCTTGCCGGTCGAGCCGGAGGTGTAGAGGATGAACAGCGGATCCTCCGCGTTCATCTCCTCGGGCGGGCAGTCGGCCGGCACCTTGGCGGCCTCCTCGTGGTACCAGACGTCGCGCCCCTCGGTCATGGCGATCGCGCCGCCGGTGCGCTTGACGACCACCACGGTCTCGACGCCGCCGATCTTGGCGAGCGCCGCGTCGACGTTGGCCTTCAGCGCCACCTTGCGGCCGCCGCGCAGACCTTCGTCCGCCGTCAGCACGATCTTCGAGGCGCAGTCCTCGATGCGGCCGGCGAGGCTGTCCGGCGAGAAACCGGCGAACACGATCGAGTGGATCGCGCCGACGCGGGTGCAGGCCAGCATCGCGTAGGCCGCCTCGGGGATCATCGGCAGGTAGATCGTGACCCGGTCGCCCTTCTTCACGCCGTGCGCCTTCAGCACGTTGGCGAAGCGGCAGACCTCGGCGTGGAGCTCGCGGTAGGTGATGTGGCGGCTGTCGTTCGGATCGTCGCCCTCGAAGATGATCGCGGTCTTGTCGCCGCGGGTCGCGAGATGGCGATCGATGCAGTTGGCCGAGACGTTGAGCGTGCCGTCCTCGAACCACTTGATCGAGACGTCCGGCGCGTAGCGGGTGTCCTTGACCTTGGTGTACGGCTTGATCCAGTCGAGCCGTTTGCCGTGCTCGCCCCAGAAGCCGTCGGGATCCTCGACGGAGCGCTGGTACATGGCCCGATAGGCCGCATCGTCCACGTAGGCGGCCTCGGCCACGCTCGCGGGAACCGGAAACACTTCGCCGGACATCTTCGGGGACCTCCCTGGCGGGGGCTCCGCCGACCGTCCTCCCGCGGCGGTACGCCCCCTGTTCGATGCCCGGCATTATGGCCGCCACCCCCAGGGGCGTCCACGCCCGGAGCTTCGAACTTTCGTTCGACAAGGGGGCCCGGAAGCCTCGATTCCGTCTCGTCAATTGGTAGGGTGGAGCCGGTCGGCGACGGGCCGGCCGCCGAATCGGACGGGAGACGGGCGATGAACGCACGGATTTTCGCGGCGGCGGCGCTGACCGTCGCCCTCGTCGGACCGGCCGGGGCGGCGGAACCCGACCTCGCCCGCCTCGTCGCCGAATGCGAGCCCTGCCACGGCGTCGACGGCATCGCCCGCGACGCCGAGGTGCCCCACCTCGCCGGGCAGAACCTCCTCTACCTCGCCAACCAGCTGCGCGCCTTCCACGCGGGCACCCGCCGCCACCACGAGATGCGCGTGATGACCCGCGGCCTCTCCGAGGACGAGATCGAGGCGCTCGCGGAATATTACGCCGGCCTGCCGCGTTGAGCGGGACGCGGACGTCGTCCGCGGCGACCGGACGGCGACCGTGGGTGGCGGCCGTGAGGATGAAGCCGGCGTTATCGGCACCGTAAAAATGTTCGGATCGGCGTTGGCCTGATCTCGAGGGGTGTCGTGCGACAAGGAGCCACCGACGAGAACGACAACGGTGCAGGACCAACCCGCATGATCGACGCCGCCACCCCGCTCTCGCTGACGCTGCTCGGCCTCCTGGTCACCGTCGGCTCCGTGGTCTCGGCCGGTTCCGCCGGCGTGCTGTGCCGCCTCGGCGGCCGCTTCGCCGCGACCGCCCTCGACGACCATGCCGATCCGTTGCAGGTGATGAGCGTGATCCACGGCGTCACCTTCGCCGTCTGGGTCGTCGTCGCCGCCTTCGGCTTCGGCATCTCGGCGGCGCTGCTGCTCGCCGCCGCCGGTCTCCTGGTCCAGGTGTTCCCGGCGGTCGACGCCGGCCTGCGCGACCTCGCCGAGCGCCTCGGCCTCGGCGGCTTCGGCCGCGCCAGCCTGATGGCGCAGGCGTGCGTCATCGTCGCCGCCGCCACCGCCTACGCCGCGACCGCCGCCTGATACCGCCGATCGCAAGACGTTCACGACAAGCGAAGGGCCCGCCGGACGGATCGTCCGGCGGGCCCTCTTCATTTCACGGTCGGCCCGGATGCCGGGCGGCCGGTCAGGCCGCCAGCTGGCGCAGCACGTAGTGCAGGATGCCGCCGTTCCGGAAGTAGTCGAGCTCGTCCAGCGTATCGATCCGGCAGACGAGGTCGACGGCCTTGGTGGAGCCGTCGGCGAAGGTGATCTCGGCCGTCAGCGTCTGGCGCGGCTTGACGGTCTCGAGGCCGCGGATGGTCACGGTCTCGTCGCCCTTCAGGCCGAGCGTCTGCCAGCTCTCGCCGTCCTTGAACACCAGCGGGACGATGCCCATGCCGACGAGGTTCGAGCGGTGGATGCGCTCGAAGGACTGCGCCACCACGGCCTTGACGCCGAGGAGGTTGGTGCCCTTGGCCGCCCAGTCGCGCGACGAGCCGGTGCCGTATTCCTTGCCGGCGAAGACCACCAGCGGAACGCCCTCGTGGCGGTACTGCATGGCGACGTCGTAGATCGGCGCCTGCGCGCCGTCCGGATAGTGGACGGTGACGCCGCCCTCGACGCCCGGCACCATCTGGTTCTTGATGCGGATGTTGGCGAAGGTACCGCGCATCATGACTTCGTGGTTGCCGCGGCGGGTGCCGTACTGGTTGAAGTCGGCCGGCGCGACGCCGTTCGACTGCAGGTACTTGCCGGCCGGGCTCGCCGCCTTGATCGAACCGGCCGGGGAGATGTGGTCGGTGGTGATCGAGTCGAGGAACAGGCCGAGCACGCGGGCGCCGACGATGTCGGTGACGTCGCCCGGCTTGCGGCCCATGCCGACGAAGTAGGGCGGGTTCTGGACGTAGGTCGACTTGTCGTCCCAGACGAAGGTCTGGCCGGCCGCGACCGAGATCGCCTGCCAATTGTCGTCGCCCTTGAAGACGTCGGCGTACTTCTTCTCGAAGATCTCGCGGGTGACGTTGGCGCGGATGAACTCCGCGATCTCCCGCGAGGTCGGCCAGATGTCCTTGAGGTAGACCGGCTGGCCGTCGGAGCCCGTGCCGAGCGGCTCGGTGGTGAGATCCACCTGCAGCGAGCCGGCGAGGGCGTAGGCGACCACGAGCGGCGGCGAGGCGAGGTAGTTGGCGCGCACGTCCGGATTGACGCGGCCCTCGAAGTTGCGGTTGCCCGACAGCACCGCGGCGGCGACGAGATCGGCGGCGTTGATCGTCTTCGAGATCGCCTCCGGCAGCGGGCCGGAGTTGCCGATGCAGGTGGTGCAGCCGTAGCCGACGAGGTTGAAGCCGAGGGCGTCGAGGTCGGGCTGCAAGCCGGACTTGGCGAGATACTCGCCGACCACTTGGCTTCCGGGCGCCAGCGAGGTCTTCACCCACGGCTTGGACGTCAGGCCCTTCTTGACCGCGTTGCGGGCGAGCAGGCCGGCGCCGATCATCACCGAGGGATTCGACGTGTTGGTGCAGGACGTGATCGCCGCGATCACCACGTCGCCGTGGCCGAGGTCGAAGTCGGTGCCGCCGACCTTGGCGCGCTCGCCCGCCTCGGTCTTCTTGAACTCGCCGGCGAGCGACTTCAGGAAGCCCTCCTTGGCGTTCTTCAGGAGCACGCGGTCCTGCGGGCGCTTCGGACCGGCGAGCGAGGGCTCGACGTCGGAAAGGTCGAGCGACAGCGTGGTGGTGAACTCCGGGTCCGCCGTCTCGGCGGTCCGCCACAGGCCTTGCGCCTTGGCATAGGCCTCGACGAGGGCGACGCGGGCGGGATCGCGCGCGGTGTCGGAGAGGAAGCGCACCGTCTCGGCGTCGACCGGGAAGTAGCCGCAGGTGGCGCCGTATTCCGGGGCCATGTTGGCGATGGTCGCGCGGTCCTCGAGGCTCATGGCGTCGAGGCCGGGGCCGTAGAACTCCACGAACTTGCCGACCACGCCGAGCTTGCGCAGCGCCTCGGTGACCGTCAGCACGAGGTCGGTGGCGGTGACGCCCTCCTTCAGCTTGCCGGTCAGCTTGAAGCCGACCACCTCGGGAATCAGCATCGACTGCGGCTGGCCGAGCATGGCCGCCTCGGCCTCGATGCCGCCGACGCCCCAGCCGAGCACGGCCATGCCGTTGACCATGGTGGTGTGGCTGTCGGTGCCGACGAGCGTGTCGGGATAGGCGACCTCCGAGCCGTTCTCCGAGCGGGTCCAGACCGTCTGGGCGAGATACTCGAGGTTGACCTGATGGCAGATGCCGGTGCCCGGCGGCACGACGCGGAAGTTGTCGAAGGCCTGCTGGCCCCAGCGCAGGAAGCGGTAGCGCTCGCCGTTGCGCTCGTATTCCAGTTCGACGTTGCGCGCGAAGGCGGCGGCGTTGCCGAACTCGTCGACGATCACCGAATGGTCGATGACGAGGTCGACCGGCACCAGCGGGTTGATCTTGGACGGGTCGCCGCCGAGCGCCACCATGGCGTCGCGCATGGCCGCGAGGTCGACCACCGCGGGCACGCCGGTGAAGTCCTGCATCAGAACGCGGGCCGGGCGGAAGGCGATCTCCTGGGTGGAGGTCTTCGGGCCGAGCCACTCGACCACCGCCTTGATGTCCTCGGCGGTCACCGTGCGGCCATCCTCGTGACGGAGCAGGTTCTCGAGCAGCACCTTCAGCGAGAAGGGCAGGCGCGAGACGCCGGAAAGACCGTTCTTCTCCGCCTCCGTCAGGGAGTAGTAGACGTAGGTCTTGCCGCCGGCGGTGAGTTCCCTGCGGCACTTGAAGCTGTCGAGCGAGGACATCGGCGAACGGTCCCTCTTTCCTTGGTTGGACGGCGGGTGGCCCGTCGGCCGGGACCGGACTGCCGCGCGGGAGGGCGCGACGCCCGGGACCCGGTGCCCCCGGGCCGTCTCCGCCACCGGTTTTTCGAGCGGTGAAGCGGTGCCGTCGGGGCGAAAAACCAGTGACGTTTACGTAAAGGTCGTATCCCGACCTCAGAACCCGCGGGCCTTATAGTGAATTTCAACCCGCGTGACTAGGATGACGTGAGTCTATATGAAGCGGCTGTCGTGACGGTCTCAAGGCCCCGCGCTGCCCGTAATTTCTCCGGATCGCCGCCACCGATGCCCGCCTTTTCACCAGATCCCGGGACGACGCTGCCGGCCCGTCGTCTGGTGGTGCGCGACCTCGCCGTCGAGCGTGGCGGCCGGCGGGTGCTGGACGGCGTCTCCTTCACCCTCGCCCCCGGCGAGGCGATGACGCTGGTCGGCCCGAACGGCGTCGGCAAGTCCACCCTGATCCGGGCGTTGACCGGCCTCGTCCGGCCCGCCGCGGGCGAGGTCCGCGTCATCGGCGACGGCGTCGAGGACGAGACCGACGTCGCCCCGCACTGCCACTACCTCGGCCATCGCGACGCCCTCAAGGCGGCGCTCTCGGTCGCCGAGAACCTCGCCTTCTGGCGCGACTTCCTCGGCGCCGACGGCGGCCTTCCGGTCGACGCGGCGCTCGACGCGGTCGACCTCGCCGATCTCGCCGACCTGCCCGCCGCCTATCTCTCGGCCGGCCAGCGGCGCCGGCTCGCGGTCGCCCGCCTCGTCGCCGTGCGCCGCCCGCTCTGGCTGCTCGACGAGCCGACCGCCGCCCTCGACACCGCCTCGGAGCGCCGTCTCCTCGAGTTGATGCGCGCCCATGTCGCCGCCGGCGGCGCGCTGATCGCGGCGACCCACCTGCCGCTCGACCTGCCGCGGGCCCGGGTGCTGCGGCTGTCGCCCGCCGGCGCGGAGGCCGTGGCGTGACCACCTGGACCGCCCTGTTCCTGCGAGAACTCCGGCTCGCGGTCCGCGTCGGCGGCGGCGCCCTGATGGGCGTGCTGTTCTTCCTGATCGTGGTGTCGGTCATCCCCTTCGCGGTCGGACCCGACCTCAACCTGCTGTCCCGGCTCGGACCGGCCGTTCTGTGGATCGGCGCCCTGCTCGCCACCCTGCTCGGGCTCGACCGCCTCTACGAAGCCGACCGCGAGGATGGCGCGCTCGACCTGATCGTCGCCTCCGGCCGGCCGCTCGAACTCGTGGTGCTGGTCAAGGCGGCGGCGCACTGGACCGCGACCGGCCTGCCGCTGGTGCTGGCCGCGCCGCTGTTCGCCCTGTTCCTGGCGATGCGCCCCGCCGAGATCGGCTCGACCATGGCGACGCTGGCCGTCGGCACGCCGGCGCTGACGCTGATCGGCTCGATCGGCGCCGGTCTGGCGGTGTCGCTGCGCCGCGGCGGCCTCCTGGTGCCGATCCTGGTGCTGCCCTTCTGCATCCCGGTGCTGATCTTCGGCGTGTCGGCCTCGGTGGCGGTGGCCTTCGACCCCGCCGCCTTCCGCACGCCCTTCCTGCTTCTGACCGCGGTGTCGCTGGTCGCCGCCGTGGTCGGCCCGGTCGCGACCGCGGCGGCCCTGCGCGGCGGCCTCGACTGACGGCGATCGATCAATCCCGGTCGAGGGCGTGGCGGCTCATCAGGGGCAGCTGCAGGGCCGAGAAGACCAGGGTGATCGGCATGATCCCCCAGACCTTGAAGGCGACCCAGAAGTCGGTGGTCTGGGTGCGCCAGACCGCTTCGTTGACGACGGCGAGGAAGACGAAGAACAGGCCCCAGCGCAGCGTCAGCTTGCGCCAGCCCGCCGCGTCGAGCCGGAAGGCGCCGTCGAAGACGTAGCCGAGCAGCGCCTTGCCGAAGGCGAGTCCGCCGAGCAGGACGGCCGCGAACAGGCCATTGACGATGGTCGGCTTCATCTTGATGAAGGTGTCGTCGTGCAGCACCAGCGTCAGGGTGCCGAACACCAGGACGACCACGCCGGTGACCACCGGCATCACGGCGAGCCGCCGCGTCAACGTCCACGAGATCGCCAGCGACACCACCATCGCCGCCATGAAGGCCGCGGTGGCGGTGAAGATGTCGGCCCGGGCGTTGGCGAAGAAGAACACGCCGAGCGGTCCGAGCTCGAGGGCGAGCTTCACGAGCGGGTTCTCGTGGCGCGTGGCCGGGTCGTCGGGGCCCTTCTCGAACTCCATGGGCGTCTCGTCCGTGGCGGGGTGGCGGATATGTCCCGACCTAGGTAGACGGTCGCCCGGCGGCCGGCAAGGCGGAGCGGAGCTCCGCGGCCGTGCGGACGCGGCACCGATGGCGCGTCGGCGCCCCTCGCCATTGACCCCCGCACCCATTTCTGGTGATGGTCCCGATCCGAGCAGAAATCCCCCGAGATGCGCCCGCGGTCGGCCTCCCCGGCCGTGCGATCGGGATCAGAAGATCAGGAACCCATGGCGACCGAGCGTTACAACGCCCGCGAGGCGGAAGCCCGTTGGCAGAAGGCCTGGAACGAGGCCGAGGTCTTCCGGACCCGCAACGACGATCCCCGGCCGAAGTACTACGTCCTGGAGATGTTCCCCTACCCGTCCGGGCGCATCCACATCGGCCACGTGCGCAACTACTCGATGGGCGACGTCGTCGCCCGCTTCAAGCGCGCCAAGGGTTTCAACGTCCTGCACCCCATGGGCTGGGACGCCTTCGGCATGCCCGCCGAGAACGCGGCGATGCAGAACAAGGTCCACCCCAAGGCCTGGACCTACGCCAACATCGCCACCATGCGCGGCCAGTTGCAGTCGATGGGCCTGTCGCTCGACTGGAGCCGCGAGTTCGCCACCTGCGACGTCGCCTACTACGCGCGCCAGCAGAAGCTGTTCCTCGACATGCTCGCGGTCGGTCTGGTCGATCGCCGCCAGTCCAAGGTCAACTGGGACCCGGTCGACATGACCGTGCTCGCCAACGAGCAGGTCATCGACGGCCGCGGCTGGCGCTCGGGCGCACTGGTCGAGCAGCGCGAGCTGACCCAGTGGTTCCTGAAGATCACCGACTTCGCCGACGACCTGCTCGGCGCGCTGGACGGTCTCGACCGCTGGCCCGAGAAGGTGCGCACCATGCAGCGCAACTGGATCGGCCGGTCCGAGGGTCTGCGCGTGCGCTTCGAGGTCGCCGGCAACGGTGCGCCCGGCGGCGCCCGCACCATCGAGGTGTTCACGACCCGGCCCGACACCCTGTTCGGCATGAGCTTCCTGGCGCTGTCGCCGGACCATCCGTTGACGAAGGCGCTCGCCGCCGAGAATGCCGAACTCGCCGCCTTCGTCGAGGAATGCCACCGCATGGGCACCTCGGTGGCGATCCTCGAGACCGCCGAGAAGAAGGGCTTCGACACCGGTCTGACCGTGCGCCACCCGTTCACCGGCGAAGCCTTCCCGGTCCAAGTCGCCAACTTCGTGCTGATGGACTACGGCACCGGCGCCATCTTCGGCTGCCCGGCCCACGACCAGCGCGACCTCGACTTCGCCCGCAAGTACGGCCTGTCGGTCACCCCGGTGGTGCTGCCCGAAGGCGCCGATCCCACCGCCTTCACGGTCGGCGACGAAGCCTTCACCGGCGACGGCCGGCTGTTCAACTCGTCCTTCCTCGACGGCATGGCCGTGCCCGCCGCCAAGGACGAGGTCGCCCGCCGGCTCGAGGCGGTCGAGATCGACGGCGCCCCACAGGCCAAGCGTCAGGTGAACTTCCGTCTGCGCGACTGGGGCATCTCGCGCCAGCGCTACTGGGGCTGCCCGATCCCGGTGATCCACTGCGAGTCCTGCGGCGTCGTGCCGGTGCCGGCGAAGGACCTGCCGGTCGCCCTGCCCGACGACGTCGAGTTCGACCGGCCCGGCAACCCGCTCGACCGCCACCCGACGTGGCGGAACGTCGACTGTCCGACCTGCGGCCGTCCGGCGCGCCGCGAGACGGACACCATGGACACCTTCGTCGACAGCTCCTGGTACTTCGCCCGCTTCACCGCCCCCGACGCCGACGCCCCGACCATCCCCGAGGTCGCCGACGCCTGGCTGCCGGTCGACCAGTACATCGGCGGCATCGAGCACGCGATCCTGCATCTGCTCTACTCGCGCTTCTTCACCCGCGCGATGAAAAAGGCCGGCCATCTCTCCCTCGACGAGCCGTTCCGCGGCCTGTTCACCCAGGGCATGGTGGTGCACGAGACCTACAAGGCGCCGGACGGCGCCTGGGTGTCGCCGGCCGAGGTCCGCGTCGATGTCGACGCCGGCGGCCGCCGCGCCGTGCTCGCCGCCACCGGCGAGCCGGTGACGATCGGCCCGATCGAGAAGATGTCGAAGTCGAAGAAGAACGTCGTCGACCCCAACGACATCATCGAGAGCTACGGCGCAGACACCGCGCGCTGGTTCATGCTGTCGGACTCCCCGCCCGAGCGCGACGTCGAGTGGACCGACGCCGGCGCCCAGGGCACCGCGCGCTTCCTGCAGCGCGTCTGGCGCCTCGTCGGCGACGCCGTCGACCTCGTCGCCGACGCCGGCCCCGACGCGACGGCGCCCGCCACCGAGCGCTCGACCGCCCTGCGCAAGGCCGCCCACAAGGCGCTCGCCGCCGTCGAGGAGAACCTCGAGGGCCTGCGCTTCAACGTGGCGCTCGCCAAGATCTACGAGCTGGTCAACGTGCTCGGCTCCGCCGTCGCCAACGACCGCGCCGGCATCGCCGCCGACCCGGCCGCCGCCGCGGCCCTGAAGGAGGCCGTGACCGTCCTCGTCCAGGTGATGGCGCCGATGACGCCGCATCTCGCCGAGGAGTGCTGGAACCTCATCGGCCACGACGGCCTCGTCGCCACCGCGTCCTGGCCGGTGGCCGACCGGGCGCTGCTGGTCGAGGACGAGATCACCCTGCCGGTCCAGGTCAACGGCAAGAAGCGCGCGGACGTCACCGTGCCGCGCACCGCCGACGCCGCCGCGGTGGAAGCCGCGGCGCTGGCGCTCGACGCGGTGGTCAAGGCGCTCGACGGCAAGGCGCCGAAGAAGGTGATCGTGGTGCCGCAGAGGATCGTCAATGTCGTCGCCTGACCGTCGCACCCGCCGCGCCGCCCTCGCCGCCCTCGCTCTCGCCGGGGCGGCGCTCCTCGGCGGCTGCCAGGTCCGCCCGCTCTACGCCGAGCGCTCCACGCCCGGCGGGACCGAGGTCGGCACCGTCGAGGCGCTCGGCCGCATCGCGATCGAGCGGCAGACCGACCGCTTCGGCCAGTCGCTGATGAACGAGCTGATCTTCGCGCTGCGCGGCGGTGCGGCCCTCGCCGACCCGGTCTACACGCTGAAGCTCATCGTCACCCAGCAGAAGACCGAGCTGAACATCCAGGAGCGCGAGGAGGTGCCGACCTCCAACCTCGTCGCGATCACCGTCAGCTACACCCTGACCGAGAACGTCACCGGTCGCGTCGTCGCCCACGGCACCACCTACGACACCGTCACCTACGACTTCTCGTCCCAGCGCTTCGCCAACCTGCGCGCCCAGCGCGACGCCGAGGACCGCGCCGCCAAGACCATCGCGCAGGAGATCCGCCTCCGTCTCGCCGGCGCGCTCGCCGGTACCAACTGAGGATCGGCCGGCATGGTCGCGGTCAAGGCCCAGGACGCCGATCGCGTCGTCGCCCGCCCGCCGGCCGAGGTTTCGTTCTACCTGGTCTACGGGCCCGACGCCGGGCTCGTCGCCGAACGCGCCGAGAAGCTCGCCGCCGCCGCCGCCGACCCGGCCGATCCGTTCTCGCTGATCCGCCTCGAGGCCGCGCAGGTCGCTTCGGATCCGAATCGACTGCCCGACGAGGCCTACGCGGTCTCGATGTTCGGCGGCCGCCGTGCCATCCTGGTCCGCGACGCCGGCAGCCGGCCCTCGCTCGCCGGCATCCTGACGCCGCTGATCAAGTCGCCGCCGCCCGAGACCACCTTCGTCCTCGACGCCGGCGACCTCAAGAAAACCAATCCGATCCGCACCCTGTTCGAGCGCGAACGCGGCGCCTATGCCATCCCCTGCTACGCCGACGATGCCGCCGCGATCGGCCGGCTCGTCGACGAGGAGGCGGCGGCGTCCGGGCTCTCGGTCGCGCCCGACGCCCGCGCCATGCTGGTCGCCCAGCTCGGCGGCGACCGTCTGATCTCGCGCGCCGAGGTGCGCAAGCTCTGCCTCTACGCCCACGGCAAGGGCCGCATCGGCGTCGACGACGTCGCCGCCACGATCGGCGACAGCGCCTCGGTCGCCTTCGATGACGTGGTCGATGCCGCCGCCGTCGGCGACCTTCCCGGCCTGTCGCTGGCGCTCGGGCGCGCCTGGACCGACGGCATGGATCCTGGCACCCTCGCCCTTTCCGCGCTGCGCTTCTTCCAGAGCCTCGACGAGGCCCGCGGCGCCGTCGACGGTGGACGCCGTCCCGCCGACGTCGTCGACGGCATGCGTCCCCCGGTTTTCTACAAGCGCAAGGACAAGATGACCCTGGCGCTCGGCGCGTGGTCGGCAATCCGGCTCGAGAAGGCCGGACAGCTGCTCGCCGACACCGTCCGCGACGCCCGCCTCAATCCGGCGCTGTCCCGCCAGATCGTCGCCGACGCGCTGGTCACCATCGGCCGCGTCGCCGAGCAGGCGATCAGGACGCGCCGCTGACGAGGGCCGCCGGCGTTTCGCCCCCGACTCCATCGACCCGACAAGAAAAACGGCGCCGAATCGACTTCGGCGCCGTCCATGGTCGTTTCAGGGCGGAATCGATCCGGATCCGAATCCGTCCAGGCTCCGGGGCGTCCCGGAGCCCGGTTCAATGCCCGGCGAGGCGGCGAACGATCTCGTCGAGCTGGTCGAGCGAGGCGTAGCGGATCTTCAGTTCGCCGGCACCGCTCGGCTTGTGGGAGATCTCCACCGCGAGGCCGAGGGCGTCGGAAAGCTGCTTCTCGAGCGCCTTGGTGTCGGCGTCCTTCTCCGGCTTCGGCGTCTTGGCGCGCCCCTTGGGCTCGGCGACCACCGCTTGGGCGAGCGCCTCGGCCGAGCGCACCGTCAGCCCCTCCTCGACGATCTTGCGGGCGAGTGTCGAGGGATCCGGCGCGACCACGAGCGCGCGGGCATGGCCGGCGGTCAGCGCACCGTCGTTGAGATACTGCTTCACCGGTTCCGGCAGCTTGAGCAGGCGCAGCGTGTTGGCGACGTGGCTGCGGCTCTTGCCGATGACCTGGGCGAGATCCTGCTGGGTATACTCGAACTCGCTGATCAGCTGCTCGTAGCCGTAGGCCTCTTCGAGCGGGTTGAGGTCCTGGCGCTGGACGTTCTCGATGATCGCGATCTCGAGCGCCTCCTTGTCGGAGAGCTCCTGGATCACCACCGGGATCTCGTGCGTGCCGGCCTTCTGCGCCGCGCGCCAGCGCCGCTCGCCGGCGACCAGCTCGTAGCCCGGACCGCCGCTCGGCGCGGGCCGCACCACGATCGGCTGCAGCACGCCACGCTGTCGGATCGACGACGCCAGCTCGTCGAGCTCCTCCTCGCGGAAGATCCGGCGCGGGTTGCGCGGGTTGGCCGCGATCATGTCGATCGCGACCTTGCGCACGCCACGCACGCGCTCGACCACCTCGAATTCGTTGGCCGCGTCGCCGATCAGGGCCGCCAGTCCGCGGCCGAGCCGCCGCCGCCCGCTCTCGTCCGTCACGCTGCTCATTCGTCGCTTCCTTCCCGACCTCAGGCCGCCTCGTCGCGCAGACGCCGTTCGCGCTGGATGATCTCGGAGGCAAGCTTCAGGTAGGCCTGACTGCCCGTGCACTTGAGATCGTAGAGCAGCGCCGGCTTGCCGTAGGACGGCGCCTCGGAGACACGCACGTTGCGCGGGATGATGGTGTCGTAGACCTTCTCGCCCATGTGGGCGCGGACGTCCTGCACCACCTGTCCCGACAGGTTGTTGCGGCTGTCGTACATGGTGAGCACGATGCCGTGGATGGTCAGCGCCGGGTTCAGCGTCTTGCGGACCTGCTCGACCGTCTGCAACAGCTGCGACAGACCCTCGAGCGCGAAGAACTCGCACTGCAGCGGTACCAGGATCGAGTGCGCCGCCGTCATGGCGTTGACCGTCAGGAGGTTGAGCGACGGCGGGCAGTCGATCAGCACGTAGGTGAAACGTTTGCGCCTGCCGGTCTCGTCGCGCGCGGCCATGCGGGCCTGCTCGGCGATGGCGTTTCGGAGCCGAAACGCCCGGTCGCTCTCGGCGGCGATCTCGAGTTCGACACCGAGGTTGTCGAGCGTCGACGGCGCCACGGTGAGCCGCGGCACGGCGGTTTCGACCAGGGCGTCGTCGATCCGGGCCTCGCCGACGAGTACGTCGTAGGTCGAGATCGAGCGCGACCGGCGGTCGATGCCGAGGCCGGTGGAGGCGTTGCCCTGCGGGTCGAGGTCGACGATCAGCACCTCCTCGCCGATGGCCGCGAGCGCGGTGCCGAGGTTGATCGCGGTCGTCGTCTTGCCGACCCCGCCCTTCTGGTTGGCGAGGGCGAGGACGCGGGGGCGTTCGGGAAGGCTTGTCATCGCGCGTGTACCCCTCGGGCGGGGAGAATTGGGAGCGGAGGGCTCATCGGGGCTTGAGGTCGCGAACCACGACGATGCGTCCACCCGGATCGATCCTGCTCTGCCGTTCTACCAGATCGGCGGTCCAGGATTGAGAGGTCTCGTTAACCTCCGACCCAAAATCTTGGCCTTTGTGGAAAACACCCACACTACCCGTGGTGAGCCAGGGCGCCGCATAGCCATAGAGAGCGCCGAGCGGGGCGAGCGCCCGCGCCGACACCGCGTCGACCGGGCCGATACCGGCGCCCGCGGACCCGGCGAGCCGTTCGATCCGCTCCGCCAGCACCGTCGCCGGCAACCCGAGCTCGCGAATCACCGTCCGCAGGAAAGCGACCTTGCGACCGTTGGCCTCGACCAGGGTCACCTTGGCGCCGGGCGTCTCGGCGAGCAGGCTCGCGGTGACGAGTCCGGGAAAGCCCGCGCCCGATCCGATGTCGAGCCAGCGTTTCGCGTCCGGAACAGCGGCGAGGGCCTGCGCGCTGTCGGCGACGTGGCGCGACCACACGACCGGCAGCGTCGACGGCGCGACGAGATTCTTGGCCGCCTGCCAGCTCGCCAGTAGCGCGACGTAGCGCGTCAGCCGCTCGCGCGCGGCCGCCGTCAGCGGCCACACCGCCTCGACCGCCTCGGGGCCTTCGGTCAACGGCTTTGCCATGATCACGCCGCCCCCGCGGTCGGGCGGCCGTGGCCGCGCTTCAGATGCGCCAGCAGCAGCGTCAACGCCGCCGGTGTGACGCCCTCGATCCGACCGGCCTGACCGAGGGTCGCCGGACGGATCCGTTCCAGCTTCTGGCGCACCTCGTTGGAGAGTCCGGCGACGGCGGCATAGTCGAACGCGGCCGGAATCGCCAAGCCCTCGTCCTTGCGGAAGGCGGCGATGTCGGCCTCCTGGCGCGGCAGGTAGACCGCGTAATGCGCCTCGGTCTCGAGCGCCGCCGCGACCGTCGGCGCCATGCCGCCGAGCTCGGGCCAGATCCCAGCGAGACGGGCGATGTCGACGTCGGCGTGGGCGAGCAGGTCGTAGGCGCTACGGCGCTGGCCGTCGCGGTTGAGGACGAGTCCGTGCCGGGCCGCCTCGGTCGGGGTCAGGCTGTTCGCCCGCAGCAGCGCCCTTCCCGCCTCCAACGCCTCGGCCTTCGCAGCGAAGGACGCGGCCCGGCCCTGGCCGACCACGCCGAGCGCGACGCCACGCGCGGTCAGACGCTGGTCGGCGTTGTCGGCACGTAGGGTCAGCCGGTACTCCGCCCGCGAGGTGAACATGCGGTAGGGCTCGGCGATGCCCTTGGTGACGAGATCGTCGACCATGACGCCGAGATAGCTGCTCGCCCGGTCGAACACGACCGTGTCCAATCCGCCGGCGCGGCGGGCCGCATTCAGGCCGGCGAGCACACCCTGCGCCGCGGCCTCCTCGTAACCGGTGGTGCCGTTGATCTGACCCGCGAGGAACAGGCCGGCCAGCCGCTTCACTTCCAGGGTCGGCGCCAGCTCGCGCGGATCGACGTGGTCGTATTCGATGGCGTAGCCCGGCTGAAGGATCCGGGCCTGCTCGAGCCCCGGGATCGACGCGATCAGCGCGGCCTGCACGTCCTCCGGCAGCGAGGTCGAGATGCCGTTGGGATAGACCACGGCCGTGTCGAGTCCCTCCGGCTCGAGGAAGATCTGGTGACCGTCGCGGTCGCCGAAACGGACGATCTTGTCCTCGATCGACGGGCAATAGCGCGGCCCCCGGCTTTCGATCTGGCCGGAGTACATCGGCGAGCGGTGGATGTTGTCGCGGATGACCCGGTGGGTCGCCTCGGTGGTCCGGGTGATGTGGCAGGCCACCTGCGGCGTCGTGATAGCCGTGGTCATCGTCGAGAACGGTACCGGATCGTCGTCGCCGGGCTGGGCCTCGAGCCCCTCCCAGGCGATGGTGCGGCCGTCGAGCCGCGGCGGCGTCCCGGTCTTCAACCGCCCGAGCGCCACGCCGATCCGCGCCAGCGTCCGCGACAGCCCGAGCGCCGGCGCTTCGCCGACCCGACCGGCCGGGATCCGACGCTCGCCGATGTGGATCAGGCCGGTCAGGAAGGTGCCGGTCGTCAGCACCACGGCGCCGGCGGTCAAGCGCCGTCCGTCGACCATCGTCACGGCGGCGACTCGACCGTCGGCGATCTCGAGATCGTCGGCCTCGCCCTCGATCACCTGCAGGCCGACCGCGGCACGGATCTCGGACTGCATGGCGGCGCGGTAGAGCGAACGGTCGGCCTGCGCGCGCGGCCCCTGCACCGCCGGACCCTTGCGCCGATTGAGGAGACGGAACTGGATGCCGGCGGCGTCGGCAACCCGCCCCATCAGGCCGTCGAGCGCGTCGACTTCGCGGACCAGGTGACCCTTGCCGAGGCCGCCGATCGCCGGATTGCACGACATCACGCCGATGGTGTCGAAGCGGTGGGTCACCAGCGCCGTGCGTGCGCCCACGCGCCAAGCCGCGTGCGCCGCCTCGACGCCCGCGTGACCGCCGCCGATGACGATGACGTCGTATCCGTCCCGCATGTCCCGAAATCCGCTGAAGACCGCTCCGTGTCTACGGCAATCGGCCGAATCCGTCAAAGACGCCGGGCCGAACCGCTTCCGATTCGATCCACAGCCTGTGGAGTGTTTCACGTGAAACGCGGTGTACGGCGGATCGTTTCGGTTTCGATGTGACCGGGAGACCCGCAACCGCGTTCGGGACCGGCGGGCTTCCCGATCCGCCGAGCGTCACTTGCCGATGCAGAAAGTCGAGAAGATCCGACCGAGCACGTCCTCGACGTCGATCCGTCCGGTCAGCCGACCGAGGTGATCGCCCGCCCGGCGCAACATGTCCGCAACCACCTCCGGCGCGAGTGCGTGTGCGTCGCCGAGCGGCGCGAGGGCAGCGACGGCTTCCGCGAGGTGGTGGCGCTGACGGGCGTGCGCCACCAGCGCCGGCTCGCCGCCCGCTCGGTCGCCCGCCCGCGCGGCGATCGCCGCCACCAGCGCTTCGATCCCCTCCCCCGTCACCACCGAGACCACGGTCGGAAAGTCTCCGCGTTGGACGGGTGGCCGCGGATCGGATCCGAATCGATCGCCCTTGCTCCGGACCGGGACCACTTCGATGCCATCACCGAGATCGTCCGGCGCGGCCATCCCGTCCTCGTCGAGCCAGATCACCAGATCCGCCGCCCTGCCCCGGTCGCGCGCGCGACGGATGCCTTCCGCCTCGACCGCCTCGGCGCCCTCGCGCAGGCCGGCGGTGTCCACCAGCGTCACGGCGACGCCATCGAGATCGAGCCGGATCTCGATCGGGTCGCGCGTCGTGCCGGGAATGTCCGTGACGATCGCGGCGGGACGGCCGGCGAGCGCGTTGAGGAGGCTCGACTTGCCGGCGTTGGGCGGGCCCATCAGCGCCACCTCGAAACCGTCGCGGACCCGTTCGCCCAGAGCGGCCGTCGCCAGCACGGCGGCGATGTCGTCGCGGATCCGAATCGACTCCGTCACCACCGATGCGCCGGCCGCATCAGGCACGTCGTCCTCCTCGGCGAAGTCGAGTTCCGCTTCGAGCATCGCCCGCGCGTCGATCAGGGCCGATCGCCATCCTTCCGCACGACGGGCCAGGGCACCGTCCGCGAGGCGGAGCGCCTGACGGCGCTGGGTCTCGGTCTCCGCCGCGATCAGGTCCGCGAGGCCTTCGACGGCGGTGAGGTCGATGCGGCCGTTCTCGAAGGCGCGGCGGGTGAACTCGCCGGCCTCGGCGGGACGGGTGCCCGGCAGCGCCGCGATCGCGGCGAGCAGTGCCGCGACCACCGCCCGGCCGCCATGGACCGCGAATTCCGCACAGTCCTCGCCGGTGAAGCTCGCGGGCCCGGGAAACCAGGTGACCAGACCTCGGTCGATCGGCTCGCCGTCGGGATGGCGTAGAGTGCGCAGGACGGCCCGACGCGGTTCCGGAGTACTGCCCGCCAGCGCCGCGACGACCGAGGCGGTCACGGGCCCGCTGACGCGGACGACCGCTACACCGGCCGGCAGAGCCCCGCTCGACAGGGCGAAGATCGTGTCCATGTCGGAAGCTCCGATGAGGGGCGCGGGACGGCGACGTCGTCGGACGGAAGCCGCGCGCGGTCAAGTCCCGGCGGACCATTCCGCCGGCTTCGGATCGCACATCAGGATCGTGGACGAATCGATCGTCGATAGGGAAATGATTCACGTGAAACAGAAACGGCCGCCGGAGTGGATCCGGCGGCCGTTCGACTGTTTCACGTGAATCCGGCCCGGGCCGGCTCAGGTGTTCATGGAATCGAAGAAATCGCTGTTCGTGCGGGTCTGGCGCAGCTTGTCGAGCAGGAACTCGATCGCGTCCGTGGTGCCCATCGGGTTGAGGATGCGGCGCAGCACGAAGGTCTTCTTGAGCTTGTCCGGCGGGACCAGGAGGTCCTCCTTGCGGGTGCCGGAGCGCTGGATGTCGATCGCCGGGAACACGCGCTTGTCGGAGATCTTGCGGTCGAGGATGACCTCGGAATTGCCGGTACCCTTGAACTCCTCGAAGATCACCTCGTCCATGCGGCTGCCGGTGTCGATCAGCGCGGTGGCGATGATGGTCAGCGAGCCGCCCTGCTCGATGTTGCGCGCCGCACCGAAGAAGCGCTTCGGCCGCTGCAGCGCGTTGGCGTCGACGCCGCCGGTGAGCACCTTGCCCGAGGAGGGAACGACCGTGTTGTAGGCGCGGCCGAGGCGGGTGATCGAATCGAGCAGGATGACGACGTCGCGGCCGTGCTCGACGAGGCGCTTGGCCTTTTCGATCACCATCTCGGCGACCTGGACGTGGCGCACCGCCGGCTCGTCGAAGGTGGAGGAAACCACCTCGCCGCGCACGGAGCGCTGCATGTCGGTCACCTCTTCCGGGCGCTCGTCGATCAGGAGGACGATCAGGTAGCACTCGGGATGGTTCGTCGTGATCGAGTGCGCGATGTTCTGCAGCAGCACCGTCTTGCCGGTGCGCGGCGGCGCCACGATCAGCGCGCGCTGGCCCTTGCCGAGCGGCGAGACGATGTCGATGATGCGGGCCGAGAAGTCCTTGCCCGGCTGCCCCTCGACCTCCATGCGGAAGCGCTCGTCCGGATAGAGCGGGGTGAGGTTGTCGAAGTGCACCTTGTGGCGCGCCTTCTCCGGATCCTCGAAATTGACGGTGTTGACCTTGAGGAGCGCGAAATAGCGCTCGCCTTCCTTGGGACTGCGGATCTCGCCCTCGACGGTATCGCCGGTGCGCAGCGAGAAGCGGCGGATCTGCGACGGCGAGATGTAGATGTCGTCCGGGCCGGGCAGGTAGTTGGCGTCCGGCGAACGCAGGAAGCCGAAGCCGTCCTGGAGCACCTCGACGACGCCCTCGCCGATGATGTCGACTTCGCTGGCGGCCAGCTGCTTGAGGATGGCGAACAGCAGTTCCTGCTTGCGCATCGTCGAGGCGTTCTCAACCTCCAGCTCCTCCGCGAAGGCGAGCAGCTCGGTCGGGGTCTTCTTCTTGAGGTCCTGGAGTTTCATCTCCGACATGGACGGGGACACTCTCGGTATAGGTCGGCGGAAGCTCGACGGGCGGGGCCGACGTCGAAGGCGGGAAGGCGAGTTCGGAAGCGCGCGGGTCTCTCGAGGAGGCGGCAGGGACGGGGGGGAGTGGAAAAGCCCCCGACCGCTCCGACCGTCGACCGGGGAGGTCGACCGGTCGCCTTGGCGTCTCGATGCACCCGGGGAGAGCGCCGGACGCCGTGCCCGCGGCGTTACTGGACGAGCGACCATATAGAGGCTTCGTCGCCCGCCGGCAAGAGTCGGTGATTTCGTATGGCCGCGGCCGTTCAGAACGGCTTCAGCACGACCAGGATCACGATCGCGACCAGGAGCAGCGTCGGCACCTCGTTGGCGATCCGGTAGAAGCGGTGCGGTCTCGTGTTGGCGTCGGCGGCGAAGTCCTTCTGCCAGCGCCCGCAGGCTCCGTGGAAGCCGCTGAGGATCAGCACGAGCAGCGCCTTGGCGTGGAACCAGCCCTCGGTCCACGCCCCGAGGGTCCAGACCAGGGCGAGGCCAAATACCCAGGTCGAGATCATCGCCGGCGTCATGATCGCCTTGTAGAGCCGGCGCTCCATCACCTTCAGCGTCTCGGAGAGCTCGGATCCCGGCGTGGCGCCGGCGTGATAGACGTAGAGCCGCGGCAGGTAGAACAGCGCGGCCATCCACGCCACCACCGACACGATGTGACCGACCTTCAGCCAGGAATAGGGATCACCCATGGTCTCGAACCTCCCCGGCGCCGCGGACCCGCTCGATCATGCGCGTGACGTTGTCGATCCGCCCGTCCGGCGTGATGCCGTGGCCGAGGTTGAACACCAGCGGTCCGGCGCCGAGCGTTCCGAGGATGCGGTCGATGGCGGCGTCGAGACCGGCCCCGCCGGTGACGAGGCGCAAGGGGTCGAGATTGCCCTGCACCGGTGCCAGCGGCTGGACGTGGTCGCGCACGAAGCCGAGCGAGGCCTGCCAATCGAGCCCGACCGCCGAGACGTCGGTCCGTGCCACGTAGGCCGGCAGCCGCGCGCCGGCGCCCTTCGGGAAGCCGATCACCGGCACGCCGATCCCACGGCCGCGCAGGCCCTCGACGATCCGCCGCACCGGCTCGACCGCGAAGCGCTCGAAGTCGGCGTCGTCGAGGTTGCCGCCCCAGGTGTCGAAGATCTGCACCGCGTCGGCGCCGGCCTCGACCTGCGCGGCGAGATAGCCGATCGAGGTCTCGACCAGGAGGTCGATCAGCCGCTGCACCGCCGCCGGATCGGTCTGGGCGGCCCGCCGGGCCGGGCCCTGGTCGTCGGTGCCGCGGCCGGCGATCATGTAGGTCGCCACCGTCCAGGGCGCACCGCAGAAGCCGAGCAGCGTCGTCTCCGCGGGAAGCCCGGCGCGGATCGAGGCGACCGCTTCGAACACCGGCGCGAGCCGGCCGATCGCCGTCGCGGGATCGACGAGCGGTAGGGCGGCGAGATCGAAGGTCTCGAGCCTGGGCCCCTCCCCTTCGGCGAACCAGAGCTTCTGGCCGAGCGCCTGCGGCACCACCAGGATGTCGGAGAACAGGATCGCCGCGTCGAAGCCGAAGCGGCGGATCGGCTGCAGCGTCACCTCGGTGGCGAGACGCGGGGTGTAGCAGAGCTCGAGGAAGCCGCCGGCCTCGGCGCGGGTGGCACGGTACTCGGGCAGGTACCGGCCGGCCTGGCGCATCATCCAGATCGGCGGCGGCCACAGCCTCTCGCCGGAGAGCACCCGGACCACCTTCCGGGCGCCGGGCTGCGAGGTCGGGGTTCCGGGCGATCCGCTGTCCACCGCGCCACTCCAATAGAGAAGAGTCTCGAAGAGAGATTTTCTGTTTCTTCTAGGCGCTGGATAGCAGGGATCCGCCGCCCTCCACAATCGCTCCCGATTCGCGGACGCCGCATTGCCCGGTCGGGAGACCGTGACGGCGACGACGGGCTTCCGCGGGGAAAACCCGCGTCTGCGCCCGGAGTCCGCGATCGTTTCGGAACCGCATCTGTGAATTCGGCGGCGGTCGGCAGGGGATCGTGAAGCGTCGACGACGGGGTTCCCCACGATTCACGGACCCGCCGGGCGGCTTCCCCGTCGGGGCCCGATGTGGACGGTGGTGGACGCCGCGCGGGGGCGCTCCGGCAGGGGCCGCGCCGACGTCGGTTCGTCCCCGAATCGAGTCGGGCCCGGGACGGCTTTGTGGACAAGCCTCGTCGCCGATTGAGTCCAAAGGATGATTCCGGCCGGCGATCGCCCCTCGCCCTCGCTCGCCGTCTGCGGCACACTCGGGCGTGCCGGGCCGGTCGATCGGATCCGGCGGGGCGCGGGAAGGAACGTCATGAAGCGCGGCCAGATCTACTTCCATCTGCACCTCGTTTCCGATTCCACCGGCGAGACGCTGCTCACCGTCGGCCGTGCCGCAGCGGCACGCTACGAGAACATCGCCCCGATCGAGCACGTCTATCCGCTGGTCCGCTCGCCCCGGCACCTCGACCGCGTCATCGCCGACATCGAGGCCGCCCCGGGCATCGTGCTCTACACGCTGATCGACCGCGAGATCGCCGACCGGCTGGAGACCGCTTGCCGCGAGGCCAACGTGCCCTGCGTCAACGTGCTGGACCCGGTGGTCGACCTGATGCGGTCCTACCTGAACCTGCCGGCGACGGGTAAGGCCGGCGCCCAGCACGCCCTCGACGCCGACTATTTCAAGCGCATCGACGCGCTGAACTTCTCGCTGATGCACGACGACGGCCAGCTGCCGGAGAACATCGAGGACGCCGACATCGTCCTCGTCGGCATCAGCCGCACCTCCAAGACGCCGACCAGCATCTATCTCGCCAACCGCGGTGTGCGCACCACCAACCTGCCGCTGGTGCCGGGTATCCCGGTGCCGGACCGGCTCCTCAAGGCGGAACGGCCGCTGGTGGTCGGCCTGATCGCCTCGCCGGAGCGGATCATGCACATCCGCCAGAACCGGCTGCTGTCGATCAACGCCGCCGACCAGGACACGCCCTACGTCGACAAGACCGCGATCGCCCAGGAGATCGCCTATTCGCGCCGGCTGTGCGGCGAACACGGCTGGCCGATGATCGACGTCACCCGCCGCTCGATCGAGGAAACCGCCGCGGCCATCCTTGCCCTGTGGGACCAACACCGTTACGGCGTCGGCAGCACACGGCCGGGCTTCGTCTGAACCGCGCCGGGCACACGCGGCGGCGAGGGCGTGGAGGAGCATCGAAGAAAATGGCACTGGTACTCGCATCCGGCAGCGCCACGCGGGCGTCGATGCTGACGGCCGCCGGCCTGTTGTTCGAGCGCGTTCCCGCCGACGTCGACGAGCGCGCCGTCGAGGCCTCGATCGCCGGCTCCGGTGTCGGCGCCGATGACGTCGCGGCGATCCTCGCCGAGGTCAAGGCCGGCGAGGTCTCGGCGCGCCGACCCGGCGATCTCGTGATCGGCGCCGACCAGACCCTCGCGCTCGGCGACCGCCGCTTCGACAAGCCGGCCGACATGGAGGCGGCGCGGCGCCAGCTGCTCGCGCTCGCCGGCAACACCCACCACCTGCATTCGGCGGTGACGGTGGTGCGCGACGGCGCGGTGCTGTTCCGCCATGTCTCGACCGCGGCGCTCACCATGCGCGCCTTCACGCCGGCCTTCGTCGGTCACTATCTCGCGGTAGTCGGCGAGCGCGCGCTGTCGAGCGTCGGCGCCTATCAGGTCGAGGGCTTCGGCATCCAGCTGTTCGAGGCGATCGACGGCGACCATTTCACCGTGCTCGGCCTGCCGCTGCTGCCGCTGCTCGGGTTCCTGCGCGACCAGGGAGTGATCGAGCGATGAGGAAGGCCGGTGTCGTCGGGTGGCCGATCACCCATTCGCGCTCGCCGCTGATCCACGGCCACTGGCTTGCCGTCCACGGCATCGACGGCGCCTACGACCGCATCCCCGTGGAGCCGGACCGGGCCGAGGCCTTCTTCGCCGACTTCGCCGCGAGCGGCCTCGTCGGCGCCAACGTCACGATCCCCTACAAGGAGGTCGCGGCAGCGCACGCATGCAACCTCGATCCGGTCGCCGCCCGGCTCGGCGCGGCCAACACGCTGTGGATCGAGGACGGGGTGCTCTGCGCCGGGAACACCGACGTCGCCGGCTTCCTCGGCAACCTCGACGATCGCGCTCCCGGTTGGGACGCCGATCCCGGCGTCGCCTTGGTGCTCGGCGCCGGGGGGGCGGCCAAGGCGGTGGTCGACGGGCTCGTCGGCCGCGGCTTCCGGGTCGAGATCGCCAACCGGACGCTGGCCCGGGCCGAGGACCTAGCCGCGCGCTATCCCGGCCACGTCGGTGCGCATTTTCTTTCGGAAGCGAATCGATTCGTGGCCGACGCCGGACTCCTGGTCAACACCACCTCGCTCGGCATGAAGGGCGAGGGCGACGTCGACCTCGACGTCGGTCGTTGCGCCGCCGAATCGATCGCCTGCGACATCGTCTACGTGCCGTTGGAGACACCGTTCCTGGCGCGGGCGCAGGCGGCCGGCCTGCGCACGGTCGACGGCCTCGGCATGCTGCTGCACCAGGCCGTGCCGGGCTTCGAGCGCTGGTTCGGCGTCCGCCCGACGGTGACGCCGGAGCTGCGCGCCCTGGTGGAGGCCGATCTTTGATCGTGCTCGGCCTCACCGGATCGATCGGCATGGGCAAGTCGACGACGGCCGAGATGTTCCGCGCCCGCGGCGTACCCGTCTTCGACGCGGACGCCACCGTCCATGCGCTCTACGCCGGCCCGCTCGCCGCGCCGGTCGAGGCCGCTTTTCCCGGCACGACGGTGAACGGCGCCGTCGACCGCGCCGCGCTCGGCCGGCGGGTCCTCGGCGACGCCGAGGCGCTGCGGCGGCTGGAGGCGATCGTCCACCCGGCCGTGCGCGCTGCCGAACGCGCATTCCTGGAGGACGCCCGCACGGCCGGTGCCACCGTCGCCGTACTCGACATCCCCCTCCTCTACGAGACCGGCCGCGAGGCCGACGTCGACCGCGTCCTCGTGGTCGGTGCCGCTCCGGAGATCCAGCGCGCCCGCGTGCTCGCCCGCCCGGGCATGACGGCGGAGAAGTTCGAGGCGATCCTCGCCCGCCAGCTGCCCGACGCGGAGAAGCGGCGACGGGCCGACCACGTGATCGACACCGGCGCCGGGATCGCCGCGGCCGAGACGGCGGTTGACGCCCTCCTCGCCGAACTCCGGCGTTGAAAACCGGGCCGTCGGCTTGATCCCGTCCGCTCCACCTGCGAGGGATCGGGAGCCGGCGCGGCTGGGCTCGCCGGAGACGCGGGATCGACCATGCGCGAGATCGTCCTCGACACCGAAACGACCGGCCTCGACCCCAAGACCGGCGACCGCCTCGTCGAGATCGGCGGCGTCGAACTGCACAATCAGTTCCCGACCGGCCGGAGCTTCCACGTCTACATCAACCCCGAGCGGTCGATGCCGCGCGAGGCCTTCGAGGTCCACGGCCTGTCCGAGGAGTTCCTCGCCGACAAGCCGCGCTTCGACGACGTCGCCGACGAGTTCCTCGCCTTCGTCGGCGACGCCCGGCTGGTGATCCACAACGCCCAGTTCGACATGGGCTTCATCAATTTCGAGCTGAAGCGCTCCGGCCGGACCACGATCGGCAACGAGCGCGTCCTCGACACCCTGGCGATGGCGCGGCGCAAACACCCGGGTTCGCCGGCCAGCCTCGACGCGCTGTGCTCGCGCTACGGCATCGACACCTCCAAGCGCGTCAAGCACGGCGCGCTGCTCGACGCCGAACTGCTCGCCGAGGTCTACATCGAGCTGAACGGCGGCCGGCAGGCCGACCTCGGTCTCGCCCCCGCCGGCATGGAGCCGACCCGCAGCGACGGCCGTCCGCGCGCCGTCGTCGGCCCGCGGCCGGTCCCCCTCCCCGCCCGGATCCAGCCCGAGGAGATCGCCGCCCACGCCGCCTTCGTGGCCGGGCTCGGCGACAAGGCGATCTGGCTGCGCTATCTCGACCAGCCGGTGCCGGACGAGACCGGCGGTTGAACACCGTCGGAATCCAACGTCTTTCGCATGGTTCGTGACGGCCGACCCGGCCTAGACTGGGGACGAATCAGCCTATGGAACGAGAGAGCGTGGCGAAGCCGTCCAAGACACCCGCCTTCCTTCAGGTCGCCGCCCTGCCCTGGCGGCGCGACGCCGACGGGACCGTCCGCGTCGTGCTGGTGACGTCGCGCGAACGCGGGCGCTGGATCCTGCCCAAGGGCTGGCCGATCAAGGGCCTGAAGGACTGCGAGGCCGCCGAGACGGAGGCGATGGAGGAGGCCGGCCTCGTCGGCCGCGTCACGACCGATCCGATCGGCCGCTTCCAGTACGACAAGAGCTTCCCGAAGCGCGTCGCCGCGGTGGCGGTCGACGTCTACGGTCTCGAGGTCGAACGTCAGCTCGACGACTGGCTGGAGAAGGGTCAGCGCGAGGTGCGCTGGCTCAAGCCCGACAAGGCGGCCAAGCTCGCCGCCGACACCGGTGTCGGCGCGCTGATCCTCGCCTTCGTGGCGACGCTCACCGAGACCTCGCGGCCGGCCCCGCAGCCGGCGGAGTCGCTCTCCTAGATGGCCTCCGGAAACGCCGAAGCGTTTCCGGAGCTGTCCGATCCGGGGGTGCGGATCGCGATAGATCAGGCGAGACCCTCGAACAGTGCGGTCGAAAGATAGCGCTCGGCGAAGGACGGGATGATCACGACGATTGTCTTGCCGGCGAACTCCGGCCGCTGCCCGACCTTGACGGCCGCCGCGACCGCCGCGCCGGACGAGATCCCGACCGGGATGCCCTCGAGGCGGGCGACCAGACGGGCGGTCTCGAGCGCCTCGTCCGAGGAGATCTGGACGACCTCGTCGTAGATGGCGGTGTTGAGCACGCCCGGCACGAAGCCGGCGCCGATGCCTTGGATCTTGTGCGGACCCGGATTGCCGCCGGACAGTACCGGGCTCTCGACCGGCTCGACCGCGACGATGCGCACGCCGGGCTTCCTCGCCTTCAGCACTTCGCCGACGCCGGTGATGGTGCCGCCGGTGCCGATGCCGGAGACGACGACGTCGACCTCGCCGGCGGTGTCGTTCCAGATCTCCTCGGCGGTGGTGCGCCGGTGGATCTCCGGGTTCGCCGGGTTCTGGAACTGCTGCGGGATGACCGCGCCGGGGATCGTCGACACCAGTTCCTCGGCCTTGGCGATCGCACCCTTCATGCCCTTGGCCGCTTCGGTCAGCTCCAGTTCGGCGCCGAGCAGCTTCAGCATCTTGCGCCGCTCGATCGACATCGATTCCGGCATCACCAGGATCAGCCGGTAGCCCTTGGCGGCGGCGACGAAGGCGAGTGCGATGCCGGTGTTGCCCGAGGTCGGCTCGATCAGCGTGGTCTCGCCGGGACGAATCTTGCCGGCGGCTTCGAGCGATTCGACCAGCGCCACGCCGATGCGGTCCTTCACCGAGGCGATCGGGTTGAAGAACTCGAGCTTGCCGACGAGGCGGGCGCCGACCTGCTTGTCGCGCGCCACCTTGTCGAGGCGGACCAGCGGGGTGTCGCCGATCGTCTCGGTGATCGAATCGTAGATCTTGCCGCGGCCGCGACGGGTCGTGTCGGTCATGGACGGTTCCTCCGGGCAGTTGTCGGTCCGGCCGCGCGAGCGGTCGGCGGAATGGCACGATCCTACCGCCCCCTGCCCCGGCTCGCCAGCCAAGCCGGCGGGCACGCTCGCCGATCGGCAGTGAACCATTCCGAAATCGCCCTGATTCGGAGAAAGAACTTGCGCTTGGGTCCGATCAGGACCGACCCGTTGATCCGAACCCGCCGGCGCCGCGATCGGTTTCGTCGAGATCCTCGACCACCACCGGCGCGGCGCGTGTCACCGGGGCCACGACCAGTTGCGCGATCCGGTCTCCGCGCGAGACCACGAAAGGCTCCTCGCCGTGGTTGACCAGGATGACCTGGACCTCGCCGCGATAGTCGGCGTCGATGGTCCCCGGGGCGTTCAGCACCGTGACGCCGTGACGGGCGGCGAGGCCCGAGCGGGGCCGGACCTGGGCCTCGTATCCCTCCGGCAGCGCGATCGCGAGTCCGGTCGGCACCAGCGCCCGGGCGCCGGGCGCGATGGTCGTCGGCGCCTCGACGGCGGCGACGAGGTCCATGCCGGCGGCGCCGGCGGTCTGGTAGGCCGGCAGCGGCAGGCCGGCGCCGTGGGGCAGGACGCGGACGGGCAGGCGGATCAACCGAGGTCTCCGAGGCGTGCGGCGATCAGGGCGACGAGCCGTTCGGCCACGGCATCCTTGTCCATGGTCGGCCAGTCCTCGACGCCGGCGGCCGAGAGGATGTGGACGGTGTTGCGCGTGCCGCCCATCACGCCGCCGGCGGGCGACACGTCGTTGGCGACGATCACGTCGGCGCCCTTGCGGGCGAGCTTGGCGGTGCCGTTGGCGATCACATCGTTCGTTTCGGCTGCGAAACCGATCACCAGACGCGGCCGCGCCACATGGTGGCCGACGGTCCGCAGGATGTCGGGGTTCTCGGTCAGCGCCAGCCCCGGCACGGCGCCGCTGCCGTCCTTCTTGATCTTGGCGTCGGCGGCGGTTGCGACGCGCCAGTCGGCCACCGCCGCCGCCATGACCGCGACGTCGACCGGCAGGGCCGCCTCGACCGCGGCCAGCATCTCCCGGGCGGTCTCGACCCGGACCACGGCGACCCCCGCGGGGTCGGGGATGGTCACCGGGCCGGACACCAGCACCACCTCGGCGCCGGCCCGTGCCGCGGCGGCGGCGATGGCGTGGCCCTGGCGGCCGGACGAGCGGTTGGCGATGTAGCGCACCGGATCGATCGGCTCGTGGGTCGGCCCGGAGGTGATCAGCACGCGCCGGCCGGCGAGCGGCCGCGGCGTTTCGGCGGCGGCGAAGAAGGCCTCGATCGCGGCGACCGCCTCCATCGGCTCGACGAGGCGGCCGACGCCGGCCTCGCCGCGTTCGGCCATCGCGCCGACGGCCGGACCGACCACGGTCACGCCGTCGGCGAGGAGCGTGGCGACGTTGCGCCGGGTCGCCGGTGCCGCCCACATGGTCGGGTTCATCGCCGGCAGCACCATCACCGGGGCGGTGGTGGCGAGGAGGCAGGTCGAGGCGAGGTCGTCGGCGTGGCCGCCGGCCATCTTGGCGAGGAGGTCGGCCGTCGCCGGGGCGACCACGACGAGGTCGGCGTCGCGGGCGAGGCGGATATGGCCGACGTCCTGCTCGTCGGTGAGGTCGAACAGGTCGGTGAAGACGCGCTCGCCGGTGAGCGCGCCGAGCGACAGCGGCGTCACGAAGCGCTGGGCCGCGGCGGTCATGACCGCACGGAGCCGTGCGCCGCGCTCCTTCAGCCGGCGGGCGAGGTCGAGCACCTTGTAGGCGGCGATCCCGCCGCCGATCACCAGCAGGATCCGCTTGCCGGAAAGGCTCCCGGTCACGGCAGCGCCCCGCCTTCGATCGGGTCGTCGGCCGTGGTGTCGGCCTTCGGCCGTTCGTCGTCGAAGGCGATGCCGGTGATGACGTAGTGCACGGTCTCGGCGATGTTGGTGGCGTGGTCGCCGATGCGCTCGACGTTCTTGGCGCAGAACAACAGGTGCGTGCACAGCGAGATGTTGCGCGGGTCCTCCATCATGTAGGTCAGGAGTTCGCGGAACAGCGAGGTGTAGAGCGCGTCGATCTCGCCGTCGCGCTGGCGCACCAGATGGGCGGCGGCGTCGTCGCGGTCGGAGAAGGCGTCGAGCACCGTCTTGAGCTGCTCGGCGGCGATGTCGGCGATGTGCTCGACGCCGACGACCAGCCGCTTGTTCAGCACCGCGCCCTGGATCGCGACCACGCGCTTGGCGATGTTCTTGGCGAGGTCGCCGACCCGCTCGAGCTCGCTGGCGATCCGCATCGAGGCGACGACCTCGCGCAGGTCGAGCGCCATCGGCTGGCGTCGCGCGATCACCAGGATGGCGCGGTCCTCGGTCTCGCGCTGCAGCCGGTCGAGCAGGCGGTCGCGCTCGATCACCGTGCGGGCGAGGTCGGGGTCCGAACGCTTCAGCGCGTCGATGGCGTCGTGGATCAGTCGTTCCGCCAGACCACCCATCTCGGCGACCCGGCCGCCGAGGACCTTGAGCTCCTGCTCGAACGCGGAAACGGTGTGCTCCATCGCCATCCCTCTCCAATCCCCTCGCCGCCCTGCCTACGACTTTCCGCACCGGGAGGGAAGGGCGCCGGCCGTCACGGCCGCGCCAGCCGGGAGATCCGGGCCCGGAGCCCGACCCGGTCCTCGGCCGACGGCGCCACCACCCCCGCGCCGGCGAGGTGGCCACCGGGACCGAGCGCCTCCTCCGACAGCAGACCGTCGAGCAGGCGGTCGAGGCCCGTCACCGCCGCGCGGTGCGCGTCCTTGACGACGAGATGGAGCGGGAAGCCGGCGGGATAGCGCCCGCTCGCGATCGCCTCCTCGTCCGGTGCGACGCCGTCGAGGCCGATCCGGCGGAGCGGCGCCGCGGCGGAACCGAGACCGACCACGCCGACGGCGGCGGGATCGTCCACGAGCGCGGCGACGACCTTCGCGTCGCCGCCTTCGAGAGCGACATAAGCGCCGTCGCGGCGCAGCGTCCGGCAGACCGGCCCCGCTTCCGCCGGCAGCGCCGCGAGTTCGGGCGAGGCGGCGCAGCCCGGTTCGACCACGCGGTCGAGCAGGATCCCGTAGAGGTCGCCGCCCGGGGCGGGGCCGACCACCCGGATCGGTCGGTCCGGCAGCGCCGGGTCGATCTCGGCCCAAGTGCGGAAGGGATTGGCGATAAGCTGGCCGTCGACCAGTAGCTTGGCGAGTAGAGCCTCGGAGAGCTGCCGGCGCCCGATCGACGGGCCGGGACCGTCCGGGCCGGTCACCAGCACCGCCGCGCCGGTTCCGAGCCGGAGATCGGTCACCGCGGTGATGCCGGCGGCGGTGCAGGCCTTGGTCTCGGCGTCGGTCAGCGGGCGCAGCGTGCCGACGGCGTCGGGCGTCTCGGGCCCGGTACCGGCGCAGAAAGCGGCGATGCCGCCGTCGGTGCCGCCGGCGCGGACGCTGCCGGGCAGGCCGAGCCGTTCCAGGGTGCGGGCGGCGAGGGCGACGACCTCGCGCGCCCCGACCACGGTCACGGCGTCGCGCGCCGCTGTGGTGCCGGTCACGGCCAGGACGAGGACGGCGGCGAGGCTTGCGACGACCCTTCGACCCACGGCGACCTCGCTCGACGACCGCCGGCGGACCCGCGCCGGCCTTCGATCCTCTATGGCCCTTCGCGTGCCGTCGCGCCAGTCTCGACCGCTGCCGCCACCGGCGTCGCCGGCAGCCAGACCGCGACCTCGGTGCCGACGCCCGGCGTCGACCGGATCGCCAGCCGGCCGCGGTGGCGTGCGACCACGTGCTTGACGATGGCGAGGCCGAGGCCGGTGCCCTTGCGCCGCCGACTGCCGTCGGCGTCGACCCGGTAGAAGCGCTCCGTCAACCGCGGCAGGTGCTCGGCGGCGATGCCCGGCCCGTCGTCGCGCACCGTCAGGCGCACGCCGGAGACACCCTCGGGCCCGGCCTCGGCGACGACCGCGAGCGTGACCGTGCCGCCGTCGCGGCCGTATTTCAGGCCGTTCTCGACGAGGTTCGACACCACCTGGATGATCTCGTCGCGGTCGCCGCGGACCGTGGCGTCGACCTCGCCCTCGACGGCGATGCGGCTGCCGGTGCTCGCGGCCAGCGGCGCCAGCGCCGCGGCGACGTGGCGGATCACCTCGTCCGGGTCGACCGCGCCGGACGGCACGAGGTGCGCTTTCATCTCGACGCGCGACAGCGACAACAGGTCGTCGATCAGCCGCGCCATCCGCTGCGCCTGCTCGAGCATGATCTTCAGGAAGCGCTCGCGGTTGGCGGCGTCGTCGCGGGCCGGGCCGAGCAGCGTCTCGACGAAGCCGGTCAGCGAGGCGAGGGGGGTCCGGAGCTCGTGGCTGGCGTTGGCGACGAAGTCGGCGCGGGTGCGGTCGAGCCGGACCTGTTCGGTCTCGTCGGTGAGACGCACCAGCACGAAGTCGGCGCGCTCGCGGCCCTCGCGCCGGCCGAGCAGCATCGGCGTGACACGGACCGCCCAGACCCGCTCCGTCGGGACCCGGTCGGTGAAGCGCAGCGCCCCCGGCGTCGCGTGCCGGCCGGCCTGTTCGACCGCGGCGAGCAGTTCGGGCACCCGGAGCTTGAACGACAGCGGATCGCCCATCCGCGCGGCGCCGAAACGCTCGACCGCGATGCGGTTCTGGTAGCGCACCACCCCTTCGGCGTCGGTGACGAAGCAAGGGTCGTCGATGGCGTCCACGGTGACGCGCATGCCGGGGTCCGGCCAGAGCTTCGGCGAGCGGTCGGCGCCGGCGCGGATCCGTGGCGCCGTCTCGCGCGGGCGTGGCCACAGCGCCGTCGCCAGCGCACCGGCCACGGCCGTCGCGGCCGCCAGCGGCGGCAGGTCGAAGGACGGGATCGCCGCCACGGCGGCCGCGGCGACCACCAGGAGCCCGGGCGCGGCCGCCGCGAGGCGGCGGACGGCGCGCCCCGCCATCGTCCGCCCCGCCCTCTCCTCGCCGTCGGCCAAGGTCACCTCCGTGGAACCGGGGCTCGCCAGCCGCCGTTCGAGCCTGCTAGCATTTCCCTGCGACGGGACATTAAAGGGGTGATCGGTCGTGGCCAAGAAGGACCGCAAGTCCGCCGCGCGCGGCAGGGACGGGGACGGCGTCGACGCTTCGCGCGTCAAGGTCGACGCCGAGAAGACCGCCGCGGTCGAGGGCGAGGCCGTGCTGGCCGCCCAGGCGCCGGAGGCACCGGCGATCCGTGTCCGCGACGTCCCCTTCGATCTCGACGATCCCGTCTTCCCGCCCGCCCTCGCCGAGCGCGCGCTCGCGTCGGGCGGCTACCCCTATGCCGAGGAGATCAAGGGCAAGGTCTACGACGAGCAGCTCCGGCTGCTGCAGATCGAACTCGTGAAGCTGCAGAAGTGGGTCGGCGACACCGGCGCGCGGGTGGTCGTGCTGTTCGAGGGGCGCGACGCCGCCGGCAAGGGCGGCATGGTCTCGACCTTCCGCGCCTACATGAACCCGCGCTCCTGCCGCTCCGTGGCGCTGCCGAAGCCCACCGAGACCGAGCGCGGCCAGTGGTACTTCCAGCGCTACGCCGCTCAGTTGCCGACCCGCGGCGAGATCGTGCTGTTCGACCGCAGCTGGTACAACCGCGCCGGCGTCGAACGCGTGTTCGGCTTCGCCGAGCCGGGGCAGGTCAGCCATTTCCTCGCCGAGGCACCCCGCTTCGAGCGTCTACTCGTCGATGACGGCGTCCTGCTGTTCAAGTTCTGGCTCGACATCGGCCGCGAGATGCAGCTGAAGCGCTTCCACGACCGCCGCCACGATCCGCTCAAGATCTGGAAGCTGTCGCCGATCGACATCGAGGCGCTCGGGCGCTGGGACGACTATTCCGCGGCGCGCGACGCCATGCTCGAAGCCACCGACACCGAGGCCGCCCCCTGGATCGTGGTCAAGGCCAACGACAAGCGCCGCGCCCGTCTGAACGCCATCCGCCACGTGCTCCGCGCCATCGACTACGCCGGCAAGTCCGAGGCGGCGATCGGCGAACTCGACCCCAACCTGATCGGCCGGGGTGCGGCGATGCCGAAGGGCAAGGAGAAGGGCAAGGACTGACGGCCGGGACCGAGGGTCCGCAGCCGTCAGTCGAAGGTGGCGCGCAGCGGCAGCACCAGGCGCCCGATCACCGGACCGGAGCGGCCTTCGAAGGTCGCCTCGCCGCCGCAGGCGCGGGCCAGCGTCTCCACAAGGAACCGGCGGGCCGCCGCGGCCGCCACCGCGCGGGCCTCGTCCTCGTCCTCCGGCGACGGCAGGTCCTCGTCGCGGATCGGTTTCAGGGCGAGGATCTCGATCTCGAGCCGGCCGTCGACCACGAAGGGCACGATCGACAGGCTGCGCCCGCGGGCGATCTCCTCGGACGCCTCGGCGAAGAAGCCCTGGACGAGGTCGGCGAACAGGGCCGGGCTGGTCTCGATCGTCACCGGCATCGACGGCATCGTGAAGTCGACCGTCGCGCCGGCTGCCGCGCGCGTCTCGACGATGCGGACGGCGTCGGCGAGATAGGGCAGGGCGTCGAAGCGGCGCGACCCCGAACCCTGGCGCGTCGCCCGCTCGAGCCCCGCCAGCTTGTCGATCACGTCGGCGCGGATCTCGCTGGAGTTGGAGACGATGTCGGCCATCAGTTCGTGGACGCCGCGCGCGGCGTCGTCCTGCGCCATCGCCAGCGTCGAAGCGGCGTGGACGCGATCGAGGCTGCGGAGCAGCGCCTTCAGCCAGCGCGCGACGCCGCTGCCGGGCTGCTGGTCGGCCGGCCCGTCGCCGTCCTCGGGCGGCAGGAGGGTGGAGAACACGCGGTCGAGCGCGGCCGGGCTGAGGTCGGCCTTGGCGACGAAGCCGGCGGCGCCGGCGCGGCGGCCGATCAGCTCGATGTCCTCGTTCTCGAGCGAGGACACCAGCACCACCGGGCAGGGCACGACGGCGGACTTCAGCTCGTCGATCAGCGGGATCGTGGTCTCGGACCCGAGCCAGAAGTCGCACAGCACCACGTCGAAGCGGTGGCGTGCGATCATCGAGCGGGCGAGCGCCAGCGATTCGGCATGGGCGAATTCGACCTCGAAGCTCCTGAGGTCGTCGAGATGGCGTCCGAGGAGGAAGACGTCGTCGGCGTCGTCTTCGACATAGAGCACGGTGATCGGCCGGCGCTGCGGAACGCCGGACCCGTGCTCGACGATCTGAAGCCGGGGCGACCGAATGTTCCCGAGGGAATCGGCGCGGCGATCGAGAGGGCCAACCATGGAGATTTCCTGTCGAGGGTCGCGATTCCGGGGCCTCCCGCAAGGACCGAATCACTCCTCGGATAAGATCGAACAGACCGCGTTAGTTAACAAGCCTATAAATTCTTCCATTAACAAATGGTTAATTCCCATGCACCACTCATGGGAGAGACTGCGCGCGTGAACGCGATGTCAACGGGTGTCGATGCATGAAGGACCCGGAAACGGCGCGAATCCGCCGCTGGACGGGGCGAGGGACATGGCGACACTGGTCACCGGCGGGGCCGGCTACATCGGCAGCCACATGGTGCACGCGCTGGTCGACCGCGGCGAGACCGTGGTGGTGCTCGACGACCTGTCCACCGGATTCGAGGCGGTTCTGCCCGACGCGGCCACGCTGGTGGTCGGCGACATAGGCGACGAGGTGCTGGTCGGCGGGCTGATCGCGAGCCGGGGCATCGACGCGATCGTCCATTTCGCCGGATCGATCGTCGTTCCGGAATCGGTGGCGGATCCGCTCAAGTATTACTTGAACAATACGGTGAAGTCGCGGGCGCTGATCGCGGCCGCGGTGCGCGGCGGGGTCGGCGCCTTCCTGTTCTCCTCCACCGCCGCCGTCTACGGCGAGCCGACGGTCGATGCCCCGATCGGCGAGACCGTCGCGCCGGCCCCGGTGTCGCCCTACGGCTGGTCCAAGCTGATGACCGAGGTGATGCTGCGCGACGCCGCCGCCGCCCACGGCCTCGCCTACACCGTGCTGCGCTACTTCAACGTCGCCGGTGCCGATCCGAAGGGCCGCACCGGCCAGTCGACCCCCAACGCCACCCATCTGATCAAGATCGCCTGCCAGACCGCCCTCGGGCAGCGCGCGAAGATGCAGGTGTTCGGCACCGATTACCCGACGCCCGACGGCACCTGCCTGCGCGACTACATCCACGTCACCGACCTCGTCGAGGCCCACGTCCTCGCGCTGGCGCGGCTGCGCGCCGGTGGCGGCAACCTCGTCGCCAACTGCGGCTACGGCCGCGGCTTCTCGGTGCGCGAGGTGGTAGAGGCGGTGCGGCGCGTCTCCGGTGTCGACTTCGTCGCCGAGGTGGTCGACCGCCGCCCGGGCGACCCGTCCGCCCTCGTCGCCGACTCCGGCCTGATCCGTCGCGAGCTCGGCTGGGTGCCGGCCCTCGACGACCTCGACGGCATCGTCGGCAACGCCCTCGCCTGGGAGGCCGCGCTCGCCCGCCGCAACAGCGCCCCGGGTGCCCGGTGACCTCCGCGGCCGGGCGTCTCAGCGTCCGGCGACGGCGCGGAACGGCGCGGTGACCAGATAGGCCGGCAGCGTGATCACCGCGCCGGCGGTGCGCCCGACGAAGCCGCCCACCGAGCCGCCGAAGCTCGTGGCGTCGGCGGCGAGGCCGCTGGCGGGATCGGCGAGGTCGCCGGCGGCGATGCGCCGGCGCAGCCGCTCGGTGAAGGCGGGTGTCACCGCGGCGAACTTGGAGTGGTTGAGCGCGTCGTCGTCGACGCCGGCCACCTTGCTGAGGTCCACCACCACCACGCCGAGGTCGGCGATCTCCTCGGCGTCGCCGGTGTAGGCGCCGAGCCGCGGCTTGTCCCCGGCGATCAAGCTCGACACCGCCAGCGCCTGGTCGTCCGACGAGGCGAACAGGATGAACGGAGGCTTCGGCACGCCGAGCCGGCGCATCTGCGCCTTGAAGACGTCGACGTCGATGTCGGGCGAGGCGAGGAACACCTGCGAGAGCTTGCCGCCGAAGTCGCCGTGGCCGCCGATCCGGGCCTGCCGGAGCGTCTCGATCGCCAGCCAGTTCCCCATCGAATGGGCGAACAGGAAGACGTGGTCGGCGCCCGAGCGCGCCGCCATGGTCAGCGTCCGCTCGAGGCCGTCGCGGGCGACGGTGGCGCTGTCGCGGTCGTAGACGTAGTCGAGCACGCCGCCGCGCGAGGCCCAGGTGAACAGCACGGTGACGCCGTCGAAGGCGGTGTCGTGGTCGAGTTGGGCGGCGCGGAACACCGCCTCGTCGAAGCGCGTGTTGTAGCCGTGCACGAACACCGCGACGTCGCGCGAACCGTTCGGCCGGCTCGCCACCGCCGCCTTCAGCCGCGCCGCGAAGGCCGCCTCGCCGTCGACGTAGGCGGTGGAACGGGTGACGAAGTCGGTCGCCGGATTGCCGGGCAGCCGGCGCGGCCATTCCACGACGCCGTCCTTGTGGGTCGGAGGCACCGAGACCGTGAGGTCGGCGAAGTCGAGCGCCTCGGCGCGCTCGCCGGAGAACATTCCCGGCTTGTCGGTCTCGCGCTCGCGGGTGGTGGCGACCAGGATCCGCTGGTCCGTCGCACCGGGCGCCGCGGTCGTCACCGGCACCAGCACGGCGCCGTCCGGCCGTCCCGCGCATCCGGCGGTCGCGAGCGTGAGCGCGAGGAGGATCGTGACGACGGCGGGGCGCATGGCACTTGCTCGAAGGACGGATCGGGTCGCGCGAACCTGCATCGCCGCCGCGGCCTTGGCAAGCGCGGGCCCGGGACTGGACAAGCGGTGCGGTTTCCGCCATCACGGTGCCATGACGATTTGTGATCACATTCCCAACGACCGGGTCACGCGCGTCGCCGAGGCGGAGCGGGCCACCTTCGTCGCGCGCAATCCGAAGTCGGCCGCGCTGGCCGAGAGCGCCGGGCGCCACATGCCCGGCGGCGTGCCGCTGCACTGGATGAAGGACTTCGGCACGCCGTTCCCGTTGGTGGTCGATCGTGCCGAGGGCGCCGAACTCGTCGACGCCGACGGTCACCTTATGGCGGATTTCTGCCTCGGCGACACCGGCGCCATGTTCGGCCACGCCCCCGCCCCCGTCGTCGCGGCGATCCGCGCGGCGGTCGGCGACGGCCTCACCGCCATGATGCCCTCGCCCGACGTGACCCGCGTCGGCGAGGGGCTCGCCGACCTGTTCGGCCTGCCGTTCTGGCAGGTGACCCAGACCGCCTCCGACGCCAACCGTGCCGTGATCCGCTGGGCCCGTGCGATCACGAAACGGCCGCGCCTGCTCGTCTTCGCCGGCTGCTACCACGGGCAGGTCGACGACGTCTTCGTCGCCCGCGACGAAGACGGCCGCACCGTCAACCGGCCGGGCCTGCTCGGTCAGGTCGTCGACCTCTCGGCGACCACGGTCTGCGTGCCCTTCAACGACCTTGCCGCCGTCGAGCGCGAACTCGCCCGCGGCGACGTCGCGCTGGTGCTGACCGAGCCGGCGCTGACCAACACCGCCATGGTACTGCCGGCGCCGGGCTTCCTCGAGGGTGTCGAGGCGGCCTGCCGCGCCGCCGGCACCCTGTTCTGCCTCGACGAGACCCACACGATCTCCACCGCCCGCGGCGGCTACACCCGCGCCCACGGCTTCGCGCCCGACTTCTTCGTGGTCGGCAAGCCGATCGCCGGCGGCCTGCCGGCGGCGGTGTTCGGCTTCACGGCGGCGGTCGAGGTGGCGATGCGCCGGGTCGACGCCGAGCGGCCGCACGGCTATTCCGGTGTCGGCACCACGCTCTCCGGCAACCGCCTCCAACTCGCCGCCATGCGCGCCTGCATCGAGGAGGTGATGACCGCGGACGCCTACGCCCACATGCTGACGCTCTCGGCCGTCCTCGCCGACGGCCTCGCCGCGGCGATCGCCCGCCACCGGCTGCCCTGGTCGGTGACCCGGCTCGGCGCCCGCGCCGAGATCGTCCATTCGCCGACCCCCCTCCTCGACGGTGCCCACGCCGCCCGCACGGTCGACCACGACCTCGAAGGGGTGATCCACCTCTTCCTTCTCAACCGCGACGTCCTGGTGACGCCGTTCCACAACATGACGCTGGTCTCGCCGGCGACGACGCGGGCTCATGTCGACCGCCTCGTCGTCGCCTTCGACCAGGCGCTCGACGCACTCGCCGGGTGAAGTCCACCATGTCCGCCGTCACGCTCGCCGAGGTCGCGGAGGCCGAGGCCTTCCTCGCCGCCAATCCGGACGTCGTCCAGGTCGAGTGCTTCCTGACCGATCCCTCCGGCGTCCAGCGCGGCAAGGTGCTGCGCCGCTCCGAAGTGCTCGGCGCCTATCGCAACGGCCGCCCGCTGCCCTGCTCGATCCTCTCGCTCGACATCCGCGGCGCCGACGTCGAGGAGACCGGCCTCGTCTGGGACGAGGGCGATTCCGACCGGGTCTGCCGCCCGGTCGCCGGCTCGCTGACGCGGGCGCCGTGGCGGACGACGCCGACCGCCCAGTTCCTGCTGACCTCCTACGAGACCGACGGTCGGCCCTCCGAGGCCGATCCCCGCCACGCCCTCGCCCGTGTCGTCGAGGCCTGCCATGCCGCCGGCTACCATCCGGTCGCGGCGGTCGAGACCGAGTTCTACCTGGTCGACGGCCGTGCCGCCGCCGAGGGCCGGCTGACGCCGCCGGCAGCCCCCAACGGCTTCCGCCCGACCGATCTGCAGGCCTATCTCGTCCAGGACCTCGCCGACTTCTCCGCCTTTCTCGACGACGTCTACGCCGCCGCCGACGCCGCCGGCCTGCCGGCGCGCACCTTGATCTCGGAATACTCGCCGGGCCAGCTCGAGATCGTGCTCGAGCACCGCACCGATCCGCTGCGCGCCGCCGACGACGCCATCCTGTGGAAGCGCCTCGTCAAGGGCGTCGCCGAGCGTCACGGCCATCTCGCCACCTTCATGGCCAAGCCCTACGCCGACTTCTCGGGCTCGGGCACCCACCTCCACGTCAGCTTCGCCGACGCCGAGGGCCGCAACCTGTTCGCCGGCGCCGAGCCGGCCGGCAACGCCCTCTTGCGCGCCGCCGTCGCCGGCCTCGAGGCGACCATGGCGGAATCGATGGCGTTGTTCGCGCCGAACGCCAACAGCTACCGCCGGTTCAAGCCGAACTCCTACGCGCCCGTCGGGCCGGCCTGGGCGATCGACAACCGCTCGGTGCCGATCCGCGTCACCGCCGGGCCGCCGCACACCCGCCACCTCGAGCAGCGCGTCTGCGGCGCCGACGCCAACCCCTATGTCGCGCTCGCCGCCGTGCTCGCCGGCATGCTGGAGGGCGTCGAGAAGGGCCTCGCGCCGTCCGAGCCGATCACCGGCAACGGCTACGCCCAGATCCCGCCGTCGCTGCCGCGCCACTGGCCGGACGCGCTCCGCCGCGCCCGCGCCTCCGACTTCCTGAAGCGCCGCCTCGGCGAGCGCTTCGTCGACGTCTTCCTCACGATCAAGGAAGCCGAGTGCGACCGCTTCTTCGCCGAGGTCTCGGACCGCGACCTCGCGTGGTACCTGCGCCTCGCCTGACTTGGGTCCCGCGGTCTTGATCGCATCGGCCGCCGCCCTTATCCAGGGACGGAGGCGGCCGGGCGCGGCAGGGGGCGCACGGCCGCGGGGCGGGAGCGGGTTCGAGCCTTCATGGCCAGGGTCGGGATCAGGGACGTCGCCGCGCGCGCGGGCGTCTCGGTCGGAACGGTGTCGCGCGTCATCAACGACCATCCCTCCGTGACGCCCGAGGTCCGGGCGGCGGTGAAGGCGATCGTCGCCGAACTCGACTACCGCCCCGACACCTTCGCCCAGAGCATGCGCCGGCGCACCAGCCGCACCGTCGGCGTCGTGGTGCCCGACCTCGCCAACCCCTTCTTCGCCGAGATCCTGCAGAGCGCCGAGCGCGCCGCCCGCACCGCCGGCCACGACGTGCTGTTCGTCTCCTCGCTGGAGGACCCGGACGCCGAGGCCGACCACCTGCGTACCCTCGCCGGCCGCAAGGTCGACGGCATCGTACTGGTCCCGAGCGACGGCGCGCACCGGATCGACCCGCCGAAGGGCGTCCGCCTCGTCCTGGTCGACCGCATGCTGCCGGGCTTTCCCGGCGTCTCCGCCGACCATCGCGGCGGCGCCCGCACGGCCGTCGAGCACCTGATCGGCCTCGGCCACCGCCGCATCGGCTGCATCGCCGGCCCCGCCGGCGCCGGGCCCGCCCGCGAGCGCCTCGAGGGCTATCTCGACGTGATGGCGCCGCGGATGCCGGCCGGCCCCGAGGCCGAGGGCCTCGTCGTCTACGGCCCGTTCGACTATTCCGGCGGCCGCCGTGCCGCCGCCTATCTGCTCGACCGCCCGGCCGCCGAACGGCCGACCGCGATCTTCGCCGGTTCCGACCAGCAGGCGATCGGCGCGCTGCGCGCCGCCGCCGACCTCGGCCTCGCCGTCCCGCGCGACCTCTCGGTGGTCGGCTTCGACGGCGTGCCGCTGTCCGACCTCGTCAACCCGCGCCTGACCACCGTGGTCCAGCCGGTCGCCCGCCTCGCCGGCGCCGCCGTCGAGATGATCCTCGGCACCCGCCCGCTGCCCCCGCCCGGCCAGCCGCTCCTGTTCGGCTGCGACCTCGCCGAACGCGAATCGACCGCGCCGCCGCCGGTCGCGGGCTGAACCGGGGCTCGCAATCCCGTACGAGCTGCCGACGAGTCCGGACTCGTGCGGGCAAGGTCCGGTTCCTCCCGCGGCGCGGTATCGGTTTCGCTTTGTCGGACGGCGGCGAGCGGCTATCAGGAACGCCCCCGGTCGGCGGTGCGGGATCCGTACCGTCGCCGCGACGTTCCTCCCGCGGCCGGGCCGCCGGGGTGTCGCGGCCGATCTCCCCTCGAGCGACGCGAGCCGCCGATGACACCGCCTCCGCCCCTCGACGACGATGCGCCGCCGCTCGGCGAACCGCTGGTCGACGCCGAGCTCGAGACCGATCCGCCACCGCCGCCGACGCCCGTGCCGGTTCCGGGCGGCCGTCTGCTCGTCGGCGCCGCGCTGGTGCTGGTCGCCTTCAACCTCCGGACCGTGTTCTCCTCGCTGTCCTCGGTGCTCCCCGACATCGCCCGCGACCTCGGCCTCGACGGCCTGTTCGTGGGCCTCGCCACCACGCTGCCGGTGCTCTGTCTCGGCCTGTTCGCGCCCTTCGCGCCCCGGCTCGCCATGCGCTTCGGCGCCGAGCGCGTGGTCCTCGTGGTACTGTTCCTGATCGCCGCCGGCGCGGCGCTGCGCGCCCTGCCGCTGCCGGCTGCGCTGCTCGGCGGCTCGATGCTGGCCGGCGCCGCGATCGCCTGCGGCAACGTCCTGCTGCCCGGCCTCGTCAAGCGCGACTTCCCCGACCGCGCCGCCCTGATGACCGGGCTCTACACCATGGCGCTCTGCGGCGGCGCCGCCGCCGCCGCGGGCCTGACCGTGCCGATCGAGCGCGCCACGGGATCGTGGTCGCTGGCGCTCGCCGCCTGGGCGCTGCCGGCGGCGGCCGTTCTGCCGCTGTGGCTGCCGCTGCGCCCGCCCGCCGGCGCCGCCGGGCGCCACGCCCGTCCGGCCGTACGCGGCCTGCTCGCCGATCCGCTGGCGTGGCAGGTCACGCTCTTCATGGGCCTGCAATCGGCGCTCGCCTATTCGGTGTTCGGCTGGCTCGCCCCGATCCTGCGCGACCGCGGCGTCGATCCGCTCACCGCCGGCGTCGTCGTTTCGGTGTCGGTGGCGTTCCAGACCGCGTCCTGCCTCGTCGCCCCGGCGATCGCCGTCCGCGGCCGCGACCAGCGCGTGATCGACGTCGTGCTGGTGGCCTTCGCCGTCGCGGGCCTCGTCGGCTGCCTGTTCGCGCCGCTGCCGGCGATGTGGGTGTTCGCCGCGGTGCAGGGCATCGGTCAGGGCGGGCTGATCGCCGTCGCCATGACGCTGATCGTGCTGCGCTCGCCCGATCCGCACGTCGCCGCCCAGCTGTCGTCGATGGCGCAGACCGTCGGCTACGTGCTCGCCTCCGGCGGTCCGCTGCTGGTCGGTCTGGTGCACGGCCGCACCGGCGGCTTCGCAGCGACGGTCTGGATCTATCTCGGCATCGGCGCGGTCGCCGCGGCCGCCGGCTGGGGCGCCGGCCGGGCCCGTCTCGTCAGGGTGCGTGCGGAGGTCTGACGCAAAGGCCGACATCTGCCGGGCCGGAGGGACCCCTCAGCGCGCCAGCAGCGCCTGGATGTCGGCCGCGCCGGCAGCGGAATAGTCGAGGTCGGCCTCGATGTGGTCGATGTGCTCGCGCATCAGCGCGCCGGCGAGCGCCCCGTCGCGTCGGCCGAGCGCCTCGACGATGCCGCCGTGCTCGTCGCGGGCGCAGCTCGACGCGCCGGAGCGGCCGTAGAGGGCGATCACCAGCGAGGATCGCGCCACCAGGTCGCGCAGGAAACGCGTGACGAGGTCGTTGCCGGCGATCGCCGCGATCATCAGGTGGAGGTCGCCGGAGGCGCGGATCTCGGCGCGCCGCGCCGTCGGACCGCGCTCGGCGATCGCCGCCGCCTCGCGGGCGAGATGGGCCTCGAGCGCCTCGACGTCGGCGGGACCGATCCGCTCGGCGGCGGCGATCGCGAGGCCCGGCTCGATCATCCGCCGCGCCGCGAAGACCTGGCGCGCCTCCTCCGGCGTCGGCCGGGCGACGAAGGCGCCGCGGTTGCGCTCGAGCGTCACCACCCCGCCGACCGCGAGCGCCTGCAGCGCCGCCCGCACCACCGTCCGGCTCGCACCGAAGGTGGCGCCGACTTCGTCCTCGACCAATCGCGTGCCCGGCGCCAGCCGCCGGTCGACGATGGCGTCGTAGAGGGCGTCGCGGATCGCGTCGCTGCGGGAGGAGGGGGTGTCGCTCGGCGCCGTCATCGGGTGGGATCTTCGCTCGTCGGCCGAGCATCCCCGCCGGGCCCGACCGCCGCAAGCGGGATCGCACACGATCGCCGCTCAAATTGTATACGATCTCGGGGTCGTGCCGGGGCAGTCGCCTCTATTTTGGGCGGCCCGTTTCCCGTGCAAATTCGTTCTCCCGCTCCGGCCCGCCCGAGAACGCCGCGTTTGCGCGCCTTCCCGCGGCCGAAACACGCTTGGCACATCGGTTGCTGATGGAGACCCCGTTCCTCGAGGGGTACCGCATGTCCAAGGCCGCCGACATCGAACTCGCCCTGGTGACCAAGCGCTACGGCACCACCACCGCCGTCGACGGGGTCAGCCTGAAGATCAAGGCCGGCACCTACTGCTGCCTGCTCGGCCCGTCCGGCTGCGGCAAGACCTCGACGCTCAGGATGATCGCCGGCCACGAGACCGTCTCGGACGGCGACATCCTGCTCGGCAACACCGTCGTCAACGACCTGCCGCCCGCCCGCCGCGGCACCGCGATGATGTTCCAGAGCTACGCCCTGTTCCCCCATCTCGATCTCGTCGACAACGTCGCCTTCTCCCTGAAGATGAAGGGCGTCGACAAGGCCGAGCGCCGCGAAAAGGCGCTCGCCATGCTGAAGCTGATGGAGATGGACGTCTACGCCGCGCGCCGGCCGGCCCAGCTCTCCGGTGGTCAGCAGCAACGCGTCGCGCTCGCCCGCGCCCTGATCACCGACCCCCAGGCGCTGCTGCTCGACGAGCCGCTGTCGGCGCTCGATCCCTTCCTCAAGGTGCGCATGCGCGCCGAGCTGAAGAAGCTCCAGGCCGGTCTCGGCATCAGCTTCATCCACGTCACCCACAGCCAGGAGGAGGCGATGGCGCTCGCCGACCTCGTGGTGGTGATGAACGGCGGCCGGATCGAGCAGGCCGCCCATCCGCGCGAGGTCTTCAACCGGCCCGCCACCGCCTTCGTCGCCCGCTTCATGGGCGAGCACGACGTGATCGAGGGCCGCGCCACCGGCCGCGCCGGCGACGACACCCGCTTCGAGGTGCCGGGCGGCGCCGTCTTCGCCGCCCCGACCGCCGCCGACAACGGCGCCCCGGTCGCGATCGCCATCCGCGCCGACAAGATCCGCCTCGCGGAAGGGGAGGCCGGCTACGGCTTCACCGGCCTCGTCTCGGCGGTCGAGTACCGCGGCGCCACCGTCCAGGTCTCGGTCTCCGCGCCGGGGCTCGAGGACTTCTCCGTCTCGCTCGACGAGGCGGACTTCTTCCGCACCCCGCTCGCCGTCGGCGACGCGGTGCCGTTGTCGTGGTCGCGCGAGCACGTCCACGTGCTGGCCTGACCGGGAAGGTCGAGAGGGGAGGGGCGGAACGCGCCCCGTCGAGACGAGAGCAGGGGATCAATCGATGACCGACACCACCAGGACGCCCGAGACCAAGGGCCTTTCGCGCCGCGCGCTGCTCAAGACCGGTGCCGCCGCCGTCGGCGTCGCCGCCGGTTCGGGCGCCATCACCGGCTTCCCGACGATCTGGGCGCAGAACATCAAGGACGTCACGCTGCGCCAGTTCGGCACCGGCGTGTCGAACATCAACGCCATCGCCGAGAAGTGCAAGGAAGACCTCGGCTTCACGCTCCAGATGACCGCGCTCGACTCCGACGCCGTCTCGCAGCGCGCCGTCACCCAGCCGGACAGCTACGACATCGCCGACATCGAATACTGGATCTGCAAGAAGGTCTTCCCGGCCGGCGTCATGCAACCGCTCGACGTGTCGAAGATGAAGTACTACGACAAGCTCGTGCCGCTGTTCATCAACGGCAAGCTGACGCCGGAGAGCACCATCGCCCAGGGCACGGCGCCGCACACCGTCGGCTTCGTCACCGGCGCGGATTCGGTCGAGTTCGCCAAGGAGCCGACCAACTGGCTCACCATGATCCCGACGATCTACAACGCCGACACCCTCGGCATCCGTCCGGATCTCGTCGGTCGTCCGATCAAGAACTGGAAGGACATCCTCGATCCCGCCTTCAAGGGCAAGACCTCGATCCTGAACATCCCGTCCATCGGCATCATGGACGCGGCGATGATCATGGAGTCCGCCGGCCAGATCAAGTACGCCGACAAGGGCAACATGACCAAGGAAGAGATCGACAAGACGATCGACTTCCTGATCGAAATGAAGAAGGGCGGCCAGTTCCGCGCCTTCTGGAAGACCTTCGACGAGTCGGTCAACCTGATGGCCTCGGGCGAGGTGGTGATCCAGTCGATGTGGTCGCCGGCCGTCGCCGCCGTCCGCTCCAAGGGCATCCCCTGCGTCTACCAGCCGCTCGAAGAGGGCTACCGCGCCTGGGGCGGCGGCATCGGCATCGCCAAGCACCTCTCCGGCCTCGAGCTCGAAGCCGCCTACGAGTACATCAACTGGTACATGTCGGGCTGGGTCGGCGCCTACCTCAACCGCCAGGGCTACTACTCGGCCTGTCTCGACACCGCCAAGCAGTTCATGGAGCCCTACGAGTGGGCCTTCTGGATGGAAGGCAAGCCGGCCGAGAAGGACATCCTCTCGCCCGAGGGCAAGGTCATGGAGAAGGCCGGTGCGGTGCGCGACGGCGGCTCCTTCTACGACCGCATGGGCAAGGTCGCCTGCTGGAACTCGGTGATGGACGAGGACCGCTACATGGTCCGCCGCTGGAACGAGTTCATCGCGGCCTGACGCCGCTTTCCCGGGGCGGCCGCCGGCCGCCCCGGGCCCCTCCCTCCACGGACCCGCAGGCGCCCATGACCCTCGCCTCCCGCATCGCGCCCTATCTCCAGGCGACGCCGCTGGCGGCGATCCTCGGGGTGTTCCTGCTCGTGCCGCTGCTCACCATCGTGATGGTGAGCTTCTGGGACTACGATTCGATCCGCATCTACCCGGATTTCGTCACCTTCAACTACGAGGAGACGCTGTTCTCCTGGGTGACCTGGAAGATCTATCTCAACACCATCAAGTTCGCCGTGATCGTCTGGGTGCTGACGCTGGCGATCGGATTCTGGGTGGCCTATTTCCTCGCCTTCCACGTCCGTTCGGTCGGCATGCAGCTGGTGCTGTTCCTGATCTGCACCGTGCCCTTCCTGACCTCGAACATCATCCGCATGATCTCGTGGATCCCGTTCCTCGGCCGCAACGGGCTCCTGAACCAGATGCTGATGCATCTCGGCGTCGTCTCGCAGCCGCTCGAGTTCCTGCTGTTCTCGGAATTCGCGGTCGTGCTCGCCATGGTGCACCTCTACACGCTCTTCATGGTGACGCCGATCTTCAACACCCTGATGCGCGTCGACCGCGCGCTGATCGAGGCCGCCCGCGACGCCGGCGCCTCCGGCGCCCAGATCCTCTGGAACGTGATCCTGCCGCTCGCCAAGCCCGGCATCGCCATCGGCTCGATCTTCGTCGTCACCCTGGTGATGGGCGACTTCGTCACCGTCCGCTTCATGTCCGGCGGACAGTCGGCCTCGGTCGGCCTGATGATGGCCAACCAGATGAGCCTGCTGCAGTACCCGGCCGCGGCGGCCAACGCGGTGGTGCTGCTCGCCGTGGTCCTGATCATCGTCGCCGGCATCCTCCGGATCGTCGACATCCGCAAGGAGCTCTGAGGCCATGAACTCCGAGAAACGCGGCCCCGGCTTCTACGCCCTCGCGGCCTTCTTCGCCCTGTTCGTGCTGTTCCTGTACGGGCCGCTGTCGACCATCGTCATCCTGTCCTTCCAGGGCCCGGACGGAGGCCTGACCTTCCCGATGAACGGGGCGTCGCTGCACTGGTTCGGCAACCTGTTCGAAAAGCAGGCGGTCGGCGACTTCGGCGGCTCGTTCACCCGCTCCTTCGTGCTCGGCCTGATGGTGATGGTGACGACGGTGGTGGTGTCGCTGCTCGGCGGCCTCGCCTTCCGCCGCCGCTTCGTCGGGTCGGCGGCGCTGTTCTACCTCGCGATCGCCAGCCTCGTGGTGCCCTCGATCCTGGTTTCGCTCGGCATCGGCCTGTTGTTCCAGGTCACGGGCCTCCGGCCGCAATGGTACTCCTCGGCCTTCGGCGCCCACCTGACCTGGACGCTGCCCTTCGGCCTCCTGATCATGTTCGCGGTGTTCAACCGCTTCTCGCCCGCCTACGAGGAGGCCGCCCGCGACCTCGGCGCCTCGCCCTGGCAGACCTTCGTCCACGTGGTGCTGCCGATGATCACGCCGCCGCTGGTCGGCGTCGGCCTCTTCGGCTTCTCGCTGTCCTACGACGAGTTCGCGCGCACGCTGATGACCGCCGGCTCGTTCAACACGCTGCCGCTCGAGATCTACGGCATGACCACCAACGTCACGACGCCGGTGCTCTACGCCCTCGGCACCGTGACCACCGCCTTCTCCTTCACCGTGATCCTCGGCGCGCTCGCCGCGATCGCCCTCGTCAACCGCCGCCGGGCCCGCGCCGCCAGATGAAGATCCTCGTCCTCAACCCCAACACCACGGCGTCGATGACCGAGACCATCGGCGTCGCCGCCCGCGCCGCCGCCGGCCCCGGTACAACCGTGGTCGCACGCACCTCGTCGATGGGGCCGGTCTCGATCGAGGGCTACTACGACGAGGCCTTCGCCGTGCCCGGCGTGATCACCGCCGCGGTCGAGGCGGAGGCGCAGGGCTTCGCCGCCCTGATCGTCGCCTGCTTCGACGACACCGGGGTCGAGGCGGCGCGCTGCCGCGTCGCCATCCCGGTGATCGGCATCTGCGAAGCCGCGCTGCTCGCGGCCTCCCCGCTCGCCAAGCGCATCGCCGTGGTGACGACGCTCGGCCGGGCGATCGTGCCGATGACCGAACTCGTGCACCGCTACGGCTTCGCCGAGCGCGTGAAGGTGTACGCCGCCGACATCCCGGTGCTCGCCCTCGAGGACCCGGCCTCCGACGCCCGCGCTCGGATCGAGGCCGAGATCACCCGCGCGCTCGACGGCGGCGCCGAGGCGATCTGCCTCGGCTGCGCCGGCATGGCCGACCTCGCCGACCGCCTTCAGGAGACGTTCGGCGTGCCGGTGATCGACGGCGTCTCCGCGGCCGTCACCGTCGCCGAGGGCCTCGCCCGGCTCGGCCGCCGCACCTCCAAGCGCGGCACCTACGCCCCCGCGATCCCCAAGCCCTACGTCGGCCAGCTCGCCGCCTTCGCGCCGGGCTGAGCGGCGGGCGGGCCCGGACGAATCGTCCGGGACGGCATCGTGATCGACCAGAACGAAAAGCCCGGCCGTTCGCACGGCCGGGCTCTGTCGCATTCGTCGCCGCCGGCAGGCCCGTCGGGACCTGCCGGCGGCCCGTTCCCGTCAGGGCACGAGGTCGAAGCGGTCGGCGTTCATCACCTTGACCCAGGCCGCCACGAAGTCCTCGACGAACTTGCCGGCGTTGTCGTCCTGGGCGTAGACCTCGGCGTAGGAGCGCAGCACCGAGTTCGACCCGAACACGAGGTCGACACGGGAGGCCGTCCACTTCGGCGCGCCGGTGGCGCGGTCGACGATGACGTAGCCGACGCCGTCGGCCTTGTGCCAGCTGTTGCCCATGTCGGTCAGGTTGACGAAGAAGTCCGTCGTCAGCGCGCCCTCTCGGTCGGTGAGGACGCCCTGCTTCGAGCCGCCGTAGTTGGCGCCGATCACCCGGAGGCCGCCGATCAGGACGGTCGTCTCGGGTGCTGTCAGGCCCATCAGCTGCGCCCGGTCGAGCAGCAGTTCCTCGGGGCTGACCACGTAGTCCTTCTTCTGCCAGTTGCGGAAGCCGTCGTGGATCGGCTCCAGCGGCGCGAAGCTCGCCGCGTCGGTGGTGGCGTCGGTGGCGTCGCCGCGACCCGGCGCGAACGGCACCGTCACGTCGTGGCCCGCCGCCTTGGCCGCCTGCTCGACGCCGACGTTGCCGGCCAGGACGATCACGTCGGCGACGCTGGCGCCGGTCGCCGCCGCGATCGGCTCCAGCACCGCCAGCACCTTGGCGAGGCGGGCCGGCTCGTTGCCCTCCCAGTCCTTCTGCGGGGCGAGGCGGATGCGGGCGCCGTTGGCGCCGCCGCGCATGTCCGAACCGCGGAAGGTGCGGGCGCTGTCCCAGGCGGTGGCGACCAGTTCGGCGACCGAGAGGCCGGAAGCCGCGATCTTCGCCTTCACCGCCGCGACGTCGTAGTCGGTGCGGCCGGCCGGCACCGGATCCTGCCAGATCAGGTCCTCGGCGGGCACGTCCGGCCCGATGTAGCGGGTCTTCGGACCCATGTCGCGATGGGTCAGCTTGAACCAGGCGCGGGCGAACACCTCGCTGAAGTAGGCGGGGTCGGCGTAGAAGCGCTCGGATATGGCGCGGTAGGCCGGATCCTTGACCATCGCCATGTCGGCGTCGGTCATGATCGGGTTGTAGCGGATCGAGGGATCCTCCACGTCGACCGGCTTGTCCTCTTCCTTGATGCCGATCGGCTCCCACTGCCACGCGCCGGCCGGGGACTTGCGCAGCTCCCAGTCGTAGGTGAACAGCAGGTAGAAGTAGCCGTTGTCCCACTTGGTCGGATGGGTCGTCCAGGCGCCCTCGATGCCCGAGGTCACGGTGTGGCGGCCCTTGCCGGTGGCGCCCGGGTTGGCCCAGCCGAAGCCCTGCTCGGTGACGTCGGCGCCCTCCGGACTCGCGCCCAAGAGCTTGGCGTCGCCATTGCCGTGCGCCTTGCCGACGGTGTGGCCGCCGGCGGTGAGCGCGACGGTCTCCTCGTCGTTCATCGCCATGCGGGCGAAGGTCTCGCGCACCTGCGCCGCCGTCTTCAGCGGGTCCGGCTTGCCGTTGACGCCCTCGGGGTTGACGTAGATCAGGCCCATCTGGACCGCGGCGAGCGGGTTCTCCATGGTGGAGGGCTCGTCGACGTTCTCGTAGCGGCCGTCGGAGGGGGCGAGCCACTCCTTCTCGGCGCCCCAGTAGATGTCCTTTTCGGGGTGCCAGACGTCCTCGCGGCCGAAGGCGAAGCCGAACGTCTTCAGGCCCATCGACTCGTAGGCGACGGTGCCGGCCAGGATCATCAGGTCGGCCCAGCTGATCTTGTTGCCGTACTTCTTCTTGATCGGCCACAGCAGGCGGCGCGCCTTGTCCAGGCTGACGTTGTCGGGCCAGGAGTTCAGCGGCGCGAAGCGCTGCGTGCCGGTGCCGCCGCCGCCGCGGCCGTCGGCGATGCGGTAGGTGCCGGCGGAATGCCAGGCCATGCGGATCATCAGCCCGCCGTAGTGGCCCCAGTCGGCCGGCCACCAGGCCTGGCTCTCGGTCATCAGGGCGTGGACGTCGCGCTTGATGGCGTCGAAGTCGAGCGTCCGGACGGCCTCGCGGTAGGAGAAGCCCTTCAGCGGGTTCGTCTTGGTGTCGTGCTGGTGCAGGATGTCGAGGTTGAGTGCATTCGGCCACCAGGACGTCGCGCTCTCGCTCGACTTGGTCAGACTCCCGTGCATCACCGGGCACTTGCCGGCCGGTTTAACGCCGCTTCCATCCATGACTGCCTCCTGGGGACAAGGCCCGGTCGCGCTTCTCTGCAGATTTGTCGCGATGCCGCCGTCGTACCCGACGAGCCGAACGGCCCGCCACGGTGTCGGTGCGGGAGGGATAGCAAACGGTTCCGATAAAGGACAATTGCATTTTCTGACCGATCCGATCAGATGCGCTGATGACGCCGATCACCATGAAACACCTCCGCTATTTCGACGCCCTCGCGCGCGCCGGCCATTTCGGCCGGGCCGCCGAGCACTGCGCGGTGACGCAGCCGGCGCTGTCGATGCAGATCAAGGAGCTCGAGGAACTGGTCGGCGCGCCGCTGGTCGAGCGCACCGCCCGCCAGATTCGACTGACCGGGCTCGGCGAGGCCTTCGCCGAACGCGCCCGCGGCATCCTGCGCGCCGTCGACGAACTCGGCGACCTCGCGCGGATGTCGCAGGCGCCGCTGATGGGCCGGCTCCGGATCGGCGTGATCCCGACCGTCGCCCCCTATCTCCTGCCCGCCCTCGTCGGCGAACTGGCGCGCGCCTATCCGGGCCTCGACGTCCGCCCGCGCGAGGCGGTGACGCGCAAGCTGATCGAGGACCTCGTGGAGGCGCGCCTCGACGCGGCGATCGTGGCGCTGCCGACCTCCGAGCCCTTCCTGGTCGAGATGGCGCTGCTCGAGGAGGAATTCGTGCTGGTGCGCCCCGCCGCCGACGCCCGGCGTCCGGTGCCGAGCGCGGCGAAGCTGCGCGAGATGCGCCTCTTGCTGCTCGAGGAGGGCCATTGCTTCCGCGATCAGGCGCTCGCCTTCTGCAACCTGTCGCCGCTGCGCGCGCCGCGCGATCTGATGGAGGGCAGTTCGCTGTCGACGCTGGTGCAGATGGTCGGTGCCGGCATCGGCGTCACCCTGGTGCCGGAAACCGCGCTCTGTGTCGAGACCCGGTCGGCCGACGTGTCGCTCGCCCGCCTCGGCGAGCCCAGGCCGACGCGCACCGTCGGCCTCGTCTGGCGCCGCAGCAGCCCGCTCGCCGACGACCTGCGTGAGCTTGGCGACATCGCCCGACGTGTCGCGTCGGACATCCGCGCCGAGGCGATCGACCTGCTGCTCGCCGGCGACCGTCGGGCGGTCGACTGATCGGAGGGTTTGCTGCGCCGGCGAAGGTCGAGCGGCGGCTTCGATGCGCTCGGAGAAGCGATCACGCCACATCTCGTCACCGACATACCGAGAAGAAGATTTCCCGTCGATAAGTAAAAACGAGTCGTCGCCAGCGAGAGGAAAGGCAATCGTCGCCTTCGATCTCCGCCTGCTGCGATGCGATATCAAGATGACGACGGCACCGTGCGCATCCGGGAGAACACGGATGCCGACGAGGTCTGCGTCCGTGCGAACGTCATCGTCGGTGTGACCTCTCGACGCACGATGCGACGAAGGACGTGCGTTCCGCTACCGCATCGCAGCAAGATCCGGCCCGGCACTCTTGCACCGCGGCCCGCCCCTTGCTTGAAAGGCTCGCCACGACCTTCCGCCCCTCCTCCCGGGGCCTCGAACCAGAGGACGTTCCCATGCTCGGCATCGGCCAGAAACTGCCCGCCTTCAAGGTCACCGGCGTCAAGCCCGGCTTCAACGCCCACCTCGAGAACGGCGAGAGCGCCTTCGAGGAGATCACCGACGAGAGCTTTCCGGGCAAGTGGAAGGTGATCTTCTTCTACCCGAAGGACTTCACCTTCGTCTGCCCGACGGAGATCGCGGAGTTCGCCCGGCTCGCCGGCGAGTTCTCCGACCGCGACGCCGTCGTGCTCGGCGGCTCCACCGACAACGAGTTCGTCAAGCTGGCCTGGCGGCGCGACCACAAGGACCTCGACCGCCTGCCGATCTGGCAATTCGCCGACACCAACGGCTCGCTGGTCGACGGCCTCGGCGTCCGCTCGCCCGACGGTGTCGCCTACCGCTACACCTTCGTGGTCGATCCGGACGGCACCATCCAGCACGTCTACGCCACCAACCTCAACGTCGGCCGCGCCCCCAAGGACACGCTCCGCGTCCTCGACGCGCTGCAGACCGACGAGCTCTGCCCGTGCAACCGCGAGGTCGGCGGCGCCACCCTGCAGGCGGCCTGACACCGAACCCTCGAAAGTTCCGCCTTGGCGGACCTTTCGAGGGCGAGGAGCGCTCGACCGGGCGCCGGCCATATGGCCGGAACCTCTCGAAGCCCCGACGCGGCCGGCGCCTCGCCGCCGGCCGTTCCTCCCCGCGAGCGTCGACCCGTCCGGGGCCGGCGCTCCGATCCCGCGCCGCCGAGAAGGCCAGATCCCATGAGCATCGAGACCCTGAAGGGCCGCATTCCCGACTTTGCCAAGGACGTGCGGCTCAACCTTTCCACCATGGCCGGCGACGAGTCGCTGACGCCGCGCCGGAAATACGGCCTGTTCCTGGCCTGCGGCATCGCCTCGCGCAATCCGCTGGTGCGCGACGCCCTCGCCGCCGAGGCCGAGGGCAAGCTGGCGCCCGCCGAGGCCGCCGCCGCGAAGTCGGCCGCGGCGATCATGGGCATGAACAACGTCTACTACCGCTTCCTGCACCTCGCCTCGGACCAGACCTTCCGCACGCTGCCGGCGCGGCTGCGGATGAACGTCCTCGCCAACCCCGGCGTCGACAAGCTGGACTTCGAGCTGTGGTCGCTCGCCGTCTCGGCGATCAATGGCTGCGGCCAGTGCATCGACGCCCACGTGGCGGCGCTGCGCGAGGGCGGCATGCCGGTCGAAGAGATCCAGACGGCGGTGCGCTACGCCGCGATCATCCAGTCCGCCGCGATCGCCCTCGAGGCCGCCGAGGTCGCCGCCGCCTGATCCGGTGCGCCGGCGCCGCGGCTGTTCCACGTGGAACGTCCGCCGCGCCGGCCCGACACGGGAAACCGACGGAGCCGGCACTGCATCGGTCGGATACGTCCGGCCGTGCGACCCGATGCCCGACGTGGCGAACGGCGGGGACATCGCGACCTGTCGGGTGACGGTCGACCACCTTTCGCGGCCGGTTCGTCCGACGGCGGCTCGGGGGTCGCAGCGTGGTGAGCGTGCTGCCAACCGATTGGGGAGCAGCTCGCGGTGACGCGTACGCCGACGTCGAGCTTCGCACCCCGTTGGTCCGGCCCCTGGACTCGGCGCGAGAGCGCGGCCTCGTCGGCAAATCGGCATCGCCAGTGCGCTCTCCCACCCTTGTCCATCGCATCCGGCCTGTTACGCTCGGACCGGTCGGGGGCGGCATTCCACGTGTCCGGGCTCTTCGCGCTTCGCCGGCCGCACGGGGCCGGCGGCTATGCGGCTTCGCGGCAGTCGGGCCGGCCACGGGGCCCGCGTCGCCGCAGGAATGGGGCGATGATGGGTTTCAGCGTCGAAGGTGTCATCGGTGATCTCGCCACGTCGGAGGACGCGGCGACGTCGATCGTGGTATCCGTAGATCTATATCTCAGTGACACGACAACGACAGGTCGAGCGAAGTACTTGATCATGTCGTGCCTCCGGGACCCGAGATTTTTCGGAACGGAGTACGGATTTTATCTCGTTTCGATGATCGCCAGGGAAATCAATGAATTCTCCGCCGACGAGGCTGAGGAGATTTCGCGCGCATTGCGATCGAACTGTGCAAATTACGTGAGCGATGAATGGATATTCTCGGCCGCGGAGGCAATCGGTATCATCTCGGACGAAGACCGGATTGTGGTCGACGAGGATTTCCGGAAATGTCGGCTGTGTTCCGATTTTGCACTTGTGATATCGCGCAAAACGCGGGGGGGGGCACATTGATGGATGCGCCCGATTACGGGCGTCCCGTCGACGGATCCGTTTGAAATAGGGAACGAGATCCGACGACAAGTCGGGCGGGAAGCAATGACCGGCGATCGCGCGCGGCTCCCTCGCCGGATACCCGAACGGGAAGCGATCCCGGGTACGCACCCGTTCCAACTTTCGGCTAAGCCGCTGATTTTCTTGAGATATGCTCTCTGCAAGAGAGAGTTGGTGGAGCCAAGGGGAGTCGAACCCCTGACCTCTTGAATGCCATTCAAGCGCTCTCCCAACTGAGCTATGGCCCCACACTGAGGTCGTCGCCGGTGTTGATCCGGCTTCGCTTTCGTCTTTCGCCCGAGGGCGCCGCCGGCTTGGGTTCCGGCTCGACGCGGCGGGATATACGGGGCATTCCGACGTCGATCAAGTCCTTTTTTCGCGCCGCGTGCGAGAGCCGGTTTTCCGCGGCGCCGACGGCGCGAGGAGGACGGCCGCTGCCTCCCCGGCAAACGAAAGGGGCGCCCCCCATGCGGAGGGCGCCCCCTGGATTCGCCGGGAAACCGGCCCGCCGTCACGCGAATCGCGCCGGGCGGGCCGCCGCCGTGGTCAGCGCTCTTCCTCGTCGGGCACGTCGCCGATGATGTCGGAGACGTCGCCGTCCTCCTCGTCCTCGGCCTCGAGGAAGGTGTCGTCCTCGCCGTCGTCCTCGATCTCGGCGTCCTCGATGTCGGGGACGTCGTCGCCGTCGGCCTCCTCGGCCTCCTCGAGGGGCACGAACTCCGGGCTGATGCCGACGTCCTCGTCCTCCTCGCGCTCGTCCTCCTCCTCCTCGGCCGCCGCCGCCGGGCGGGCCTTGGCGACCATGTGCGGGTCGAAGGGCGATCCGCAGCGCGGGCAGAGGATCGGGCTGTGGTTGAGGTCGTAGTACTTGGCGCCGCAGCTCGGGCAGAGGCGCTTGGTCCCAAGTTCGGGTTTCGCCACGGAGGGGCCTCTCGTGTCCAGGGAAATCGGGGCCGCAGATAGACCCAATTCCGCCGCCCCGTCAAATCAGAAATCCCCGGAAAGCCGGCTGCGGCGGCCGGAAACGTCGACGCCGCCCCGCGCGCGTGCTAGAGGCGGGCCCGATCGTTCCACGCACCCCCCGCGGGATCGCCGTCCGGGGGCTCCGCTCGAAGGCCTCGACAGACCCATGGGCTCCCACGCCGCCTCCCGTCCCCTCCGCGCCCGCGCCTCGGGCCCGCTCGCCGGCAGCCTGCGCGTGCCCGGGGACAAGTCGATCTCCCACCGTTCGCTGATGCTCGGCGCCGTCGCCCTCGGCGAGACGGTGATCGAGGGCCTGCTCGAGGCCGAGGACGTGCTGAACACCGCCGCCGCGATGCGCGCGCTCGGCGCCTCGGTCGAGAAGGGCGACGACGGCTGCTGGCGCGTCCGCGGCCTCGGCGTCGGCGGCCTGCTCGAGCCGACCGGCGTGATCGACTTCGGCAACGCCGGCACCGGCGTCCGCCTCACCATGGGCCTCGTCGCCTCCCAGCCGATCGCCGTCACCTTCACCGGCGACGCCTCGCTGGTGAAGCGGCCGATGCGCCGCGTGCTCGACCCGCTCGGCGCCATGGGCGTCGAGGTGATCGCCCGCTCGGGCGGCCGGCTGCCGCTGACCATGCGCGGCCCCGACACCCCGCTGCCGATCACCTACCGGGTGCCGATGGCCTCGGCGCAGGTGAAGTCGGCCGTTCTGCTCGCCGGCCTCGGCACGCCGGGCGTCACCACCGTGGTCGAGCCGGTGTTCACCCGCGACCACACCGAGCGCATGCTCGCCGGCTTCGGGGCCGCCATCGAGGTCGCCACCGACGCCGACGGCGTCCGCACGATCCGCCTCGAGGGCCGGCCCGAGCTGAAGGCGCAGGCGGTGACGGTGCCGGCCGATCCGTCGTCGGCCGCCTTCCCGATCGTCGCCGCCACGGTGGTGCCGGGCTCCGACGTCGTCGTCGAGGGCGTGCTGATGAACCCGGCGCGGATCGGCCTGATCGAAACCCTCCTCGAAATGGGCGCCGACATCACGGTGGTCGCCGAGCGGGAGACCGGCGGCGAGAAGCTCGCGGACCTGCGCGTCCGCCACGCCGACCTCAGCGGCGTCACCGTCCCGGCCGAGCGGGCGCCGTCGATGATCGACGAGTATCCGGTGCTCTCGGTCGCCGCCGCGGTCGCCGCCGGCGAGACGCGGATGCTCGGCCTCGAGGAGATGCGGGTGAAGGAATCGGACCGGCTCGCCGCGGTGGCCGCCGGCCTCCTCGCCAACGGCGTCGACTGCACCGAGGGCCACGACTTCCTGGTGGTGCGCGGCGGCGCCGTGCCGGGCGGCGGCCTCGTCGCGACGCATCTCGACCACCGCATCGCCATGAGCTTCCTGATCCTCGGCCTCGTCGCCCGCGCGCCCGTGACGGTCGACGACGCCGCGATGATCGCGACCTCCTTCCCGACCTTCGAGGCGCTGATGACCGGCGCCGGCGCCGTGTTCGAGCCCGCCGAGGGCTGAGCCGGCGCAGGAAGTCGCCCCACCGCCGCGGGCGTGGGGGCGACGCTTGCCGGTCCGCGCCGGGCGGTGCTATCGGGACCGGGGCGCCGTGGAGAAGGGAACGCCGTGATCATCGCCATCGACGGGCCCGCGGCCGCGGGCAAGGGAACGCTCGCCGAACGCCTCGCCGCCCACTACGGCCTGCCCTATCTCGACACCGGCCTGCTCTATCGGGCGATCGGCCGTCGCATGGCCGACGCCGGCGCGGATCTCGACGATCCCGCAGCGGCCGGCGCCTTCGCGCGGGCTCTCGCGCCCGAGCACCTCGGCGGCGACCTGCGCGGCCGCGAGGCCGGCGATCTCGCCTCGCGCGTCGCGGTCCACCCGCCGGTCCGCGAGGCGCTGGTGGCGTTCCAGCGCGCCTTCGCCGCCCGCCCCGGCGGGGCCGTGCTCGACGGCCGCGACATCGGCACCGTGATCTGCCCGGACGCCGACGTGAAGCTCTACGTCACCGCCTCGGCCGAGGTCCGCGCGCGCCGGCGCACCGACGAGCTCCTCGCCAAGGGGCGGGCGGTCGACTACGACCGCATCCTCGCGGAGGTCCGCGAGCGCGACGCCCGCGACAGCGGCCGTGTCGTCGCCCCGCTGCGCCCGGCCGACGACGCCGTGGTGATCGACACCAGCGACCTCGACCGCGACGGCGCCTTCGCCGCCGCCTGCGCCGCCGTCGACGCTCGGCGCACCCGCGCCTGATCCGCGTCGTCCCGGCGGGGGTGCCGCCGCTCAGCCGGCGGTCATCGCCTCGAGCCGGGTGACGATGCGGTTGAGCTCGGCCTGCTTGTGGATGCCGAGCTTGGCGAACACCGCCTTCAGCACGCTGCGCACGCTCTGCTCGGCGCAGCCGATCGCCTCGGCGGCCTCGCGCGGCGACAGGCCGGCGCCGACGGTGGCGGCGACGCGCGCCTCGCTGCGGGTGAGGCCGAGCAGGCGGAGCGAGGCGGAGAGGTCGGCGCGGGCCGGGCGGGCGAGATCCTCGACCATCACCAGCACGGCGCGGGCGGGGCCGCCGGCGAAGGGCCGGGCGGTCACGAACACCGGCCGGTCGTCGCCGCGCACCCGGAGCACCGCCTTGGCGATCGCCCGGCCGCCGACCGAGGCCGAGGCGCGGGCCTCGAGCAGCAGGCGGCGCAGCTGGGCGGCGTTGTCGGCGCCGTCGGCGACGAGGCGGCCGCCGAGGGCCGCGAGCACGTCCGGACCGTCGGCGAAGCGCTCGTTGGCGGCGAGCACGCCCTCGTCGGCGGCGACGACGCAGGCCGCCGCCGGCATCGCGTCGAGCAGGGCGGCGAGGCAGCGGTCGACCGCGGCGCGGTTGTCCGGCGCGGCGCGGCCGGCGTCGACGACGGGGTGGGCGGAGCGGCTGGCGACGAGGGTGAGCATGGCGGTCGGTCCTTCGGGTGCGGGGCGGGTTGCCTCGACGTCGAGGGATACCGGCGACCTGTCGCGGCCGATGTGGCTTTTGTCACACCACGCGCAGCGCCGCCCGACGCGACCTCGCGGGGACGGCGCGGGGTCAGCGACGCCGCCGAATGGACAATTGGCCGGCCCGATCACCGCACTTATTGTGCGGCGCGAGAAGACCACCCGTCCCGGATTCCCCGCCATGACCGACGTCCGCCCGCGCCGCAGCGTCCTCTACATGCCCGGCTCCAACGCCCGCGCCCTCGACAAGGCGCGCAGCCTGCCGTCGGACGCGCTGATCCTCGACCTCGAGGACGCCGTCGCGCCCGACGCCAAGGAGGTCGCCCGCACCCAGGTCGCCGACGCGGTCCGCGCCGGCGGCTTCGGCACGCGCGAAGTGCTGGTGCGCGTCAACGGCCCGGCGACGCCCTGGGGCGCCGCCGACCTCGCCGCGGCCGTCGCCGCCGCGCCCGACGCCATCCTCCTGCCGAAGGTTTCCTCGCCCGCCGACCTCGCCGCGGCCTCCGCCGTCGCCGACGCCGCCGACCCGGAGCGCCGGATCCGGCTGTGGGCGATGATCGAGACGCCGATGGCGATCCTCAACATCCGCGAGATCGCCGCCCACGCCGCCGAGCCGGGCTCGCGGCTCGCCGGTTTCGTGCTCGGCACCAACGACCTCGCCAAGGAGACCGGCGCCCGCCACGTTCCAGGCCGCCTGCCGATGCTGCCCTGGCTGATGACCGCCGTCGCCGCGGCGCGGGCCTACGGCATCGCCGTGGTCGACGGCGTCTACAACGACCTCGACGACGAGGCCGGCTTCGCCGTCGAATGCGCCAGCGCCCGCGACATGGGCTTCGACGGCAAGACGCTGATCCACCCGCGCCAGATCGAGGTCGCCAACCGCACCTTCACGCCCTCGGCCACCGAGGTCGCCTGGGCCGAGACCGTCGTCGCCGCCTTCGCCGTGCCCGAGGCCGCCGGCGTCGGCGCGCTCCGGGTCGACGGGCGCATGGTCGAACGGCTGCACGCCGAGATGGCCGCGCGCACGCTCACGCTGATGCGCGCCATCGCCGAGCGCGAGCTGACCGCCAGCGTCGCCTGAGCTCGGTGCGGGGATCGCCGGACCGCCCGCCGTTCACGCGATCGCGTCCGGCCGCGCGGACCGGCGGCGCTTGCGGCCGGCGGGCGGCGCGGGCATGGTCGGCGCCCTGCCGTGCCCTTCCCGGACTCCCTGCGCGATGAAACTCTACCGCTTCCTCACCGGCCCCGACGATGCCGCCTTCTGCCACCGCGTCACCGCCGCGCTGAACAAGGGTTGGCAGCTCGCCGGCCCGGCTTCGCTCACCTTCGACCCGGTCCAGGGCCGCGTGATCTGCGGCCAGCCCGTGGTCAAGGAGGTCGAGGGCGTCGACTACCAGCCGGACATGAAGCTCGGCGAGTGGTGACGGCCGGCCGTCGCGGGCCTGCGGCGATGCTTTCCGGCCGGTGAATACAGAGGACATAAAGGTATCTTTATGTCCTGATTGAAATGGATGGCGGACCGGCCTATAACCGGCGCCAGGCCGGGGGCGACGCGCGCCCGCCGGCATGCACCGTTTCAATCTCCTGGAGTACGGCCCATGGCCTTCACCGACTATCTCGTCAAGGACATCGGCCTCGCCGACTGGGGCCGCACCGAGCTCGACATCGCCGAGATCGAGATGCCCGGCCTGATGGCCGTGCGCGAGGAATACCGCGCCGCGCAGCCGCTGAAGGGCGCCCGCATCGCCGGCTCGCTGCACATGACGATCCAGACCGCCGTGCTGATCGAGACGCTGAAGGCGCTCGGCGCCGACCTGCGCTGGGCCTCCTGCAACATCTTCTCGACCCAGGACCACGCCGCCGCGGCGATCGCCGCCGCCGGCATCCCGGTGTTCGCCTTCAAGGGCGAGACGCTGAAGGAATACTGGACCTTCACCGACCGCATCCTCGACTGGGGCGACGGCGAGACCGCCAACATGATCCTCGACGACGGCGGCGACGCCACGCTGCTCGTCATCCTCGGCTCCAAGGCCGAGACGGATCCCTCCGTGCTCGCCGATCCGAAGAGCGAGGAGGAGGAGTATCTCTACGCCACGATCAAGGCCCGCCTCGCCAAGGACCCGACCTTCTACTCGCGCTGCAAGGCCGCCATCCGCGGCGTCTCGGAAGAGACCACCACGGGCGTGATGCGCCTCTACCAGATGCAGGAGCGCGGCGAGCTGCCGTTCCCGGCCATCAACGTCAACGACAGCGTCACCAAGTCGAAGTTCGACAACAAGTACGGCTGCCGCGAATCGCTGGTGGACGCCATCCGCCGCGGCACCGACGTGATGATGGCCGGCAAGGTCGCGGTGGTCTGCGGCTACGGCGACGTCGGCAAGGGCTCGGCGCAGTCGCTGGCCGGCTCGGGCGCGCGCGTGCTCGTCACCGAGATCGACCCGATCTGCGCCCTCCAGGCCGCCATGGACGGCTTCGAGGTGGTGACGCTCGACGACGCCGCCCCGCGCGCCGACATCGTCGTCACCGCGACCGGCAACAAGGACGTCGTCACCATCGAGCACATGCGCAAGCTCAAGGACATGGCGATCGTCTGCAACATCGGCCACTTCGACAACGAGATCCAGGTCTCGTCGCTGCGCAATTACAAGTGGAAGAACGTCAAGCCGCAGGTCGACCTCGTCGAGTTCCCCGACGGCAAGCGCATCATCCTCCTGTCCGAGGGGCGTCTGGTGAACCTCGGCAACGCCACCGGCCACCCGAGCTTCGTGATGTCGGCGTCCTTCTCCAACCAGACGCTGGCCCAGATCGAGCTGTGGACCCGCGGTTCGGCCTACGAGAACAAGGTCTACGTGCTGCCCAAGCACCTCGACGAGAAGGTCGCCGCGCTGCACCTCGCCAAGCTCGGCGCCAAGCTGACCCAGCTCTCCGACGAGCAGGCGTCCTACATCGGCGTGTCGCAGACCGGCCCGTTCAAGGCCTCGCACTACCGCTACTGATCCGCGTCGGCATCGGTCGCCCACCCGGCCCTCGTGCACCCCGGACGAAGATCTTCGTCCGGGGTGCAGTGTTGTCCACGAACAAATCAGGAACGTGTTTCGCCCGCGCCCGGTCAAGCGGGAAATCAGCGTGCCCTCTGCTTGCGGACTCTTTCGCCATCCGGCGGGGAGGCGGTATTTTCGAGGCGATTCGGAGACGGACCGCGGGGGCACGCGGGTCCGGCCGAGGTGCGGGGCGTTACGGTTTCCCGACGAACGGATCTTGTCGAGCGGCGGTGAAAGGACCGATGATGCCGGAATGCGGCCGGTTGCGGCGTTGGGTGGATCCGCGGTCCCTCGGCCGTCGCCTCGTCGGGACGACGCTCCTGACGCCGCTCGTCGCGGCGCCCGCGGCCGCGCAGGCGCTTCGCTTCTCCGCCGACGGCGCCATGGAGTTCGACAGCATCCAGGTCGCCTGGTTGTCGGCGCTGGTCGGTGCGGTCTGTTTCGCCGTCGTCAGCGCCGCCGCCCTGATCCGCGCCCGCGGCCGCGCCGAGGACGACCGCGCCAAGCTGATGGCCGAGGCCGCCGACCTCAAGCTCGCCGCCGACCGCGCCGAGGCCGTCCTCAACGGCGACGACCAGCGCGTCGTGATCTGGTCGTCGGCCCCCGGCGACGGTCCGGTGGTGATGGGCTCGCTGCCGAACGGCACCGGCGTGCCGCGCTCCAAGACCGCCTTCCTCGCCTTCGGCCAATGGCTCGATCCCACCTCCTCGGCCCTGCTCGAGGACCGGATCCGCGGCCTGCGCGAGCGCGGCGACGTCTTCTCCGACATCCTGCACACCACCGCCGGCACCTACGTGGAGGCGAGCGGCCGCGTCGCCGGTTCGCGCAGCTTCGTGCGCTTCCGCAACCTGACGCGCGAGCGCTTGCAGTACGTCGAGCTCGTCGACCGCAACGACCGCCAGCGCCGCGAGGTCGAGACCCTGCACGCCCTGCTCGAGGCGCTGCCGATGCCGGCCTGGGTCCGCGACCGCGACGGCCGCCTCGCCTGGGCCAACCGCGCCTACGCCCGCGCCGTCGAGGCGACCGACGGCAACCAGTCGGTCCAGCTCGGCCTCGAACTGCTCGACGGCGCCGGCCGCGACGCCGTCGCCGCCTGCCGCAACGAGGGCCGGCCGGTGTTCGAGAAGCGCCTCGCGGTGACGGTCGCCGGGGCGCGCCGCATCTTCGACGTGGTCGACGCCGCCACCATCGACGGCAGCGCAGGCATCGCCACCGACGCCAGCGAGCTCGAGAAGGTGCAGGCCGAGCTGCGCCGCACCCAGGAGAGCCACGCCCGCACGCTCGACCAGCTCGCCACCGCCGTCGCCATCTTCGGCGCCGACCGCCGGCTGAAGTTCTACAACGCCGCCTACCGCGCCCTGTTCGGCCTCGACACCGCCTTCCTGGAGTCCGGCCCCGAGGACGGCGCGGTGCTCGACCACCTGCGCACCCAGCGCAAGCTGCCCGAGCAGGCCGACTACCGGTCCTGGAAGCGCGACCTGCTCGCCTCCTATCAGGCCATGGAGGCGCGCGAGAGCTGGTGGCACCTGCCCGGCGGCCAGACCCTGCGCGTCATCGCCAACCCGCATCCGACCGGCGGCGTCACCTACGTCTACGAGAACGTCACCGAGCGGCTCGACCTCGAGAGCCGGTACAACGCCCTGATCCGCGTCCAGGGCGAGACGCTCGACCACCTTTCCGAGGGTGTCGCCGTGTTCGGCTCCGACGGTCGGTTGCGGCTGTGGAACCCGGCCTACGCCGCGCTGTGGTCGCTGCCGCCCGAGACCTTGGCGAGCCGGCCGCACGTCAACGAGATCGTCCAGCTCTCCGGCGGCGTCGCCGACGACCACGCCGCGTGGGATCGCGTGCGCACCTCCGTCACCGGCCTCGCCGAGACGCGCACCCGCGTCTCCGGCCGCCTGGAGCGGCGCGACGGCACCGTGGTCGACTACGTCACCGTGCCGCTGCCGGACGGAGCGACGCTGATCACCTTCGTCAACGTCACCGACAGCGTCAACGTCGAGCGCGCCCTGGTCGAGAAGAACGAGGCGCTCGAGGCCGCCGACCAGCTCAAGAACACCTTCATCCAGCACGTCTCCTACGAGCTGCGCTCGCCACTGACCAACATCATCGGCTTCGCCCAGCTGATCGCCGACCAGAACGCCGGTCCGCTCAACGAGAAGCAGCGCGAATACACCGGCTACATCGTCAACTCCTCGGCGGCGCTGCTCGCGATCATCAACGACATCCTCGACCTCGCCACCGTCGACGCCGGCATCATGGAGCTCGACCTTTCCGAGGTCGACATCGTCGCCACCGTCGAGGCGGCCACGGTCGGCGTCCGCGACCGCCTCGCCGAGGCGCGGATCGACCTCGTCCTCGACGTGCCCGCCGACGTCGGCACGTTCCAGGCCGACGAGAAGCGCGTCCGCCAGGTGCTCTACAACCTGATCTCCAACGCCGTCGCCTTCAGCCACGACGGCGGCCGCATCGAGGTGACCTGCCGCCGCGAGCCGCGCGAGGTCGTCTTCACCGTGCGCGACCACGGCCGCGGCATCCCCGAATCCTACATCGACGCGGTGTTCCAGCGCTTCGAGAGCCGCAACGCCGGCGCCCGTCGCCGCGGGCCGGGCCTCGGGCTCTCGATCGTCAAGAGCTTCGTCGAACTGCACGGCGGCAGCGTCGAGATCCTCTCGAGGGAGGGGGAGGGCACCACGGTGTCCTGCCGATTTCCCGTCGCCACGGGCATCGCCGCCGCCGCCGAGTGAGTGAGACCGAGCGCGGAAAGTTCCGCCCCGTGGTCGGAGCTTTCCGCGCGAGAAGCGCCCGACCGGGCGCCGGCCGAAAGGCCGAAACCTCGTGAAGTCCCGACGAGTCGGGACTTCACGAGTCAGATACGAGACCGGGCACGTCGCCCTGCCGCCGCCCCCCAGGGAGGACTCGATGCTGCTCGAGACCGTCGTCGTCGCGGACGAGGCCGGCACCACGCGCCTCGCCGAGGACGTCGCCGCCATCCTCGCGCCGGGCGACGTGATCGCCCTCTCCGGCGACCTCGGCATGGGCAAGAGCGCCTTCGCGCGCGCGCTGCTGCGCGCCCTCGCCGCCGACGACGTCCTCGAGGTGCCGAGCCCGACCTTCACGCTGGTGCAGACCTACGAGACGCGGCGGCTCGCCGTCGCCCATTTCGACCTCTACCGCCTCGGCGACGCCGGGGAACTCGACGAGATCGGCTTCGACGAGGCCATCCGTGCCGGCGCTGCCCTGGTCGAATGGCCGGACCGCGCCGCCGGCCGACTGCCGCGCGGCACCGTGCACGTCACGATTTCGCCCGGCGAGGCTTGCGACGGTCGCGTGTTCCGCTTCGAGGGCGACGATGCCGGCTTCGCCGCCCGCTTCGCCCGCAGCCGCCGCGTCCGTGCCCTGCTGGATGCCGCCGGCCTCGCCGGCGCCCGCCGCCGCCACGTCCAGGGCGACGCCTCCGCCCGCTCGCACGAGCGCGCCACCGCCCCGGACGGCCGCAGCCTGATGGTGATGACCTGGCCGAAGCGGCCTGCGCAGCCGCCGCTCCTCGACGGCCTCTCGTATCCCGACCTCGTCCACGTCACCGACGACCCGCTGAAGTTCGTCGCGGTGAGCGCGCTGCTCGAGGCCCGCGGCTTCCGCGCCCCGGTGGTGCGCGCCTACGATCCCGACCACCGCCTGCTCGTCCAGGACGACCTCGGCGCCGAAGGCATCCTCGCGGACGGCCGGCCGGTGCCCGAGCGCTATCTCGCCGCCGCCGAGCTGCTCGCCGAGAAGGACGCCGAGACTTGGCCCGACGTCGCGCCGCTGCCGGACGGCGGCGGCGTCGCGATCCCCGCCTTCGACACCCGGGCGATGACGGTCGAGCTCTCGCTCGCCCCCGACTGGTACGTCCGCCACGTCTCCGGCGCCGACTGCCCGCCGGAGGACCGCACCGAATTCGTGGCGCTGTGGGCGCCGCTGGTCGGGCGGCTGCAGCGCGCCGAGCGCGGCCTCGTGCTGCGCGACGTCCACTCGCCCAACCTGACTTGGCTCGGCGGCTCCGACCGCCGCCGCCGGCTCGGCCTGATCGACCACCAGGACGCCATGATCGGCCCGGCCGTCTACGACCTGACCTCGCTCGCCACCGACGTTCGCGTCGACGTGCCCCCGGAGCTCGCCGCCGCCATCCGCGACCGCTACTGCGCCGTCCGCGCCGAGCGTGGGCCCTACGACCGCGCCGCCTTCGACGAGGCCTTCGCGCTCGTCTCGGCCCAGCGCAACACCAAGATCCTCGGCGGCTTCGCCCGCAGCGCCGTGCGCGACGGCAAGACGACCTATCTCGGCCATCTCCCGAGGGTGCGACGTCTCCTCGCCGAAGCGCTGGAACATCCGGTTCTCGCGCCCTTGAAGCTCTGGTATGAACGGCGGGGTTTCCTGCCCTGATCCCGCCCCGATCGCCCGTCCCGAGACCGTCCGCTCCGACATGACCGCGCCGACCCGATTCCGCCCGAAGACCGCCATGGTGCTCGCCGCCGGTCGCGGCAAGCGCATGCGTCCGATCACCGCCACCACGCCGAAGCCGCTCGTGTCGGTGTCCGGCCGCAGCCTGATCGACCGCGTGCTCGATCGGCTGGTCGAGGTCGGCGTCGAGACCGCCGTCGTCAACGTCCACTACCTCGCCGACCTCGTCGAGGTGCACGTCGGCAAGCGCGTCCGGCCGGCGATCGTGGTCTCCGACGAGCGCCGGCGCCTGCTCGACACCGGTGGCGGCGTCGTCAAGGCGCTGGACGCGCTCGGGTCCGAGCCGTTCTACCACCTCAACTCCGACTCGATCTGGATCGAGGGCGCCCGGCCCAACCTCCAGGTGCTCGCCGAGCGCTGGGACCCCGAGCGGATGGACGCCATGCTGATGCTGGCCTCGACGGTGTCGAGCGTCGGCTACGAGGGCATCGGCGACTTCGAGATGGACAAGGCCGGCGTGTTGTCGCGCCGGGCCGAGCGCACCGTCGCCCCCTTCGTCTACGCCGGCGCGGCGATCATCGATCCCAAGGTGTTCGCCGGCTTCGAAGCCGAACCCTTCTCGCTCAACGTGATCTTCGACCGCCTGATCGCCTCCGGCCGTCTCTACGGCATGCGCATGGACGGCATCTGGCTCCACGTCGGCACGCCCGAGGCGATCGGCGAGGCCGAGGCCAAGATCGCCCTGTCGGCGGCCTGACGTCATGACGCGGCCGGCGCGCGTCTTCACCGTCCCGCCCGCGGCCCCCTTCCTGCCGACGCTGTCGCGTGCCCTGGTCGAGGGCGTGCTGGTTCCCGGCCTCGACGTCCGTGCCGATCCGATGGCGCTCGCGGCCGTCACCGTCTACCTGCCGACCCGCCGCGCCGCCCGGGCCCTCGCCGGCGCGCTGTCGGACGCGCTCGGCGGCGGCACCGTGATCCTGCCGCGCATCCTGCCGCTCGGCGACGTCGACGACGACCCGGTCGACGCCGTCGCCGACCCCGTCGGCCTCGACCTGCCGCCGACCATTCCGCCGGCCGAGCGGCTGGTCGGCCTCGCCCGGCTGGTCTCCGACTGGCGCCGCCACGTCACCGCCGACCGCCTGCTCACCCCGTCGGGCCAACCGATCGCGGTGCCGACCTCGGCGGCCGAGGCGCTGCACCTCGCCGCCGACCTGCTCGCGCTCGTCGATCAGGCCGCCGCCGAAGGCGTCGACTGGGCGCTCCTGAGGACGCTGGTCCCCGACGACCACGCCGCCTGGTGGCAGCTCACCGCCACCTTCCTCGAGATCGCCACCACCGCCTGGCCGGCCCATCTCGCCGAGCGCGGCGCGATCGATCCGATCGACCGCCGCAGCCGCATGACCCGCGCCATCGCCGCCCGCTACGACGCCGCCGGCTCGCGCGGCCCTGTGATCGCCGCCGGCTCGACCGGCTCGGTGCCGGCGACGGCGACGCTGCTCGCCGCGATCGCCCGGCTGCCGCGCGGCGCCGTCGTGCTGCCCGGCCTCGATCTCGACCTCGACGACGCCACCTTCGCCGACCTGACGCCCGACGGCGGTCCCGGCGTGCCGAGCCATCCCCAGGGCGCGATGGCGCGCCTCCTCGCCACCATCGGCATCGGCCGCGACGAGGTCCGGACGCTCGGCACGATCTCCGCGCCTGCCGCCGCCCGCGCCCGGATCGTCTCCGAGGCGCTGCGTCCGGCCGAGACCACCGAGCGCTGGCCGGCCGTGGTCGCCGGCCTCGACGCCGATGCGGCCGGTACCGCCGCCGCTCTCGACGGCCTCGCCCTGGTCGAGGCCGCCAACGAAGCCGAGGAGGCGCTCGCCGTCGCGGTCGCGCTGCGCGAGACGCTGGAGACCCCGGGCGCCACCGCCGCCTTGGTCACCCCCGACCGCGGCCTCGCCCGCCGGGTCGCCGCCGAGCTCCGCCGTTTCGGCGTCGAGGCCGAGGACAGCGCCGGCGAGCCGCTCGCCCGCACCCGCCTCGGCGTGCTCGCGCTGCTGGTCGCCGAGGTGGTCGCCGAGGGGGCGCCGCCGGAGAAGGTGGTGGCGCTGGTCAAGCACCCGCTCGTCCGCTTCGGCCTGCCGCCGGACCGCCTCGCCGCCGCCGCCCGCGCGCTCGAGGTCGCGGTGCTGCGCGGTCCCCGGCTCGCCGCGGGCGTCCGGCCGCTCGTCGCGGCGGCGGACGTGCTGTGCCGCGCCGGCCGCTCCGGCCTCGGCGTCCACCCGGCGGTCGCCCGGCTCGACGCCGCCGCGGCCGCCGACGGCCGCCGGCTCGCCCAACGCCTCGGCGACGCCCTGTCGCCGCTGGAGGACCTCGGCAGCCGGCCGGTCGACCTGCGGGTGCTCGTCGGCGCCGGCCTCGCCGCGCTGCGCGCCGCCGCCCGCGACGAATCGGGCTCCGACGAGGCGCTGTTCGCGGGCCCCGCCGGCTCCGCCTTCGCCGGGTTGATGGTCGAGCATCTCGACGCCCGCGGCGACGGCCTCGCGGTCTCGCCCGCCGAATGGCCGGGCGTGCTTTCCGCGCTCATGACCGGCCGGCTGGTCCGCCGGCCGGCCCCGACCGCCCGGATCGCCATCCTCGGCCCGCTCGAGGCCCGCCTCCTCGCCTTCGACCGGCTCGTGCTCGGCGGCCTCGAGGAGGGCGTCTGGCCGCTCGCCACCGACACCGGGCCGTGGCTGTCGCGGCCGATGCGCGCGGCGCTGGCCTTCTCGCCGCCGGAGGTCCGCATCGGCCTCTCGGCCCACGACTTCACCCAGAGCCTCGGCGGCCGCGACGTGGTGCTGACCCGCTCGGTCAAGCGCGAGGGTGCGCCGACGGTGGCGACGCGCTTCCTGCAGCGCCTGACCGGCCTGATCGGCGAGACGCGGACCGGCGTGCTCGCCGCGGCCGGCCGCCGTTTCGTCGCAATCGCCCGCCGGCTCGACGACCGTCCGGCCGAGGACCGCGCGGACCGGCCCCAGCCGAAGCCGCCCGTCACGGCGCGGCCGGTGTCGCTGTCGGTCACCGAGATCGAAACCTGGATCCGCGACCCCTACGCCATCTACGCCCGCCGCATCCTGCGCCTCGAGCCGCTGCCGGCGCTTGGCGAACGCCCGCATTTCGGCACCCGCGGCTCGGCGCTGCACGACATCTTCGCCCGCTTCGCGCTCGAGTGGACCGGCCGCCCGTTCGACGACGCCGCGGTGGCCCGGCTGGTTGCGATCGGCCGCGAGGTGTTCGACCGCGAGTTCGGCGCCTACCCCGAGATCCACGCCCTGTGGTGGCCGCGCTTCGTCGCCGCCGCGGACTTCGTCGTGCGGGACTTCGAGGCCGGCCGCGACGCGGTCGAGCGCCTCCCCGAGGTGGCGGGGGAGCTGAAACTGCCGGCCGGCGCGGGCGAATTCCGCCTGCGCGGGCGGGCCGACCGCGTCGACGTCCGCGCCGACGGCATGCTGTCGATCGTCGACTTCAAGACCGGTCAGGCCCCGACCGCCCGCCAGATCGCCACCGGCAACGCCCCGCAGCTGCCGCTCGAAGGCGCGATCGCCCGGCGCGGCGGCTTCCCGACCCTCGCAGCCGCGCCGGTCGCCGACCTAACCCACGTGGTGCTGCGCGGCATCCGCGGCCGCGACGACGTCGTGGTCTACGCCGGCTACGCCTCGAAGGACCTGACGCTGAGCCTCGAGGAAACCATCGACGAGGCCGAGCGCCGCCTCGCCGCCCTGGTCGCCGCCTACGCCGACCCGGACAAGGGTTATCTCTCGCGCGCCCATCCTTACCGCAGCGACGACGCCGGCCCCTACGACCACCTCGCCCGGGTGATGGAATGGTCGATCGGCGCCGACGGGGAGGACGGCGAATGAGCGCGGTGCCCCCGGAGACCGTCCGGCGCCAACGCCTCGCCACCGATCCCGGCGCCTCCGCCTTCGTGTCGGCCAACGCCGGGTCGGGCAAGACCTACGTCCTGACGCGCCGGGTGATCCGGCTGATGCTCGCCGGCTGCGATCCCGGCCGCATCCTCTGCCTGACCTTCACCAAGGCCGCGGCGGCGGAGATGGCCAACCGCGTCTTCGCCCTGCTCGGCCGCTGGGCCACCGTGCCCGACGCGGTGCTCGCCGCCGAGATCGCCGAGATCGAGGCCGCCGCGCCCTCGCGCGAGCGCCTGCTCGCCGCCCGGCGCCTGTTCGCCCGCGCCCTCGAGACCCCCGGCGGCCTCAAGGTCCAGACCATCCACGCCTTCGCCGAGGCGCTGTTGCAGCGCTTCTCGGTCGAAGCCAACCTCTCCGGCCGCTTCGAGGTGCTCGACGACCGCGCCGCCGCGTTGCTGCGCGCCGAGGCCAAGGCGCGCACCGTGCGCGAGACCGTGGCCGCGCCGGACGGCCCGGTGGCGCAGGCGCTCGCCGAGCTCCTCGCCGACACCGCCGACGACACCGTCGACCGCGCGCTGGCCGCCATGGTCGACGAGCGCGAGGCCTTCCTGGCCTGGGTTCGCCGCCACCACGACCTTGCCGCCGCGCTCGCCGCCTTGCCGGTCGAGCTCGGCGTGCCCGCCGGCACGAGCGAGGCCGACGTCGTCGCCGCCATCCCCGACGGTGCCTTCGGGCCGGGCCTGCTCGCCGAACTCCTGCCGGTGCTGGACGGCGCCGGTGCCAACTCCGTCAAGCTCGCCCGCGCCTTCCGCGACGCCCTCGACACCAGCCATCCGGAGGCCCGCGCCGAAGCCTGGGCGGCAGTGTTCTGCAAGGACGACGGCAGCCCGCGCAGCGCCAAGAGCGCGATCGTCAACGCCGTCGAGGCGGCGCTGCCCGGCACCCGCGAGCGCTTCGCCGCCGAAGCCGAGCGGATCGGCCGCCTGCTCTCCGCCCGCGCCGCCTTCGGCACGGCCCGGCGCACCGCCGCGCTCGCCCGCCTCGCCGACCGCACCATCGGCCACTACCAGGCCCTCAAGGCCGCCGCCGGCGCGCTCGACTACGACGACCTGATCCTGCGCGCGGCGACGCTGCTGTCGCGCTCCGACGCGGCCGCCTGGGTGCAGTACAAGCTCGACCAGGGCCTCGACCACATCCTCGTCGACGAGGCGCAGGACACCAGCCCGGCGCAGTGGCGGATCGTGCGGGCGCTCGCCGGCGATTTCTTCGCCGGCGAAGGAGCGCGCGGGCGCACCGTCCGCACCCTGTTCGCCGTCGGTGACGAGAAGCAGTCGATCTACTCGTTCCAGGGCGCCGCGCCGGAGCTGTTCGGCGCCACCCGCCGCGACGTCGCGGGCGAGGTGCGCGGCGCCGGCGGCGCCTTCCACCAGATCGAGCTGACGGTGTCGTTCCGCTCCGCGCCCGACGTGGTCAAGGGCGTCGACCGAGTCTTCGCAGCCCCGGAGGCCCACGCCGGGCTGACCTCGGGCGGCGGCGGCACCGTCCACGAGACCGTGCGCGGCGACGCGCCGGGCCTCGTCGAGGTCTGGCCCGAGACCGAAGCGGAGAAGGCGCCGGAGCCCGAGCGCTGGGAGGACCCGGTCGACCGCGTCGGCCGGGGCGGCGCCGACCGGAGGCTCGCCGAGCGCGTCGCCGACGAGATCGCCGGCTGGGTCGCCCGCGGCGAACCGCTCGGCGGCGAGGGCCGGCCGATCCGCCCCGGCGACGTTCTGATCCTGGTGCGCCGGCGCGGCCCCTTCGTCGAAGCGGTCAACCGGGCGATGAAGCAGCGCGGCCTCGCCGTCGCCGGCGCCGACCGGCTCGACGTCACCGGCCACGTGATCGCCGCCGACCTCCTCGCCGCCGCCCGGGTCGCGCTGCTGCCCGACGACGACCTCGGCCTTGCAGCGGTGGCGAAGTCGCCGCTGGTCGGCCTCTCCGAGGACGAGCTTTTCCGCCTCGCCCACGGTCGGACCGACGGCCTCCACGCCGCCGTCCGCGCCGCCGCCGCGGCCGGCGATCCCGCCGCCCGCCGCCTCGCCGACCGGCTGGACGTCTGGACCGCACGGGCCCGGCGGCTCGAACCGCACGCCTTCTTCGCCGAGATCGTCGGGCCCGACGGTGCCCGCGCCGCCTATCGCGCTCGCTTCGGCCGCGAGGCCGACGAGGTGATCGACGAGTTCCTCGGCCTCGTCTTCGCCTTCGAGGACCGCGAGACCGCCAGCCTGCAGGGCCTCGTCTGCCGGCTCGGCGACCTCGACGAGGAGGTCAAGCGCGAGGTCGACGCCGGCCGCGACGAGGTCCGCGTCATGACCGTGCACGGCGCCAAGGGCCTCGAGGCGCCGGTGGTGTTCCTGGTCGATCCCGGCGACGCGCCGTCGAGCGCCCGCCACGCCCCCGCGGTGGTGACGCTCGGCGACGCCCCCGGCGCAGCGCTGGTCTGGGTCCAGCCGGGTCTGAAGCCGCTGCCGGTCGCTGCCGAACTCGACCGCCACCGGATCGAGCAGGAGAGCGAATACCGCCGCCTGCTCTACGTCGGCCTGACACGCGCGCGCGACCGCCTGATCGTCGCCGGCATCCGCAGCGACCGCGTCCGGCCCGACGGCCGCTGGCACACGCTGGTGGCCGGTGCGCTCTCGGCCGAAGCGGAGGTGGTGAAGGACCGCGCCGGTGCGGTGACCGCCTGGCGCTGGCGCCTGTCGACGGCGAAGCGGCCCTTGCCCGGGGCCGGCGCCTCGGCCGTCGCCGCGCCCGCGCCGGAGCCGCCGCTGCCCGACTGGCTGTTCCGCCGCGCCCCGTCCGAGCCGGCGCCGCGGCTCTTGACGCCATCGTCGGCCGCCGAGCACCTCGGCGTCGCCGCGCCGGCCGGCCCGCGCCGCGACCCGATCGAGGCGGTCCGCCGGCCCGACGGCGAGGCCAGCTTGCGCGGCCGTCTCGTCCATCGCCTGCTCGAGGTGCTGCCCGAGATCGAGCCGGCCGAACGCGGTCCCCGCGCCGCCGCCTGGATCGCCCGCGAGGCGCCGGCACTCGATCCGGCCGAGCGCGACGGCCTCGTCGCCATGGCGCTCGGCGTCGTCGCCGATCCCGCCCTCGCCGACCTGTTCGGGCCGGCCGGCCGGGCCGAGATCGGCATCGCCGGCGAACTGGTCGACGCCGCCGGCGGCCGCGTCCTCGTCTCCGGCCAGATCGACCGCATGGCGGTCACCCCCGACGCGGTCCTCGTCGTCGACTTCAAGACCAACCGGGTGGTGCCCGACGCGATGCCGCCCGCCTATGTCGCCCAGCTCGCGCTCTACCGCCGCCTGCTCGTCGAGCGCGCGGGCGGCCGGAAGGTGCGCTGCGCGATCCTGTGGACCGAAACCGGCCGCCTCGACGAGGTGCCCGCCGCCGTGCTCGACGCCGCGGTCGCGGAAATCCTCACGCAGATGGGATCGTCCGGCCGGACCGGCCGTTCTTGACGGGATGCGGGGGCGCCCATAGGTTCGGTCGACTTCCGCCCCACCCGCGCCGGCACCGGCCGGCCGACATCCAGACGGCGGAATCGGAGTGACCGATGGCGACCAAGAAAGTGACCGACCAGACGTTCGACGCGGACGTGCTGGGCTCGTCGACCCCCGTGGTGGTGGACTTCTGGGCCGAGTGGTGCGGCCCCTGCCGCATGATCGCGCCGGCGCTCGACGAGATCGCCTCCGAGCTCGACGGCAAGGTCGAGATCGCCAAGCTGAACATCGACGAGAACGCCAACACCGCGATCAAGTACGGCGTCCGCTCGATCCCGACCCTGATCCTGTTCAAGGACGGCCAGCCGGCCGCCATGAAGGTCGGCGCCGCCCCCAAGGGCGTGCTGTCGGACTGGATCAAGACCGCGATCTGAGCCCGCGCGTCCGCGCGAAGGCGGAACACGAGCCCCCGGCGTTCCGCGCCGGGGGCTTCGTCGTTTCGGCCCCTTTACTTCGGTGGGGTGCCGTTGTCGTCGAGCACGGCGCCGGCGAGGTAGAGCGAGCCGCAGATCAGGATCCGCGGCGCCCTCTCGGGCGTCCAGCGCTCGGCGAGCAGGCGGAGCGCCGCCAGCGGGGTCTCGATCGGCTCGGCCGAGAGACCGGCCGCCCGCGCCGCCTCGGCGAGCGCCGCCGGGTCGCGCGAGGCGTCCGAATGCGGGATCGGCACGGTGAAGACGTGACGGACGAGGCCCTGGAACGGCGCGAAGAAGCCGGTGGGATCCTTGGTGTTCAGCATGCCGGCGATCAGGAACAGCGGCCGCTCGACCCGGTCCTCGAGGTCGGCCATGGCGCTCGCCACCACCTCGCCGGCGCCGGGATTGTGACCGCCGTCGAGCCAGATCTCCGCGCCCTTCGGCGCCGCGTCGACCAGCCGGCCATGGCCGAGCCGCTGCAGGCGCGCCGGCCAGTCCACCGTCTCGAGGCCGCGCTCGATCGCCGCCACCGGCACGTCGAGCCCGCTCGCCCGGAGCGCGGCGACGGCGCCGCCGGCGTTCTGGATCTGGTGACGGCCGGGCAGCCGCGGCCGCGGCAGGTCGAGGAGGCCGTCGTCGTCCTGGAACACCAGCCGGCCGCGCTCCTCGTAGGCGGTCCAGTCCTGGCCACCGATCAGCAGCGGCCCGGCGCCGACCCGGCGGGCGACGTCCTCGAACACGGCGCGGACCGGATCCGACGGCGGCTGCACCACGGCGGGCCGGCCGCGCTTGAAGATGCCGGCCTTCTCGAAGGCGATCTTCTCGACGGTGTCGCCGAGGAAGGTCTGGTGGTCGAGCGAAATCGCGGTCACCACCGAGACCAGCGGCGCGTCGATCACGTTGGTGCTGTCGAACCGGCCTCCGAGGCCGACCTCGAGCAGCAGGATGTCGGCGGGCACCTCGGCGAACAGCAGGAAGCCGGCGGCGGTCAGCAGCTCGAACAGGGTGATCGGCTCGTCGCCGTTGGCCTTCTCCACCCGCGCCAGCGCGTCGGTCAGCCGGGCGTCGTCGACGATCCGGCTGACGCCGGGCGCCTCGGCGAGGCGGAAGCGCTCGTTGAAGGTGACGAGATGCGGCGAGGTGTCGGTGTGGACCCGGTATCCGGCCGCCTCCAGCATCGCCCGGAGGAAGGCGACCGTGGAGCCCTTGCCGTTGGTGCCGGCGACGTGGAACACCGGCGGCACCCGCCGCTCGGGATTGCCGAGCGCGGCCAGCAGCCGCTCGATCCGGCCGAGCGTCAGGTCGAAGCCCTTCGGCCAGCGGGCCGACAGGCGGTCGATGATGGCGAGCGTCTCGGACATGCTGCGGGCGGAACTCCAGCGGCCGGGCTCCCGGGCCGCGGCGATCCGCGGCTCTTAGCCGAGACGGGCGGCCCGCGCCACCGGCGAAATCGCCGCTGCGACGGGCCGGAGGCGTCGTGTCGCGGTCACTCCGCGGCGAGCGCGGGCGTCGTCGCGTGGGCGGCCGGGGCGGCGACGGCCGGGGCGTGGGTGAGGGTGCGCAGCAGCCGCGCGATCGTCTCGCGCAGGGCGTGCCGGTGAACCACCATGTCGACCATGCCGTGGGCGAGCAGGTATTCCGAGCGCTGGAAGCCCTCGGGCAGCTTCTCGCGGATGGTCTGCTCGATCACGCGCGGGCCGGCGAAGCCGATCAGCGCACCGGGCTCGGCGATGTGGACGTCGCCGAGCATGGCGTAGGAGGCGGTGACGCCGCCGGTGGTCGGGTTGGTCAGCACGACCAGATAGGGCAGGCCGGCGTCGCGCAGCATCTCGATCGCCACCGTGGTGCGCGGCATCTGCATCAGCGACAGGATGCCCTCCTGCATGCGCGCGCCGCCGGAGGCGGAGAACATCACGAAGGGGGTCTTGCGGGCGACCGCCTCCTCCATGCCGCGCACGATCGCCTCGCCGGCGGCCATGCCGAGCGAACCGCCCATGAACTCGAAATCCTGCACGGCGGCGACCAGCGGCATCGTCTCGAGCCGGCCGGCACCGACGATCACCGCGTCGTCGCGGCCGGTCTTGGCGCGGGCGTCGCGCAGGCGGTCGACGTAGCGCTTCTCGTCGCGGAACTTCAGCGGGTCGGGCGTCACGGAAGGCAGGGCGATCGTCTCGTAGGCGCCGTCGTCGAACAGCGCCTGCAGGCGCCGGTCCGCCGGCATCCGCATGTGGTAGCCGGAATTCGGCACCACCCACATGTTTGCCTCGAGGTCGCGGTGGAACACCATCTCGCCGGTCTCGGGGCACTTGACCCAGAGATTCTCCGGAACCTCCCGCTTGGTGTTCCAGAGCGAGCGGATCTTGGGGCGGACGACGTTGTTGATCCAGTTCACGGGGCGTTGTCTCTCGACTTCGGGAGCCGCGGCGCCGTCACGGGGAACAAGGGGCGCGTGCGATCGTCCCGAGAGATGGGATGGTGCGTTCCTAGCACAAGCCCGCGGCCAAACGAAGGCGGGGCTCAGGCGAGGCGGCGGCCCCGGATGCGGTCGCGGGCGAGCCCGATCACCGGCTCGGTCAGGCGCGCGACCCCCACGGAGAGCACGAGGCCGGCGATGGCGCCGAGGAGCGAGGCGAACACGCCCGCGCCGAGCACCGCGCCGACCATCATGAGCGCGGTGTCGTGGTTGAGGTAGAGCGGATAGGTCTGCTCGCCGATCCGGCGGTCGAGCGCCGCTGCCGCCGAGCGGCCCGGCAGGCGGATCGTGGCGAGCGCGAACATCAGGATCACCAGCCCGCCGAACAGGGCGACCTGGGCCGGACCGTCGCGGAAGTGCCCGGTGTCGCCGATCGTCGGCGGCAGGTCGGCGATCCGGGCGGTCGACAGCGCCATCGCCGCGGTGGCGATCGCCACCAGTCCGAGCGTGACGAGCCGGTCGGCGGCGGCGCTGCGGCCGGCGAGCCGCTGCAGCGTCACGCCGAGCACGAAGAAGGGCACGAAGGCCGGCGTCGAACCGGCGGTGCGCTCGAAGGCGACGAGGCTCGCCGCGAGCAGGGCGACACCGGCCCACGTCAGCAGGCGGTCGAAGTCGATCCGGGCGATCCTGGCGGCGAGCAGCAGCGCGAACCAGGCGACGTAGAACGCCATCTCGATGCGCACCGCCCAAACCACCACGATCAGCGCCGGCACCGGCGCGTCGCCGGCGAGCCGCTCGCCGCCCGGCAGGGCCGCGGCGAGGTTGAGCGCCCAGATCCTGGGATCGGCGAGGTCGGCGAGGGCGAGCGGGGTGCCGTCCGCCGAGACCGCGCCGCCGAGCGCCAGCGTCGTCGCCGCGGCGAGGCCGAACACGGCGAGCGCCACCGCGTAGCTCGGCAGGATCCGCATCGCCCGGTTGGCGAGAAAGGCGACCGGACGGCGGGCGTAGACCAGCTGCGTGGCGTCCGCGATGACGTAGCCGGACAGCACGAAGAACACTAACACCGCGGTCGAGCCGAACTCGTAGGGCGCGACCGCGTCCAGGAAGGCGGCGGGCGCCAGCTGCGCGGCGACGTGCTGGAGCATCACCAGCGCCGCGAGCGCGAGGCGGAACGCGCCGAAGGGCGCGTAGCTGCGGTCGGTGCCGCTCCTGGTGGTCAGGCTGACGTCGGTCATGGCGCAGTCCCCGAAAGACGCGCCATGTTAGCCGATCGTTAGGATTTTACTCGAAGCACCTCGTATTAAGCCTAACCGGCGCGGGACGCCGCGCGCACGCCGGCCGCGAGCTCCTCGACGAGACCCGTCACCGCCGGCACGGTCCGCGCCGTCGCCCGGCCGTCCTCGAGGCTGTCGCGCACCGCGTTGACGAGGGCGGAACCCACCACCGCGCCATCGGCGGCCGCCGCGATGGCACGGGCCTGCTCGCCGGTGCGCACGCCGAAGCCGACCATCACCGGCAGGTCGGTGTGGCGCTTGATGCGCGCGACCGCGTCGGCGACGCGGGTCGGATCGGCCGAGGCGGTGCCGGTGATGCCGGTGATCGAGACGTAGTAGACGAAGCCCGAGGTGTTCGCGAGCACCGCCGGCAGCCGCTTGTCGTCGGTGGTCGGCGTGGCGAGACGGATGAAGGACACCCCGGCCTCGAGCGCGGGGATGCAGAGCTCGTCGTCCTCCTCCGGCGGCAGGTCGACGATGATCAGGCCGTCGACGCCGGCCGCCTTGGCGTCGGCGAGGAAGCGCTCGACACCGTAGCTGTAGATCGGGTTGTAGTAGCCCATCAGCACCACAGGCGTGGTGGCGTCGTCCGCGCGGAAGTCGCGCACCATCTGCAGCGTCCGCGCCATGGTCTGGCCGGCCTTGAGGGCGCGCAGCGTCGACGCCTGGATCGGCGGCCCCTCGGCCATCGGGTCGGAGAACGGCATGCCGAACTCGACGATGTCGGCGCCGGCCTTCGGCAGCGCCTTCAGGATCGCGAGCGAGGTGTCGTAGTCCGGGTCGCCGGCGGTGACGAAGGTGACGAGCGCGGGCCTGCCCTCGGCGGAAAGGGCGGCGACCTTGGCGTCGATGCGGGTGACGGGGCGGCTGGTCATGACGGCGGGCGGCGTCCTTGTTTGCACTGTTCTTTTCTGCGTCTGTCGGCCGCCGAACACGGCGTCAGGCGTTTTCCAAGGCCGCGAGCCGGGCCTTCAAGTCTTCGCTGTCCGCCAGCATCGATCCGAGTGTGGCGGTCAGCACATATTGCGAGGCCTCGCTGCGCTTTTCCATGTGATCGAGCCGCTGCGAGAGGATCGCGAACCGGGCGTTCACATCCTGCCGGAATTCCGCCATTTCCTTGCGGATCGCCTTCAGGTGCTCCAGGACCAGATTCTCGCCCTCGGTCATCTTCCGAACCTCGCCGACGCGCACGTTCCTGCACGGCAAGATAGCACGCGCGGGTGGCCGCTCACAGGTCGAAGCCGAGCAGCTTGCCGACGGTGAAGACGTCCTTGTCGCCGCGGCCGCAGAGGTTCATGACGACGATCTGGTCCTTGTCCATGGTCGGCGCCCGCTTGATCACCTCGGCGAGGGCGTGCGCCGGCTCGAGCGCCGGAATGATGCCCTCGAGCCGGGTCAGGAGCTGGAACGCCTCCATGGTCTCGGCGTCGGTGATCGGCACGTACTCGACGCGGCCCTGGTCCTTGAGCCAGGAATGCTCCGGACCGATGCCCGGGTAATCGAGACCGGCCGAGATCGAGTGGCCCTCGAGGATCTGGCCGTCGGCGTCCTGCAGCAGATAGGTGCGGTTGCCGTGCAGCACGCCCGGGCGGCCGCCGGTGAGCGAGGCGGCGTGGCCGTTGTAGACGTCGAGCCCGTGCCCGCCCGCCTCGACGCCGACGATCTGCACCGAGGCGTCGTCGAGGAAGGGGTGGAACAGGCCGATGGCGTTGGAGCCGCCGCCGACGGCGGCGACGATCAGGTCCGGCAGCCGGCCCTCGACCTCGAGGATCTGCGACCGCGCCTCCTTGCCGATCACCGACTGGAAGTCGCGCACCAGCGTCGGGTAGGGATGCGGACCGGCGGCGGTGCCGATCAGGTAATAGGTGGTCTCGACGTTGGTGACCCAGTCGCGGAGCGCCTCGTTCATGGCGTCCTTGAGGGTGCCGTGGCCGGCGGTCACCGGGTGCACCTCGGCGCCGAGCAGCTTCATGCGGAACACGTTGGGCGCCTGACGCTGCACGTCGGTCGCCCCCATGTAGACTTCGCAGGGGTAGCCGAAGCGCGCGCACACCGTGGCCGAGGCGACCCCGTGCTGGCCCGCGCCGGTCTCGGCGATGATGCGCGTCTTGCCCATGCGGCGGGCGAGCAGGATCTGGCCGAGGCAGTTGTTGATCTTGTGGCTGCCGGTGTGGTTCAGCTCGTCGCGCTTGAAGTAGATCTTCGCGCCGCCGAGATGGGCTGTCAGCCGCTCGGCGAAATAGAGCGGCGAGGGTCGGCCGGTATAGGTGGCGTTGAGCCCGTCGAGCTCGGCCTGGAAGGCGGGATCCTTCTTGGCGGCCTCGTAGGCGGCGTCGAGCTCCAGCACCAGCGGCATCAGCGTCTCGGCGACGTAGCGGCCGCCGAAGATGCCGAAATGGCCGCGCTCGTCGGGGCCGGTGCGGAAGGAGTTCGGCTTCGGGCTGTCCGTCATCTCTGCCTCGTCTGCCTCGTCGACGCGTCGGCCGCCCCGCGGGCGGCGTCCTCCGGTGGCGCGATCTCCGCCGCCGCCGCGCGCGCGGCCGCGACGAAGGCGCGGATCTTGGCGTCGTCCTTGACGCCGGGGGCGCTCTCCACCCCCGAGGAGACGTCGACGCCCGCCGGCCGCGTCCGTCGCACCGCCTCGCCGACGTTGGTAGGGCCGAGCCCCCCCGAAAGCAAGACGGGCGTGGCGAAGGCGGCGCCGGCGAGGAGGTCCCAGTCGAACGGCGCGCCGAGCCCGCCCGGCCGCGTCGCGTCCTTCGGCGGCTTGGCGTCGAACAGCAGGTAGTCGGCACTGCCGCGGTCGTGGTCGCGGGCGCGGTCGACGTCGTCGGCCGAGGCGATGCCGAGCGCCTTGGCGACCTTCAGGCGGGTGCGCGCCCGCACCGCCGCGACCCGCGCGACGTCCTCGCGGCCGTGCAACTGCACCACGTCGGGGCGGATCCGCGCCACCAGGGCGTCGAGGAGGGCGTCGTCGGCGTCCACCGTCAGCAGCACCACCGCGGCACGGCCGCGGGCGTGGTCGGCCAGCCGCGCCGCGGCGTCGGCGTCGACGTGGCGCGGGCTGCGGGCGAAGTGGACGAGGCCGATCATGTCGGCGCCGGCGTCGACGGCGGCGTCGATAGAGGCGGGCGTCGAGAGGCCGCAGATCTTGACGAGGAAGGGTGCGGACATGGTCGTTCCCGATCGCACGGATCGCGCCGGTTGTCGAGGTCGAGAGGTTTCGGCCGTACGGCCGGCGCCCGGTCGGGCGCTCCTCGCTCGCAAGGCTCGGACCGGAGGCCGGACCTTCGCGGGCTCGGCATCAGGTCGCCGTCGCGGCCCGGGCCCGGCCGCGCCACATCAGGAACGCGACCAGCAGACCCGCGACCGCGAGCACGGCCAGCGACACCAGCGGCCGGTACCAGAACCACGCCACCGCGATCACCACCGGCGCCGTCACCGCCGTCAGCACGGCCGCCACCAGCCCGGTGCCGAAGCCGACCAGCGAGCCGAGGAAGGGGATCACGTCGAACACCACCGACAGCGGCCCGAGCACCAGCGCGAAGCCGATCCAGGTCGCCAGCACGCCGACGAGGCGGATCACCCAGGTCAGGGTGGTGTTGGCGCTCTCGGCGTGGGCGAACATCACGTCGGCGGCCACGGTGCCGTCCTCGGCCATCAGGAGCGCGTCGCCGCTCTCGGTCTGGTAGGCGGAAAGGCCGTCGCCGGTCTGCCGCCCGATCGCGCTGACGGGTCCCGGCGGCACCGTGGCGAAGCGGATCCTGAGGTCGCCGACCGCGGGCCGGTCCGGATCGGTGCCGATCCGGACCTCGCCGCCGACGACTCGGGCGCGGCGGCCGTCGCCGAGTGCGGCGGCGAAGTCGTCGGCGCGGGCCGCGTCGACGGCGAGCGGGCGTTCGCTGCCGACCTGGTCGAGCACGCCCTCGTCGATCCGGAAGGCGCCGAGCCGGGCGCTCGCGGCCGAGACGGTGCGGCTCTCCACCGGCAGCGATGGGTTGTCGTGGCCGGATGGCTCGCGGAAGTCGGAGGAATCGATCCGCCCCTCCTGCCAGACCTTGTCGTAGCTGTAGGTGGTGACCGTCTCCTCGCCGCCGCCGAGGGTCTTGCGCGTCTCCGACTGCGAACTCTGGCGCCACTGGTACATCTCGACCCGGCGCACCAGCCGGATCGCGGCGGCCCGGACCGGGAAGACGTCGTCGGCGACCTCGCCGTCGAGGGTCACCGGCGCTGCGACGTGGACCAGCCGGCCCTCGTTCGCGCGGTCGATCGTGCCGGCGTCGACCGAGACCACGAGGCCCTTGCCCTCGGCGAGCGAGCGCGCCGTCGTCACCGCGCGGCCCTCGTTCCAGAACAGGCCGATCGTGGCGACGACCAGCAGCAGCAGCCCGAACACCACCCCGCCGACCGACCGCTTCAGCCGGCCGAACCACGACACCGACGTGACTTCCGTGAACCGATCGCGCGCCATCGCCTGCCCTCCGTCCCGGCGCGGAGATGAACAGGGCGCCGGACCCGGCGTCAACCGCCGTCCGAGGGGGATTTCGCGCGGGCGATCAGCCGGTCGCAACGCCGCGGCCGTCGGCCTCGAGGCGGAAGGCGGCGGCGAGCAGGGCGCGGGTGTAGGCCTCGCGCGGCGCCGCGAACACCTCGGCGGCCGGGCCGGCCTCGACCACCTTGCCGGCGCGCATGACGACGAGATCGTTGGCGAGCGCCTTCACCACCTTGAGGTCGTGCGAGATGAAGAGATAGGCGAGGCCGTGCTTCTCCTGCAGGGCGCGCAGGAGGTCGACCACCTGGGCCTGCACACTCATGTCGAGCGCCGAGGTCGGCTCGTCCAGCATCACGAACTTCGGGCTAAGCACCATCGCCCGGGCGATGGCGATGCGCTGGCGCTGGCCGCCGGAGAATTCGTGCGGGTAGCGGAAGCGGACGGCCGGGTCGAGGCCGACCTCCTCGAGGGCGGCGACGACCCGCCGCTCGCGCTCGGCCGCCGTCACGTCACGGGCGTGGATCTCGAGCCCCTCGCCGACGATGTCGGCGACCGACATGCGCGGGCTGAGCGAGCCGAACGGATCCTGGAACACCACCTGGATGTCGCGGCGGAGCGGGCGCATCTCCGCCGACTTCAGCCCGTCGATCGGCCTGCCGAGGAAGGCGATCCGGCCGCGGCTGCCGATCAGGCGCAAGAGCGCGAGGCCGAGCGTGGTCTTGCCCGAGCCGGATTCGCCGACGATGCCGAGCGTCTGGCCGGCGCGCACCGCCACCGAGATGCCGTCGACCGCCTTGACGTGTCCGACGGTCCGCCGCATCAGCCCGCGCCGGATCGGGAACCACACCTTGAGATCGTCGGCCGCCATGACGACGGGCGCCGTCGCGTCGGCCGCCGGCGGCTCGCCGCGCGGGGCGGCGGCGAGCAGGTGGCGGGTGTAGTCGTGCTTCGGCGCGGCGAAGACGTCCCGGGTCGGGCCGGCCTCGACGACGCGTCCCCCCGTCATCACGCAGACCCGGTCGGCGAAGCGCTCGACGATGCCGAGGTCGTGGGTGATGAACAGGATCGCCATGCCGTGGCGGGCCTGCAGGTCCTTAAGCAGCTTGAGGATCTGCGCCTGCACGGTGACGTCGAGGGCCGTGGTCGGCTCGTCGGCGATCAGGAGGTCCGGTTCGTTGGCGAGCGCCATCGCGATCATCACGCGCTGGCGCTGGCCGCCGGAGAGCTGGTGCGGATAGGCGCCGAGCCGGCTCTCGGGATCGACAATGCCGACCTCGGTCAGGAGCTCGATCGTGCGCGCCCGCGCCGCCGTGTCGCCGAGGCCCTTGTGCAGCTTCAGGATCTCGCCGATCTGGCGCTCGATCGTGTGCAACGGGTTGAGCGAGGTCATGGGTTCCTGGAACACCATGGTGATCTCGTTGCCGCGCACCTTGCGCAGCGCCGCGTCGTCGGCGGCGAGGAGGTCGCGGCCCTTGAACAGCACGCGACCGGACGGGTGGTGCGCGGCGGGATAGGGCAGCAGCTTCACCACCGACAGCGCCGACACCGACTTGCCCGACCCGGACTCGCCGACGATCGCCAGCGTCTCGCCGGCGGCGATCTCGAAGGACACGCGATCGACGGCGAGCGTCTCCCGCCCGTCCTGGCGGAAGGCGACGGAGAGATCCTGCACGGAGAGGAGGGGCGTGGTCATGGCGGCGGATCCAGGAAGGCCGTAACGGCAGCGTCGTCGAGGTCGATGCGCCGTTGCCCCGCGGCGAGCGGCAGGCGCAGATCGGCCGTGGCGACGGCGGTACAGGTGGAGAGGTCGGCGGTGGCGCGGTGGATCGCGTCGGGTAGCCGCAGGGTGCCGTGCCCGGCCCGCAGCTGCGCCGCGGCTTCGAGGACGGCCCGGTCGATCGGTGCGACGGCGAAGCCCTCGCGGGACACCAGGATGCTCCGGTAGAGCGCCGCCAGCGCGTCGTCGCCGCGCCGCAGCGGTCCGACCAGGACTTCCGACAGTGTGAGTTCGCTGGTGACGATGCGCAGGCGGGCGTTCTCCGCCGCGGTGAGCAGGCGGCGCGCGGCGTAGCCGGGACCGTCCGCGGTCTCGAAAGCCGCGATGAAGACGTTGGTGTCGAGATGGACGATCCGGTCGGGCACCCGTCAATCCTCGCCGTCGCGGACGTGCCGGACGTGGGCGACGATGCTGTCGGCCGTCGGGAAGTGGTTCCGGACCGCGGCGAAATGGCGGGAGAAATGGCCGGCCAGCCCGTCCTCGGCGGTTGCCCGGAGGTCGCGCACCGTCACTTCGACCGGGTGGTCGCCGGCGATGTCGCCGCGCACCTCGGCCGGCAGTTCGGTCGCCATGATCCGCCGGATCACCACCTTGTCCATGGCCGCATCCTCACCGGAACGTCTTGCGCGGGTCGAAGGCGTCGCGCACCGCCTCGCCGACGAAGACCAGCAAGCTTAGCATGGTCGCGATCACGAAGAAGCCGGTCAGGCCGAGCCAGGGCGCCTGCAGGTTGGCTTTGCCCTGGGCGAGCAGTTCGCCGAGCGAGGGCGACCCCGGCGGCAGCCCGAAGCCGAGGAAGTCGAGCGAGGTCAGCGTCGTGATCGACGAGCTCAGGATGAACGGCAGGAAGGTCAGCGTCGCCACCATGGCGTTGGGCAGGAGGTGGCGGATCATGATGGTGCGGTTCGGCACCCCGAGGGCGCGCGCGGCGGTGACGTATTCGAAGTTGCGCGCCCGCAGGAACTCGGCGCGCACGACGCCGACCAGCGCCACCCAGGAGAAGGCGAGCAGGATGCCGAGCAGGATCAGGAAGGACGGCGCCAGCACCGACGACAGGATGATGATCAGGTAGAGCGTCGGCATCGACGACCAGATCTCGATGAAGCGCTGCATCGTCAGATCGAGCCAGCCGCCGAAATAGCCTTGCACCGCGCCGGCGGCGACGCCGACCACCGACGAGATGCCGGCCAGCAGCAGGCCGAACAGCACCGAGATCCGGAAGCCGTAGAGCAGCCGCGCGATCAGGTCGCGGCCCTGGTCGTCGGTGCCGAGCCAGTTGAAGTTGCCGGCGACGCAGTTGCGGTCGTCGACCCCGGCCGGATAGGCCGAGCACAGCGTCGCGCGGTCGAGCCCGAGGGCGGGCGGCGAGGGTGCGGGCGTCGGGATCTCGTTGTTGACAGTGCCGTAGGAATAGCGGATCGGCGGCCACACCATCCAGCCGTTTTTCAGCACCTCCTCCTGAATGAAGGGGTCGCGGAAGTCGGTGGTTGCGAGGAAGCCGCCGAACTTTTCCTCCGGATAGTCCTTCAGGATCGGGAACAGGATCTCGCCCTTGTAGGACGCCACGATCGGCCGGTCGTTGGCGATCAGCTCGGAGCCGAGCGAGACCACGAACAGCGTCATGAAGATCCAGAACGACCACCAGCCGCGCCGGTTGGCGCGGAAGTTGGCGAAGCGGCGCCGGTTGAGCGGCGACAGCCAGCCCTTCTGGACCGGGGCGGCGATGGCGGGAGCGACGGCGGCCAAGCGTCAGACCTCGCGGCTGTCGAAGTCGATCCGGGGATCGATCAGGGTGTAGGTCAGGTCGGAGATCAGCGTCACCACGAGGCCGATGAGCGAGAAGATGTAGAGCGTGGCGAACACCACCGCATAGTCGCGGTCGATCGCGCTGCGGTAGCCGAGCAGGCCGAGACCGTCGAGCGAGAAGATCGTCTCGATCAACAGCGAGCCGGTGATGAAGACGCCGATGAAGGCGCCCGGAAAGCCGGCGATCACGATCAGCATCGCGTTGCGGAAGACGTGGCGGTAGAGGATCGCCCGCTCGGTCAGGCCCTTCATCCGCGCCGTCAGCACGTATTGCTTGCGGATCTCGTCGAGGAAGGAGTTCTTGACCAGCAGCGTCGTGGTCGCGAAGGCCGACACCGCCATGGCGGTCAGTGGCAGCGCGAGGTGCCAGAAGTAGTCGGCGAGCGCGACCGGGTCGGTGATCCAGCTCCAGAACGGCGTTCCGCCGTAGCGCTCCGACCACAGCCCGCGCAGCGGGAACCAGTCGAAGAAGTTGCCGCCGGCGAACAGCACGATCAGGAGGATCGCGAACAGGAAGCTCGGGATGGCGTAGCCGACCACGATCACCGCCGAGGTCCAGACGTCGAAGCGAGAGCCGTCGCGGACCGCCTTGCCGATCCCGAGCGGGATCGAGACGAGGTAGGAGATCAGCGTCATCCACAGCCCGAGCGAGATCGAGACGGGCATCTTCTCGAGCACGAGGTCGACCACGGGGATGTCGCGGAAGTAGCTGTTGCCGAAGTCGAAGCGGGCGTAATTCCACAGCATGGTCAGGAAGCGCTCGAGCGGCGGCTTGTCGAAGCCGAATTCCTTCTCGAGCTGCGCGATGAACTCCGGGTCGAGCCCTTGGGCGCCGCGGTACTTCGAGGACAGCCCGGCGTCGCCGCCGGCGCTGTCGGCACCGGCCTGCTGGCTGCCGAAGTCGTTGCCGCCGCCGGAGAAGCGCTCGGTGGCCGAGACGTCGGTGCCCTGCAGCTTGGCGATCACCTGCTCGACCGGACCGCCCGGCGCGAACTGGATGACGGCGAAGTTTACGGCCATGATCCCGATCAGCGTCGGGATCATCAAGAGGAGGCGGCGTAGGATGTAGGCGCCCATCTGGTGTCGTCGTTCCCCTTCGCTGCCGCGGGCGGCGTCCTTATCCCCGGCCGCTCCGGCGGCCGTCCGTCCGATGTCCGCGCCGGCTCAGCCGCCCTTGCCGAGCGCGGCGGCCTTGTCCGCGTCGATCCACCACGTGCTCTCGACCGGGAAGCCGTAGGCGGGCTTCTCGGCCGGCCGGCCGAACACGTCCCAGACCGCGACGCGGTGCGTGGAGGAGTACCAGTTCGGCACCCAGACATGAAGGGCGCGCAGCACGCGGTCGATCGCGCGGACGACGTCGACCAGCTCGCCGCGGTGCTTCACCTGCCCGGCGCGGGCGATCAGCGCGTCGATCGCCGGGACCGCGATGCCGGAGACGTTGTAGGATCCCGGCTGGTTTGCGAGGCGGGAGTGGAAGAAGCCGTCCAGGCTCTCGATCGGCGTCGGCGACATCGAGAAGGCACGGCCGATCACGTCGAAGTCGAAGTCCTGGGTGCGGCGCTGGTACTGCGAGCTGTCGACCAGCCGCACCGAGGCGTCGACGCCGATCGAGCGCAGGTTGCGCACGTACGGCGTCAGCACCCGTTCGTACACGGTGGACTCGATCAGGAACTCGAGCGTCAGCGCCGCGCCGGCACGATCGCGCAGCACCTCGCCGTCGCGCGTCCATCCGGCGGCCGCGAGCAGCTCGGCGGCCCGGCGGAGCAGCGTCCGGTCGCGTCCGGAACCGTCGGCGACCGGCGGCGACACGGCCGGCCCGAACACGCCCGCCGGCAGGTCGGCGCGGAACGACTCCAGCAGCACGGCCTCGGCGGGCGAGGGCGGACCGTCGGCGGCGAAGTCGGACTTCTGGAAGAACGAGGTCTGCCGCGCGTAGGCGCCGAAGAACAGGTTCTTGTTGGTCCACTCGAAGTCGAAGGCGAGGCCGATCGCCTCGCGGGTGCGCGGGTCGGCGAACTTGCCGCGGCGCAGGTTGAAGAACCAGCCCTGCATCGACGGGTTGGCCTCGGCGGCGATCTCCTCGCGCTTCACGCGGCCGTCGCGGATCGCCGGGAAGTCGTATTCGGTGGCCCAGGTCTTGGAGACGAACTCCTCGCGCAGCAGCGTCTCGCCCTTCTTGAACGCTTCGAAGGCGGCTTGGCGCTCCTTGTAGAACTCGACGCGGACGACGTCGAAATTATACTGGCCGCGGGAGACCGGCAGGTCCTTCGCCCACCAGTCCGGCACGCGTTCGTATTCGACGAAGGCGTGCTGGTCGAACCGGCCGACCTTGTAGGGGCCGGAGCCGAGGATCGGCTCCAGCGTCGCCGCGCCGAAGTCGCGCCCGTCCCACCAGGCCTTGGAGAACACGGGGAAGCCGGTCGCCTCCAAAGGTGCCGACAGGCTCTGCCGGCCGGTGAACGACAGTTCGACGATCCCGGCGTCGATCGCCTCGGCGTTCGCCATCTCGCGCAGGCCGTCGGCGAGATTGGGATGGCCCTTCGCCTTCAGGAGGTTGTAGCTGAAGGCGACGTCCTCGGCGGTGAGGGCGCTGCCGTCGTGGAAGCGGGCGTCGGGCCTGAGATGGAAGGTGTAGGTGGTGCCGTCCTCCGACACCTCGACCGCCTCGGCGAGGAGGCCGTAGACCGCGTCGGGCTCGTCGAGCGCGCGCACCATCAGGGCGTCGAAGCAGAGCTCGACGCGGGGCGCCGCCGAGCCCTTGATCACGAAGCCGTTCAGCGTGTCGAAGCCCTGCGGGTCCTGGTTGAAGTACCAGTTCGGCACGGTGAAGGGCAGCCGACCGCCCTTGGGCGCGTCCGGGTTCGCGTAGGCGAACCGGGTGAAGTCGGCCGGGTACTTCAGGTCGCCGAAGATCGACAGGCCATGACGGCGTCCGGCGGCGGCGAGGGCCCGACCGAACGGCGGCAGCGACGCCGCCGCGGCGAGCCCGGCGACGCCGAGACCGGCGAGGACGCTCCGGCGCGACACCGCGCCGGCCGAGAGGTCGATCGTGCGCCGCCTCATCCGTTGCCCCCGCCGCCGGTCGCCTTGGCCTTCTCCGCGCTCCACCACCACACGGTCGGGAAGCCGAAGCTGTATTCGGGCAGCTTGGCCGGCCGGTCGAAGCGGTTCCAGTAGGCGTAGCGATCGTAGTCGAGCGTCCAGCACGGGATGACGAAGTCGTGGGCGAGCAGGACGCGGTCGAGCGCCCGGGTCGCGGTGACGAGGTCGGCGCGGTCCTTGGTGAAGATCACCCGCTCGATCAGCTTGTCGATCGCGGGGTCGGCGATGCCGGCGTAGTTCTCCGAACCCTCGGTCCTCGCCGCCGCCGAGCCCCAGAAGCGGCGCTGCTCGTTGCCCGGCGACAGCGATTCGCCCCACACGTTCATGATCATGTCGAAGTCGAAGCTGCGGACCCGGTTGGTGTACTGGGCGCTGTCGACCGTGCGCACGTCGACCTTGATGCCGATCCGCTGCAGCGCCTGGGCGTAGGGGGTCATGATGCGCTCGTCGCCCGGGTTGTCGGTCAGGTACTCGATGGTGAAGGGTTCGCCCTTCGCGTTCACCAGCTTGTTGCCCTTGAACGTCCAGCCGGCCTCGCCGAACAGCCGCACCGCCTCGCGCAGGTTGTCGCGCGCCTTCTCGGTCGAGCCGCCGACGGGATTGGCATAGGCCGTCGTGAAGACCGACTCGGGGATCTCGCCGCGCAGCGGCTCGAGGATCGCCAGTTCGTCGGGCGAGGGCAGGCCGCGCGCGGCGAGTTCGGTGTTCTCGAAGTAGCTGGCGACGCGCTTGTACTGGCCGAAGAACACCGTGCGGTTGATCGTCTCGAAGTCGAAGGCGAGATTGAGGGCGCGGCGGACCCGCTGGTCGGCGAATTTGGCGCGCCTGAGGTTGGGCACGAAGGCCTGCATCACGCCGGAGGCCTTGCGCGGATAGGTCTCGAGCACGACCCGGCCGTCGGCCTTGGCCGGAAACTCGTAGGCGGTCGCCCAGGCCTTGGCGGAGTTCTCGGCGCGGAAGTCGATCTTGTCGGCCTTGAAGGCCTCGAGCAGCACGGTGGTGTCGAGGTAGCTGTCGAACTCGAGGACGTCGAAATTGTCCTGGCCGATCGCGAAGGGCTTCTTGGCGCCCCAGTAGTTCGGGTCGCGTTCCATCACCACCTTGCGGCCGGGATCGATCGAGCGGACCTTGTAGGGCCCCGAGCCCATCGGGGCCTCGAGCGTGGTCGAGCGGATGTCGCGCTTGCGGCCCGCCGCGTCGGTGCCTTCCCACCAGTGCTTCGGCAGCACGGTGAGCTGGCCGACGATGTGCGGCAGTTCGCGGTTACCGGGCGCGTCGAAGGTGAAGCGCACCGTCCGCGCGTCGACCGCCTTCGCGTCGACCACGTGGGAGAAGTAGTAGCCGACCTGCGGGTTGATCTCCTTGAGCGCGGACAGGCTCCAGACCACGTCCTCGGCGGTGACCGGCTCGCCGTCCTGCCAGCGGGCGTCGGCATCGAGGCGGTATTCGACCCAGGAATAGTCGTCCGGGAAGCGCAGCGCGTCTGCGAGGTGGCCGTAGGCGGCGGAGATGTCGAGCTCGTCGAGCGAGGGCGACATCAAGTCCTCGTAGACCAGCGACACGCCCGGCGCCGGATCGCCCTTCAGCGCGTTGTAGACGTTGGTGTTGTCGAAGCTGCCGTAGGTGCCGAGGCGGACCGTGCCGCCTTTCGGCGCGTCGGGGTTCACGTAGTCGAAGTGGGCGAAGCCCGGCGGGTACTTCGGCTCCCCGGTCAGCGCCGTGGCGTGGCGCCACGCCGGTTCGTCCGCCGCGGCGGCAAAGGGGACCTGCAGCACCGCCGCGAGCCCGACGACAATCCCGAATGCCCCGCCGATCCAGCGTCCCGCCGTCCTCGTGCCCACGTCGACCTCCGTGCCGTTGCTCCGCTGCGGAGCGTTCCATTCCCGCAGGCCGATTGCAAACGCGAATGCGTCGCGCCGGCGCCGGAAAGCCCGCTCCGCTCGTCATCTAGGGCGCCATCGCGCCGATCGCAGGGCGGGTCGCGGCGATCGGCGACGCGGCACTTGCTTTTTGTCGCCGGCCCGCCGATATGTGGCGCCGGGAGGTTGGCGGTGGACGTGCCACTCGCCGACCGGGTCAGGTCCGGAAGGAAGCAGCCCAGGTGAGCCGCGGCGCGGGTCATCAGTCGGCCTCCCACCTTTTCTCGACGATCCCCCGTCCGATGCTCCGGACCGACGCCGGCGGCGTCCGCCCGGGCCGCGGACGACGAGCCGCGGGGCGACTGCCAATGACGGACGAGACGCCCGGCGCCGAGCCGAAGCCCGCCGCCGGCGGCTACCGCGTGCTGGCGCGCAAGTACCGCCCGCAGAGCTTCGCCGACCTGATCGGCCACGGGCCGATGGTCCAGACCCTGCGCAACGCCTTCGAGACCGGCCGCGTCGCCCAGGCGTGGATGCTGACCGGCGTGCGCGGCGTCGGCAAGACCACCACCGCCCGCATCCTCGCCCGCGCCCTCAACTACGAGCTCCCCGGCCGCGCCGGCGGTCCGTCGGTCGACCTTTCCGAGGAGGGCGTGCACTGCCGCGCCATCATGGAGGGCCGGCACGTCGACGTCATCGAGATGGACGCGGCCTCGCACACCTCCGTCAACGACGTCCGCGAGGTCATCGAGGCGGCCCGCTACAAGCCGGTGTCGGCGCGCTACAAGGTCTACATCGTCGACGAGGTGCACATGCTCTCGGCGGCGGCGTTCAACGCGCTCCTGAAGACGCTCGAGGAGCCGCCCGAGCACGTCAAGTTCGTGTTCGCGACCACCGAGATCCGCAAGGTGCCGATCACGGTGCTGTCGCGCTGCCAGCGCTTCGACCTGCGCCGCATCGAGGCCTCCGTGCTGCAGGCCCATCTCGCCCGCGTCGCCGCGGCGGAGAAGGTCGAGGTCGCCCCCGAGGCGATCGCCCTCGTCGCCCGCGCCGCCGAAGGTTCGGTGCGCGACGGTCTCACCATCCTCGATCAGGCGATCGCCTACGGTGGCGACGACGGCGTCACGCCGGAGACGGTGCGCTCCATGCTCGGCCTCGCCGACCGCGAACGGGTGATCGACCTGTTCGAGGCGGTGATGAAGGGCGACGTCGCCGCGGCGCTGCGCGAACTCTCCGAGCAATACGACGTCGGCGCCGATCCGGCGGTGGTGCTGAGCGATCTCGCCGCCTTCGTCCACCTCGTCACCCGCATCCGCCACGTTCCCTCCAGCGCCGACGACCCGGCGCTGACCGAGGCCGAGCGCGTGCGCGGCCGCGCCTTCGCCGAAGGCCTGTCGGTGCGCGTGCTGTCGCGGGCCTGGCAGATCCTCCTCAAGGGCCTCGCCGAGGTGCAGACCGCCCCGCGGCCGCTGCCGGCCGCCGAGATGGTGCTGGTCCGCCTAGCCTACGCCGCCGACCTGCCGACCCCCGACGAGGCGATCCGGCAGCTGCGCGACGGTCTCGGCGCGCCGCAGCCCGGTCCCGGGCCCTCCGCCGGCGGTGGGGGCAGTGGCGGGGGTGGTGCGCAGGCGCAGGGCCGCGTCCTGCCGACGCTCGCCGCCTCGTCGCCGCGGCCGACGGCGCGCGCGCTGCCAGCTCGTGAGCCGGCCGCCCTCGTGGTCGCCTCCTTCGAGGACGCGATCCGCCTCGCCGAGCGCAACCGCGACGTCGGCCTCAAGTTCGCGCTGGAGCGCCACGTCCGCCTCGTCCGTTTCGAGGACGGCCGCATCGAGTTCAACCCGGTGCCGGGCGCCAACCCCGGCCTCGCCGGCGAGATCGGCCGCAAGCTGTCGCTGTGGACGAACCGGCGCTGGATCGTCGCGGTGTCCGGCGAGACCGGCGCGCCGACGGTCGCCGAGACGCGCGAGGCGACCAGGAGCCGCCTCGTCGACGACGCCCGCGCCGATCCGACCGTCGCCGCGATCCTCGCGCGCTTTCCCGGCGCCGAGATCGTCGACGTCCAGTTCCCCGACGCCGCGGGCGGCACCGGAGCCGCCGACGGCGGCTTCGACGACCTCGGCGACGCACCGCTGCCCGACCTCGACGGCTACGAGCTCGTCGAAGAGTTCGGCGACTTCGACGACTGATCCTTCCCCCGACGAGAGCGAGAGACGGCCATGTTCGGCGACCTCGGCAAGATGATGAAGCAGGCCCAGCAGCTCCAGGCCAAGATGGCCGAGGCGCAGGAGGCCATCCAGGCGATCGAGGCCACCGGCGCCGCCGGCGGCGGCCTCGTCACGGTGACCCTCTCCGGCAAGGGCGACCTGCGCACGGTGCGCGTCGACCCCTCGCTCGCCAAGGCGGACGAGGTCGAGATCCTCGAGGATCTCCTGGTCGCCGCCCACGCCGACGCCAAGCAGAAGCTCGACGCCGCCATCGCCGAGAAGATGTCGGCGGTCACCGGCGGCCTGCAGCTGCCGCCCGGCCTGAAGCTGCCGTTCTGACGATCGCCCCGCAGCCGGCGCACCCGCCATGCCCCGCAAGATCACCGGGCCCGAGATCGAGCGCCTGATCCAGCTCCTGGCGCGCCTGCCCGGCCTCGGTCCGCGGTCGGCGCGGCGGGCGACGCTGCAGCTCGTCAAGAAGCGCGAGCAACTGCTGGTGCCGCTCACCGAGGCGCTCGCCCGGGTGCGCGACACCGTCAAGATCTGCTCCTGTTGCGGCAACGTCGACACCGCCGATCCCTGCGCCGTCTGCACCGACCCGACTCGCGACCCCTCGGTGATCGTGGTGGTCGAGGACGTCTCGGACCTCTGGGCGCTCGAGCGCTCCGGCGCGGTCTCGGCGCGCTACCACGTGCTCGGCGGCGTGTTGTCGCCGCTCGACGGCGTCGGCCCCGACGACCTCTCGATCGCCGGTCTGGTCGACCGTGCCGCCGACCCGGCCGTGCGGGAGGTGATCCTGGCGGTCAACGCCACCGTCGACGGCCAGACCACCGCCCACTACGTCACCGACCGCCTCCGCGACCTGCCGGTCAAGGTCTCGCGGCTCGCCCACGGCGTGCCGGTCGGCGGCGAGCTCGACTATCTCGACGAGGGCACCCTCGCCGCCGCGATCCGGGCCCGCACGCCGTTCTGACGGCGGCGGGGTCGCCAGCGGGCGGTCGAGGGCGTAACCTCGGGCTCGACCACTGGAAACCCCTCCGCCGAACCCCTCGGACCCGCGCCGATGAACCGCTCCGTCCGCCTCGCCGCCGTGCCGCTGTTCGCCGGCGTCCCCGACGACGTCCTCGCCCGCTGGGAGGCCGCCTCCGCCCTGGTCTCGCACCCGGCCGGGCGCTGGATCGTCGCCCACGGCGAGGACGGCACCGACGTCTACGCCCTCGTTTCCGGCACCGCCCGGGCGATGACCTTCGGCGCCGACCGCGAGGTCATCCTCGCGGACCTTCGCGCCGGGGCGATCTTCGGCGAGATGTCGGCGATCGACGGCCGGCCGCGCTCGGCCAGCGTGATCGCGGTGTCCGACGTCGAATTGATGAAGATCCCCGCCGCGGTGTTCCTCGCCGCCGTCCACGAATCGCCCGCGGTCTGCGACCGGGTGCTGGCGCTGCTGGTCGGGCGCGTCCGTGCCCTCGACGAGCGCGTCCACGAATTCGCCAACTATTCGGTCGGCGACCGCGTCCGCGCCGAACTGCTGCGGTTGTCCCGTCCGCTGCCGGGCAGCCGCGGCGAGGCGCTTGTCGAACCGGTCACCCATGCGGAGATCGCCGCCCGCATCGGCACCCACCGCGAGGCGGTGACCCGCGAGTTGCGTGCCGTCGAGAAGGCTGGTCTCCTGGTCAAGCGCTCGGGCCGGCTCGTCATCGCCGACGTCCCCGGCCTCGCCGAGAGCCTGCGCCGCGCCTGAGCATGGACTTGCGATCGCGGGCTTGATCTTCGGCGCGAAAGCCTGTTGAAGGGTCGGGAGCCGCGTTTCGGCGGTATTTCGTTCCGCGGAAGGCCGCCGCTTGGATTTTTCGTCCTTCGATCCGCTCTATGCCGTTTCGGGTCTCGCCGTCGGCGCCCTGGTCGGGCTCACCGGTGTCGGTGGCGGCTCGCTGATGACCCCGCTGCTGGTGCTGCTGTTCGGCGTCCATCCGGCCACCGCGGTCGGCACCGACCTGCTCTACGCCGCGGTGACCAAGTCGGCCGGCACGCTCGTCCACGGCGTCAACCGCACCATCGACTGGCGCATCGTCGGCCGTCTCGCCGCCGGCAGCGTCCCGGCGGCGATCCTGACGCTCTGGGCCCTGTCCGGCATCGACACCAAGGCACTCGGGATTGCCAAGACGATCTCGACCGTGCTCGGCTACGCGCTTCTCCTGACCGCCACGATCCTCTTGTTCCGCACCCGCCTCGCGGCCTGGCTGCAGAGCCGGCGGGCCGGCCGGACGCTGCCGCCGAGGGTGGTCTCGCTCGCCACCGTGTTGTTCGGTGCCGCGCTCGGACTCCTGGTCACGATCTCCTCGGTCGGTGCCGGCGCCATCGGCGTCACCGTGCTGCTGATGCTCTACCCGATGCTGCCGACGGCGCGCATCGTCGGCTCCGACATCGTCCACGCCGTGCCGCTGACGCTGGTCGCCGGCCTCGGCTACTGGTGGATCGGCTCGGTCGACGTCGCCATGCTGGTCTCGCTGCTCGCCGGCTCGATTCCCGGCGTCGTCGCCGGCAGCACGCTGTCGCCGCGCGTGCCCGACGGCATCCTCCGTCCGCTGCTCGCCTCGGTCCTGCTGCTGGTCGGCGTCAAGCTCGTCCTCGCCTGAACGGGGCGTTCGACCGTCGAGGCGCGTTGCACCGTCACGAAGGCGGATTACATAGTGGATCGCCGGCCCCGGCGGCCCACCGCCCGCGCGCCGGCCCGCGAGACGAGGGAGGTGGCCGTGGCCGACGTGACCGTGAAGACGCCGATGCAGTATCTCGACCGGGCGATGGGCTCGCTGCGCGACCTCGGCCTGCTGCCGGCGGCCCGCCCCGACGAGGCGCCGGTGATCGGCCTGCTCGAGCGCATCACCGAACTCGACCCCGATCGCGTCGCGGTGATCGCCCGCACCCTGACCCAGATGGGCGTCTTCAACGAGGTGGTCCGCGCCGAGATCTCCGAGATGTCGGTCGGCGAACGCTACGAGACCATCACCCGCGCCTTCGATTCGATCCGCGACGACGCCAAGCGGATGGTCGACCAGATCGCCGACGGCAAGCTCGACGCCTTCGAGCGCGCCACCAACGCCTGGATGAAGATTGCCCGCGGCGACGTCGCCACCCGCTTCGACACGATCCGCACGACCTATCTCGAGGTCGCCCGCGACACCAAGGCCAACATCGAGCGCGAGACGGTCATCCTCGAGGCCTATCGCGACTTCCGTGGCGCGCTGAAGCAGGCCGAGGTCGCGGCCCTCGAGGTGCTGAAGAGCGCCGAGGCCCGCCTCGACGCGGCCAAGGCCGGCCTGAAGACCGCCGCCGACGCCGTCGCCGGCTACGCCGGCACCGAGCCGGCCGAGCGCGCCAAGCTCGAACTCGTGCGCGACGAGCACGTCCGTGTCGTCCAGGCCGAGGAGGGGCGCTACCAGATCGCCAAGGACCTCGCCGACAACCTGACCGTGGGCTACAACACCTCCGAGGTGGTGATGGCCCGCCTGATGCAGACCACCAACGCCAAGGAGCGGGTCTACCAGCAGGCCGTCGCCTTCTTCTCCACCAACGATTCGGTGCTGACGGCGCTGAAGGCCTCGTTCACGGGCCTGTTCGGCCTGCACGAATCCACCGAGACGCTGAACCGGATGAAGGAGGGCGTCTCCAAGTCGATCGAGGTGCTCGCCGAGATCGGCGGCAAGGTCCAAGAGGAGGCGCTGAAGGCCGGCTACGGCCCGACCGTGCGCGCCGACGCGGTCAAGAAGCTGGTCGACAGCGTCGTCACCTTCCAGGAGCGCTCCGGCGAGATCGTCGCCGAGATGCGCAAGCTCGCCACCCAGAACTCCGAGGAGATCCGCGCCGCGGTCGAGGACGGCAAGCGCCGCATGGCCCGGCTCGCCGCCGAGGGCAACGCCCTGGTGATGAATGGCTGAGACCGCCCCGGCCGGCGCTCCGGCGCGCGTCGAGCTCGACGAGCTCATGCTGGCGATGGACGTGGTCGACACGCTCCGTCACCAGGAGGGGCTGGCGCTGAAGGAACTCGGCCAGGACGGGCGCGATGCCGCCCTGAAGGCGCGCCTGCGCGAGATCTACGCCGGGCAGGGCCTATCCGTCGACGACCGGGTGCTCGACGAGGGCATCCGGGCGCTGAAGGAGGCCCGCTTCGCCTACACGCCGCCGCCGCCGGGTCTTCCCCGGACGCTGGCGCGGCTCTGGGTCGCCCGCGCCCGGGTCGGCGTCGTCGCGGCGGTGCTGGTGGTGCTGGTCGCCGGCGGCGCCGGTTGGCTCGCCTACCAGGGCTCGGCCGCCGACCGCGCCGCCGAGGCCGCTCGCGTCGAGATCGCCGAGACGCTGCCGCGCGCCCTCGACGGCGCGCTCGCCACCGCCACCGCCGAAGCCCGTGACGCCGCGGCGAAGGCGGCCGCGGCGGCGCTCGCCGCCGACGGCCGGGCCGCGCTCGCCCGCGGCGACGCCGCCGCGGCGCGCGCCGCCGTCGCCGGCCTCGACGACCTCCGCGCCCGCCTCGTGCGGAGCTACGACCTCGTGATCGTGTCGCGCCCCGGCGAGCGCACCGGCGTCTTCCGCATTCCCGACGCCAACGAGGGCGCGCGCAACTACTATGTCGTCGTCGAGGCGGTCGACCCCGACGGCCGCCTCGTCGCCGTGCCGGTGACCAGCGAGGAGGACGGCAGACGCGCCACCGTCTCCAAGTTCGCCGTCCGCGTGCCGAAGGCGACCTACGACGCCGTCGCGCGCGACAAGGCCGACGACGGCATCGTCGAGGACCGCGTCCTCGGCGAGAAGCCGCGCGGCTCGCTGGCGACCGAATGGTCGAAACCGGTGCTCGACGGCGCCATCCTGTCGTGGTGAGGACCCGGCCATGATCTCCGCCTCCGAGGCCCTGTCGTCGCTTGAGCGCGCCGTCGCCGGCGTCCGCCGCGACGAGGACCGCCTGACCGCCATGCTGTCCTCCGCGACCGCCGAGGCCGAGCGCCTGCGCGCCGCCCAGGCCGAGGGTTACAAGGCGCTCGCCCGGCTCCGGCTCGACGAGATCGCCGGCGCTCCCGCGCTCGCCGCCCTCGACGCCGCCGAGCGGCGCGCCCTCGCCGCGTTGGAGCGCCGCCGCGGCGACCTCGACGCCGCCGCCCGCAAGCGCAAGGCCGCCGCCGACCTCCTCGACGAGCGCGCCTCGACGCGAGCCGACCGCGCGCGCGACCGCGACCGTGCGCTCGCCGCCGTCGAGGATCTCGTCGACGACGTCCGCGGCCGCATCGCCGGCGACGCGGGCTGGCGTGCCGCCGACGCCGCGGTGACGGCCGCCGAGGCGACCGCCGCCGAGGCCGAGGCCAAGGCCCGGCAGGCCGAGGCGGACCGCGAGGAGAAGCGTCGGCCCTACGAGGCCGATCCGCTGTTCGTCTATCTCTGGGACCGCGGCTACGGCACCGCCGCCTACCGCGGCGGCTGGCTGGCGCGCTGGGGCGACGGCAAGGTCGCCCGGCTGGTCGGCTACGCCGAGGCCCGGCCCAACTACTTCATGCTCAACGAGATCCCGCTCCGCCTCGCCGAGCACGCCGCCCGCTGCCGTGCCGCTGTCGCGGACGTGACGGCCGCCCGTGCGGCCCTGGAGCGCGCCGCGCTGGAGGCCGCCGGCGTCGTGCCGCTGGAGCGCGAGGCCGAGCGCACCGATGCGCTGCTCGCCGAGGCCGACGCCGCCGTCGAGGCCGCCCGCGCCGATGTCGCCGGCCTCGACGAAGCCGCCCGCGCCGCGGTCGACGGCGACGATCCGGCGATACGGACCGCGGTCGACGAGCTCGCCGCGGCGATCGCCCGCGACGACCTGCAGACCTTGTGGAAGAAGGCGATGGCGACGCCGGATCCCGCCGACGAACGGATCGTCGAGCAGCTGCGCGGCATCGAGCGCGACCTCGTGCGCGTCTCCGCCGAGATCGAGGAGACGCGCAAGGCCGCGCTCGACCTCGCCCGCCGGCGCGGGGAACTGGAACGCTCCCGCGAGAATTTCCGCAGTCGGGGCTACGACGATCCCTGGGGGCGCGTCGTCAACGAGGGGCTGATCGCCGGCATCGTCGAGGGCATCGTGCGCGGCGCGCTGTCCTCGCGCGACTTCGACGACTTCTTCGACGGCAACTGGAGCCGGCGCGAGCCCAAGGGTGGCGGCTTCGGGGGCGGCGGGCGGATGCCGCGCGGCCCCTGGGGCGGCGGTTCCGGCGGTTCCTCCGGCGGTGGCGGGTTCCGCAGCGGCGGCGGTTCGGGCGGCGGGGGTTTCCGCACCGGTGGCGGTTTCTGACGCGATCGTCCAAGGTCGCCGCGATCAGGGGTGGACGATTCGGGCTCCCGGCGGGCCCGTCCGAGGGAGAGCGATCGATGGTTTTCAAGGGTCTCGCGGCGGTGGTTCTCGCCGCTTCCGTCCTCGCCGGCTGCGTCGCCACCGACCGGCCGACGACGGACGTCAAGCTCGACACGGTCGAGGCGAGCAAGCGCGACATCGCCGCGCTGCGCGACCGCGGCGCGATCTCCTTCGAGGAGGCGGCACGGCGCCAGTTCGCGATCCAGCGCAATTTCTACGCCCTGACCGACGGCGAATACTCGTTCTGGCGCGCCTCGATCGAATATGCCCGCGACGTCGACGCCCGCCGCATCACGCCGAAGCGCTATCGCGAACTGACCGCGATCGCCTACCACGACTACGTCGTGCTGAAGAAGCCGGGCAAACCGATCGTCTACTCGACGTTCTGACCCCGCGCGCGGGGTCGTCCGAACGCACGAAGGGCGCGGATCCCGGCGGGGATCCGCGCCCTTCGCGTTGTCTCGGGACCGAACGGATCAGTTCGGCGCCTGACCCTGCTGGGCCTGCTGCTGCATCTGCTGGACGTACTGCTGATAGAGCGCCACGAAGTCGATCGGGTCGATCATCAGCGGCGGGAAGCCGCCGCGCACCGCCGCGTCGGCCACGATCTGGCGCGCGAACGGGAACAGCAGGCGCGGGCACTCGATCATGACGAAGGGGTGCAGGTGCTGCTGCGGCACGTTCTGCACGCGGAACAGCCCGCCGTAGTCGAGCTCGATGTGGAACACGGTCTCCTCGCCCTGGGTCGCGGAGACCTCGAGCTTGAGGTCGACCTCGAACTCGACCCCCGAGCGCTGGCGCGACTGGACGTTGACGCCGACGGTGATCTGCGGGCCGCCGTCCTTGGGGCGGAGGCTGTCGGGCGCGCGCGGGTTCTCGAACGAGAAGTCCTTGACGTATTGCGCGACCACGTTGAGCGAGGGCTGCGCCTGGCCCGGTGCGACGGTGCTCATCGATCCACTCTCCTTGGCGTCCCGTCGCGACCCGACCCGGGGGTCGCGTCGCGCCGACCGTCTCCTCCCGGTCGGGCGCCGGGCCACGGTTTCCGGGGCGAGCGCTATCACGCGGAGCGCGGATCTGGCAAGGCGCACGCGGCGGCCTCAGCCGCCGCCGAGCCGCGGCGGCTCGCGGGTTCCCGTGCCCTCGCGGGACCCGCCGGCGTCCTCGTGCGGGCGGAGGTCGGCGTCGTATTCCGAGGGATCGAGGTCGACCACGCCGTCGCGGCGGTAGCGCCGGCGTCCGAACGAGGCGGTGGACACCACGGTGGCGTTGGCGGCGACGAGGCGGATCACCGCCGAGCGCACCGGCGGCAGCAGGAGGAGCAGACCCGGCACGTCGGAGAGGAAGCCGGGCAGCAGCAAGAGCAGGCCGGCGACCGCGATCAGGGCGGCGTGCAACACCTTCTCGGCCGGCACCTTGCCCTCGGCCATGTCGCGCTGGATGCCGGCGAGCACGCGCAGGCCCTCGGCGCGCACCAGCGCGGTGCCGATCAGGCCGGCGGCGACCACCAGCAGGATGGTTTGCAACAGGCCAATCCGGCCGCCCACCCAGATGAAGGTGGCGATCTCGGCGATCGGCCAGGCCAGGAGGAGCAGCGGCAGGAGGCGGAGACCGGTCATCGGGTCCTCGTCGACGGTTGGCGGCGGCGGACGGGGTGGTTTCGATCCGCCGTTGCCACGGGCGCGCCGAGATGGCAAACGTCGATGAAGAACTCCACCCTTGGATCCGGACGCCCTTTGTCGAAGGGCGCGCGCTCCTTACATAGGAGGAGTACGATCGAGGCGCCAGCGCGACCCGCGCCGGTGCCGTCAGGGGCCGATCCACCAGGGGCCGATCCACGGAATGAGCGGATTCCTCGACTTCACCAGTCTGATCTTCCTGGTCGTCGCCGTCGCGATCTTCTGGAAGCTGCGCTCCGTGCTGGGCCGGCGCACCGGCAACGAGCGTCCGCCCCACGATCCCTACGCCCGCCGAGACGACACGCAGGCCCCGCGCGAGACCGCCGAGGCCAACGACAACGTCGTGACGCTGCCGCGCACCGGCCGTACGCCGCCCGTCGGCGACGCCGCCGCCGACCGCATCGACGAGGTCGCGCCCGCCGGCTCGGCCCTGAACGCGGCACTCAGGACGGTCGTCTCCGCCGATCGCAGCTTCGACGCCGGCCATTTCGTCGCCGGCGCCAGGCAAGCCTACGAGATGGTGGTCGGCGCTTTCGCGGCCGGCGACCGCGCCACCCTGGAAATGCTGCTCGCGCCCGAGGTGTTCGAGCGCTTCTCCGCCGCCATCGCCGACCGCGAGAGCCGCGGCGAGAGCGCCGAGACCACCTTCGTCGGCATCGACCGCGCCGACATCGTCGAGGCGGCGCTGAAGAACGGCACCGTCCAGATCACCGTCCGCTTCGTCTCCAAGCTGATCTCGGTCACCCGCGACCGCGCCGGCACGGTGATCGAGGGCGATCCCGCCCGCGTCGCCGACGTCACCGACGTCTGGACCTTCGCGCGCGACGTCCGCTCGCGCGATCCGAACTGGAAGCTGGTCGCCACCGAAGCCGAGGCGTGATCCGGCGATGGCCGCCCCCGCCCGTCCGGCCCGGCTGCGCGCCGTCGGCTTCGCGCGCCTGCCCGGCTGGGCCGCGGACGACCACGCCGCCGCCTTCGCCGCCTTCCGCCGCTCCGCCGAACGCATCGCCGCCGCGCCGCCGAAGACGCGCCCGCTCGGGCCGGACGGCGCGCTGCTCGCCGCCGTCGCCGCCCGCGCGCTCGCCCTCTCCGCGGCGCCCGACGCGGCGACCGCCCGCGCCTTCTTCGAGGACCATTTCCTGCCGCGCCGGATCGAGCCGCTCGGCGGAGGCGGCGGCTTCGTCACCGGCTATTTCGAGCCGGAAATCGACGGCTCCCGCGTCCGCTCCGATCGCTTTCCCGTGCCGATCTACGCCCGACCGGACGACCTCGTCGAACTCGGCCCCGACGACGACCGCACCGGCCTTCCCGACGACGTCACCTGGGCTCGCCGCCGGCCCGACGGGCGCCTCGAGGCCCATCCGGACCGCGGCGCGATCATGGCCGGCGCGCTCGACGGCCGGGTGCCGGTGCTCGCCTTCGTCGCCTCCTGGGTCGAGGCCTTCTTCGTCCATGTGCAAGGCTCGGCCCGCGTCCGTCTCGCCGAGGGCGGGGTGCTGCGCCTGACCTTCGCCGGCAAGAGCGGCCATCCCTATTTCCCGATCGCCCGCGTCCTGGTCGAGCGCGGCCTGATGGAGCCGCGCCAGGCGACTGCCGACGTGCTGCGCCGTTGGCTCGACGACCACCCCGACGACGCCCCGGCGGTGATGGCGCGCAACCGCAGCTTCATCTTCTTCCGCGAGGCCGACGTTCCCGACCCCGCGCTCGGCCCCGTCGCCGCCGCCGGGGTGGCGCTGACGCCGGGCCGTTCGCTCGCGGTCGACCGCCATCTTGTCACCTTCCACGCGCCCGTGTTCGTCGACGCCGCCTTCGGCGACGACGTGCCGGGCGCCGAGCCGGCCTTCCGCCGCCTGATGATCGCCCAGGACACCGGTTCGGCGATCCTCGGACCCGCGCGCGGCGACGTCTTCTTCGGCACCGGCGAGGCGGCGTGGCGCGCCGCCGCCCGGGTCCGCCACCCGGCCCGTTTCACGCTGCTGGTGCCGCGCGGGGATCTCGTCCGTGTCCCGTGACCGCCGCCGTCTCGGCCCCGAGGAGGAGGCGCTGTGGGGGGCGGTCAAGCGGTCGGTGACGCCGCTCCGTCCCGAGCCGCCGGTGCCGCCGCCGCCTCCGAAGCCGCCGGTCCCCGAGGCGGCCGCGACGCCGCCCGCCGACATCGCCACTTCGACGCAGGCCCCGGCCAAGCCGCCCGCGGGCCGGCCGGCGCTGCCGCCGATGCACACGCTCGGCCGGCGCGAGCGCGTCAAGGTCGTGCGCGGCACCACCGCGATCGAGGGGCGCCTCGACCTCCACGGCCTGCGCCAGGACGAGGCCCGCGCCCGGCTCGAGGGTTTCCTCTACCGGGCCCAGGCGAACGGCTTCAAGCTGGTGCTGGTGATCACCGGCAAGGGCCGGCCCGGCGGCGACTTCACCGCCCTGCACGAGCCGGAGCGCGGCGTGCTGCGCCGCGTCGTGCCGATGTGGCTGAGCCTGCCCGAGTTCCGTGCCCTGGTGGTCGGCTACGAGGAGGCCCATCTTGCGCACGGCGGCGGCGGTGCGCTCTATATCCGCATCCGCCGGAGGAAGTGACGGCCATGACCCCGTTCGGGTCGAAGATGCGCCAGCTGCGCGCCGCCCGGGGCGTCACCCAGAAGGAGATGGCCGAGGCGCTCGGCGTCTCCGCCGCCTATCTCTCGGCGCTGGAGCACGGCCGCCGCGGCCGCCCGACCTTCATGCTGGTCGAGCGCATCATCGGCTTCTTCAACGTGATCTGGGACGACGCCGAGGAACTCCGGGCGCTCGCCGAAGGCTCGCATCCGCGCGTCGTCGTCGACACCTCCGGCCTCGATCCGCGCGCGACCGAACTCGCCCACCGCCTCGCGGGCACCATCGCCGACCTCGATGGCGCGGCGCTCGACCGCCTGATCGCGGCCCTCGTCCGCGAGACCGGCGACGGCTAGGGCATTTTCCGGCCGCGTCGCAAGACGTGGTCGACGAGAGAATGCTCCGGGTTCACGCCGCCTGCTGCAGCCCCAGCGCGGCCCGTGCCTGGCGCGCGGCGCCGTCGGCGTTGGCGACCGCCAGCACGAGGTGGCTGAGCCTGGCGCCGTCGATCGCGCCGTCGGCGCCGCGGATCTCGGCGGCGAGCCGGGCGATCTCGACGAAGCCGACGTTGGCCGCCGAGCCCTTCAGGGTATGGAGCGCGCGCCTGACACCGTCGGCGTCGTCGGCGGCGAGCGCGGCCGAGAGCTCGCCGATCAGCGCCGAGGCGTCCTCGAGGAAGGTCGTCAGCAGGAAGTCGACGCCGTCGGGGCCGAGTTCTTCCATCATCTGCGCCAGCCGTTTCGCCGACAGCACCTCGCCGGCGGGCTCGGCCGCGTCCGGCGCGGGCGGGCGGATGTCGACCGGCGCGGGCGCACTTGCGCCGGCCGAGAGACGCTCGATCGCCGCGGCGACGGCGGCCCCCTCGACCGGTTTGGTCAGGAAGTCGTCCATGCCGGCGTCGAGACACGCCGCGCGGTCGGTGGCGAAGGCGTTGGCGGTCATGGCGACGATCGGCACGTGCCGGCCGCGGGTCTCCGACCGGCGGATCGCGCGGGTCGCCTCGAGGCCGTCCATCACCGGCATCTGCATGTCCATCAGGACGAAGTCGAACGGGCGCGAGTTCCAGAGAGCGAGCCCCTCGGCGCCGTTGCCGGCCACGGTGACCCGGTGACCGAGCCGGACCAGGATCCGTCGCGCCACCTCCTGGTTGACCCTGTTGTCCTCCACCAGAAGGATCTCGAGACCCTCGCCGGCCGACGGCGCGGCGGGTGCGGGCGCGGCCGTCGGGGCGAGCGTCGGGGCGACCCCGTCGAGATGCTCGGCGAGCAGCGCCGGTGTGATCGCCGCGGGGGCGTAGGGAACCGGCGGCGCGCCGGGTGCGGTCAGCGTCACGGTCGGCCGGATGTCCTCGACCGACGCGGCGGCGACGACGAGTTCGTGGTCGGCCCCGCTCGCCGCCGGCCGGCCGCCGGCGTGGCGCACGGCCGTGGCGATCGCCGCGGCTTCCATCGGCGAGCGCGCCGTGACGTGGACCCAGCGGCCCTCGAGCGGATGGGCGGCCGGCGCCACCGTGCCGAGCCGTAGCGGGATCTCGAACCAGAACCGGCTGCCGACGCCCTCGGTGCTGTCGAGGCCGATCTCGCCACCCATCATCTCGACGATGCGGCGGGAGATCGCGAGGCCGAGGCCGGTGCCGCCGAAACGCCGCGTGATCGAGGCGTCGACCTGGGTGAACTCGCTGAAGAGCCGTGCCCGTCCCTCGTCCGAGATGCCGATGCCGGTGTCCTCGACCTCGAAGCGCAGCCGCGCACGGTCGCCCTCGCGCTGGGTCTCGCAGATCCGCACGACGACGGTGCCGGCCTCGGTGAACTTGACGGCGTTGGACAGGAAATTGAGCAGCACCTGCCGGATCCGCGTCGCGTCGCCCTCGTAGCGGCGTCCCGCCGCGACGCCGGGGGCCAACACCACCGTCAGGCCGCGTTCGCGGGCGCGGGCTTCGACCACGCGGATCGCGGTATCCGCGGTCTCGACCGGATCGAAGTCGCGCTGTTCCAGCTCGACCTTGCCGGCCTCGAGCTTGGAGAAGTCGAGCACGTCGTTGATGAGGTCGATCAGCGCCAGTCCGCAGGTGCGAATGGTGGCGGCGCAGTCGCGCTGCTCGGGATCGAGGTCGGTGCCGAGCAGGAGGTCGGTCATGCCGATCACGCCGTTCATCGGCGTTCGGATCTCGTGGCTCATGGTGGCGAGGAAGGCCGACTTGGCGCGGTTGCCGGCCTCGGCCGCCTCGGCCGACGCGGCGAGGTCCCGCGTCAGCTGGACGAGCTTGCGCTGCGAGGCCACGGTCGCGATCACCTGGCGGACCAGCAGCGTGATCACGCCGGCCATGGTCGCCACCAGCGCGGCGACGAGGACCGCGAGTGCCTCGTAGAGGTTCTGGAGATAGGCCCGGTTGGCGGCGCGCGCCTCGCCGGCGCGGGCGTTGGCGAGCGTGATCATCTCCTCGGTCTCGCGCGCGGCGGCCTCGAAGCGGCTCTCCAGGTGGTCGAGCGCGGCGACGTCGGGAACGACCCCGGCGGCGATGGCGTCGAAGGCGGACTGCTCGTCGACGATCGTCTCCAGGATGCCGTCGCGCAGCGACCGGAACTCCGCGGCCGACACCAGCGTCTGCGGGAACGACCCGCGCTTCAGGAGATCGATGCGGCTGTAGAGGATGTCGTAGCGCAGGCTCATGCCCGCCAGCGTGTCCGCACCCGGACGATGGCGGTACTCGTCGATCGCCCGGAGCAGCTTCACCGTCTCGCGGTCGAGCTGGTAGGTCGCCCAGATCGCGTCCTCGTGGATGCCGTCGCGGATGGTCTCCTGGTGGCGCACCAGCACGACGAAGACCACCACCGCGGCGAGCACGAATCCGGTCGCCAGCGCCGCGAGCAGCGACAGCGTGCCGATGCGGCGATTGGCGCGCAGTGCCTCCAGCGGGCGGACCATGGCCGTCGCGGTGCTCCCTGTCCCCTCGGCGCGCTCAGCGGACCTCGATGCGGGCGATCTGCCAGACCGAGCGGTTGAAATAGGTCTCGTTGTAGAGGTCGGGCTCGGCGTCGAACGGGTAGATCAGGAACAGCGGTCCCTTCTCGCGCACCGACATCGGCTTGCCGTCCATGGTGGTGGCGAGGATCACCGGGTGCTCGCGGAGGTCCGCGGCCGGCACCTCGGCGGAATAGTCGTTGAGCGCCGTCACCTTCAGCGTGGCGCCGGTGGCGCCGACCGCGTCGAGGAGGGCGCTGCCGAGGGGACCGGCGAACGAGACCTCGCCGGTGGTCCACGGCGTCGCGGTCACCGTGGTCTTCTGGGCGAGGGCGGCGAGCATCGCCATGTCGAATTCGGCTGCGCCCGGCGCGTTGGTCTCGGTGATGGCGCCTGTGACGGTCAGCACGACCGGGCCCTTCGGGGCGTCGAGGGCGAGTGCGCCGCCCGCGGAGAGGGCGAAGGCGGCGAGGAAGGCGGCGACGGCGATGCGCATGGATGTCGTACCAGGTTGCGTCGGGGAGGTGTCAGGCGGCGTGGACCTTGGCGCTGTCCGGGGTGTCGGAGACGATCCGGGCGAAGCGGACGAGGCGGGCCTGGAAGGCGCGCACCACCGCGGGATCGAACTGGGTGCCGGCGTTCTCGACGACGTAGGCGGCCGCCTTCTCGATCGGCCAGGGGGCCTTGTAGGGACGGGCGCTGATCAGCGCGTCGAACACGTCGGCGACCGCGACGATCCGGCCCGAGACCGGGATCCCGGTGCCGGCGAGGCCGTGCGGATAGCCGCGGCCGTCCCAGCGCTCGTGATGGGTTTCGGCGATCTCAGCGGCGAGCCGGATCAGCCGGCTGTCGGATCCGGCGAGGATCGCGGCGCCCACCTTGGCGTGGGTCTCCATCACCGCCCGCTCCTCGGCCGACAGCGGGCCGGGCTTGCGCAGCACCGAGTCGGGCACGGCGATCTTGCCGACGTCGTGCATCGGTGCGGCGAGATAGATGTCGTTGCAGAAGGCCTGCGGCATGCCGAGCTCCTCCGCCAACTCGCGGGAGAAGCGGGCGACGCGCACCACGTGGGCGCCGGTGTCGCTGTCGCGGTACTCGGCCGCACGCGACAGCCGGATGATGATCTCCTCCTCCAGCGAGGCGAGTTCGTGGGTGGCGCGGCGGACCTCCTCGCCGAGCCAGGACGCGCGGTCGCGCATCTTGTTCTGCAGGTCGCGCAGCTTGATCAGGTTGCGCAGCCGCGCCTTCACCTCCGCCATGTCGATCGGCTTGGTGAGGAAGTCGGTCGCCCCCGCTTCGAGCGCGGCATAGCAGACCTCGCGCTGGTCGACCGTCGTCACCATGACGATCGGCACGTCCTCGTAGCCCGGGTCGGCCCGCAGCGTGCGGATGAAGTCGAGACCGTCCATCCCCGGCATCATGTAGTCGACGATGACGAGATCGAAGAGGATCCCGCGCGCGGTCTCGAGCGCCTCGGTCGGGTTCTTGTGCGCCGAGACGTCGCCGATGCCGGCGTTCTGGATCAGTTTTCCGAGCATGAACAGGTTGCTCGGGTTGTCGTCCACGAGGAGTGCCTTCATGAGCGCCGCCCATCTTTCTTGTCGTTGCCAATTGGACAGCAAAACACTGAAAAAGAAGCCAAGGCGGATGGCTAAGGAATATTTCCCGATTCCCTCGAATTGGAGGGGCCGTCGCAGGATTTCGTGAACCATCTCCGCGGGTCCCGGCCGCGCTGCGAAATCGACGTCAACGAAAGCCGAAGCGGGTCCGTGCTCCTGCCGAGGGGGCGGCCACGGCGGTTCGCCATCCCGGCCGAAGCCCGTCGGCGGCGGCGCCGCCGTGCTCGGCACCGCCGCCGGGACGGGTTAGGAGGGGGAGAACGCCATCGACGGTCGATGACGTCTCTCTCTCTCGACGCGGACCGACTGTCGCGCGGCCCGGCGGTTCCCCCCCGCCGCGCCAGATCGCGGCCCGGCGGGCCCGGGGGACCATCGCCCGCCCGGCGACGGTCGGTTCCCCGGGCCCCCGTTTTCCCGCGCCGCCGACGCCGCGCATCGCCGGCGACTTCCGGTCGCCGCGCCGTCCGGTTAAGGAAGGGGCGGAAGGCGCCCCCCATGACCGACGACGAGCTCATCGCCCGCATCCTCCACCGCGACAGCCACATGCTGATCGTCGACAAGCCCGCAGGCATCCCGGTCCACGCCGGTTTCGGCGGCGGCGAGACGCTCGACGCCCATTTCGAGGCGTTGCGCTTCGGTCTGCCCAACCCGCCGGCCCTCGCCCACCGGCTCGACCGAGACACCTCCGGCTGCCTCGTGCTCGGCCGCCACCGCCGCGCCACCGCCGAACTCGGCGCGCTCTTCGCCACGCAGAAGGTCGAGAAGACTTATCTCGCCGTCGTCTGCGGCGCCGTGGCCGACGACGCCGGCATGATCGACGCCCCGCTCGCCAAGGTCGCCCACGAGCGGCGGTCGTGGTGGATGAAGGTCGATCCGGCCGGCCAGCCGTCGCGCACGGAATGGCGCGTCGTCGCCCGCGGCGAACGGCTCACCGTGGTCGACCTGTCGCCGAAGACCGGGCGGACCCACCAGCTGCGCGTCCACATGGCCCACCTCGGCCATCCGATCGTCGGCGACGGCGTCTACGGCGGCGACCTCGCCCGCGGCGTCGACAAGCACCTCCATCTCCACGCCCGCCGGGTCGTGGTGCCCTTCCTGAAGAAGAAGCCGCCGGTGGTGGCGGAGGCGCCGGTGCCGGACCACATGCGCCGCCTGCTCGGCCGCCTCGGCGCCCTCGACGCCGCCGGCGCCCTGGTCCTGCCGGCGGGGCCGATGTCGTGACGCGCCGGCTGCCGCCGCTCTCGGCGCTGCGCGCCTTCGAGGCGGTCGCCCGCCTCGGCAGCGTCCGCAAGGCCGCCGAGGAGCTCGGCGTCGACCATTCCGCCGTCGCGCGCCACGTCCGCAACCTCGAGGCCGCCGTCGGCGTGCGCCTGATCGACACCGGCACCCGCGGCTCGACGCCGACGCCGGAGGGCCGGCGCTACGCCGAGCAGGCCGCGCTCGCCTTCGACGTTCTCGCCGCCGCGACGGCGGCGCTGCGCCCGGCCGGCAAGCGCGGCGAGCTGCAGGTCTGGTGCGCCCCCGGGCTGGCGGTGCGCTGGCTGATGCCGCGGCTCGCCGAGATCGAGCGGCTAATTCCCGACCGCGAGATCGTGCTCCGGCCGACCGACCAGGCCCCCGACCTTTCCCGCGGCGAGGCCGACGTCGAAATCCGCTTCGGCCCGCGCGAGGCTGCCGGCGTGCGCGGCGAGGCGCTGATCGCCCCGCGCTTCTTCCCCGCCGCGAGCCCGGCCTTCCTCGCCGGCCGGCCGCCCGTCGGCTCGCTCGCCGACCTCGCGGCGCTGCCGCTCGTCCACGAGGAGACCCGCGAGCAGTGGCGCAGCTGGCTCGCCGGCGCCGGGCTCGACCCGGTGCCGCCGCTCGACGGCCCGCGGCTGTGGTACGCCAACGTCGCCATCGAGGCGGTGCTGCTCGGCCAGGGCGTCGCGCTCGTCAACCGGCTGCAGGTCGCGCCCGAACTCGCCGACGGCCGGCTGGTCGAACTGCTCGACACCGACGTCCGCCTCGGCGCCTACGTCTTCCAGGCCGGCGCCGAGCGCTGGAACGAGCCCGCCGTCGTCCGGCTGCGGCGCTGGCTCATCGAGGCGCTGGCCGCGACCGCCGCGGAGCATCGCGCTGACACAGTGGTGACCTGAAGTCACCACCGCGGCGCCGATTTCCCGGCTTCCGGCGCGGCGGCGAAAGGCGTTCCATGCGCGCCGTCCCGCCATCCGGAGAGGTCCGATGACCACCAACGCCGAACTCGCCGCCCGCCGCCAGCTCGCCATCCCCAAGGGCCTCGGCACCGCCTACACGGTCTTCACCGAGCGCGCCGAGAACGCCGAGATGTGGGACGTCGAGGGTCGCCGCTACGTCGACTTCGCCGGCGGCATCGCGGTGCTCAACGTCGGCCACCGCCACCCCAAGGTGATCGCCGCGGTGAAGGCGCAGCTCGACGCCTACACCCACACCTGCTTCCAGGTGACGCCCTACGAGCCCTACGTGGCGCTCGCCGAGAAGCTGAACGCGATCGCCCCGTTCAAGGGCCCCGCCAAGACGATCTTCTTCACCACCGGCGCCGAGGCGACCGAGAACGCGGTGAAGATCGCCCGCGCCGCCACCGGCCGCTCGGCGATCGTCGCCTTCGCCGGCGGCTTCCACGGCCGCACCATGATGGCGATGGCCATGACCGGCAAGGTCGCGCCCTACAAGAAGAAGTTCGGCCCGATGCCGAACGAGGTCTACCACGTGCCCTTCCCGGTCGCCGACCACGGCACCACCACCGCCGACAGCCTGAAGGCGCTGGAGTTCCTGTTCCGCGCCGACGTCGAGCCCTCGCGCGTCGCCGCCATCATCGTCGAGCCCGTGCAGGGCGAGGGCGGCTTCTACGAGGCGCCGAAGGATCTCCTGGTCGCGCTGCGCACCATCTGCGACGAGCACGGCATCATCCTGGTCGCCGACGAGGTCCAGACCGGCTTCGCCCGCACCGGCAAGATCTTCGCCATGGAGAACACCGGCGTCGAGCCGGATCTGGTTACGGTCGCCAAGTCGCTCGCCGGCGGCTTCCCGCTGTCGGGCGTGGTCGGCAAGGCCGCGGTGATGGACGCCGCCGATGCCGGCGGTCTCGGCGGCACCTACGCCGGTTCGCCGATCGCCCTCGCGGCCGCGCTCGCCACCCTCGACGTCATCGAGAGCGAGGGCCTGTGCGCCCGCGCCGACGCCATCGGCGAGCGCGTCAAGGCGCGCCTGAAGCAGATCGCCATGCGCAACGACATCGTCCCGATCACCGGCATCCGCGGCCCGGGCGCCATGATCGGCTTCGACATCGTCAAGAACCGCGGCACCTACGAGCCGGACGCCGACGCCACCAAGCGGGTGACCCAGGCGGCGATCGAGGACGGCCTGATCCTCCTGTCCTGCGGCGTCTACTCCAACGTGATCCGCATCCTGGTGCCGCTCACGGTTTCCGACGAGGTGCTCGACGAGGGCCTCGCCAAGCTCGAGGCCGCCCTGGTCAAGGCCAAGGGCTGACACGACATAGTCCGACATCCCCGGCCGGCCGCACCCACTCGGGTGCGGCCGGCCGCTCCCGTGTTCCCCGCCGGAAAGGCTTCTCCGATGACGATCGCCCTCAAGGACCCGACCCTCCTCAAGACCCAGTGCTTCGTCGACGGTGCCTTCGTCGGCGAGGGCACGGTCGCGGTCACCGACCCGGCCGACGGCACACTGATCGCCAAGGTGCCGAACTTCGGCGCCGCCGAGACCGCCGCCGCCATCGACGCCGCCGAGAAGGCCATGGGCCCGTGGGCGGCGAAGACCGCCAAGGAGCGCTCCGCGGTGCTCCGGCGCTGGTTCGACCTGATCGTCGCCAACCGCGACGACCTCGCGCTGATCCTGACCACCGAGCAGGGCAAGCCGATCGCCGAGGCCCGCGGCGAGATCGACTACGCCGCCGCCTACATCGAGTTCTACGCCGAGGAGGCCAAGCGCGTTTACGGCGAGACGCTGCCCTCGCACCGCGCCGACGCCCGCATCCTGGTGATCCGCCAGCCGATCGGCGTCGTCTGCGCGATCACGCCGTGGAACTTCCCGGCGGCGATGATCACCCGCAAGATCGCCCCGGCGCTCGCGGTCGGCTGCACCGCGGTGGTCAAGCCGGCGCTCGAGACCCCGCTGACGGCGCTCGCCCTCGCCGAACTCGGCGCGCGTGCCGGCCTGCCGGCCGGCGTCCTCTCCTTCGTCACCGGCCACGCCCCGCCGATCGGCGAGGTGATGACCTCGCACCCGGCCGTCCGCCTCGTCTCCTTCACCGGCTCCACCGCCGTCGGCAAGCTGCTGGCCAAGCAGTGCACCGGCACGCTGAAGCGCACCGCGCTCGAACTCGGCGGCAACGCGCCCTTCATCGTCTTCGACGACGCCGACCTCGACGCCGCGGTCGAGGGCGCGATGGTCTCGAAGTTCCGCAACATGGGCCAGACCTGCGTCTGCGCCAACCGGCTCTACGTCCAGCGCGGCGTCTACGACGCCTTCGTCGCCAAGCTGACCGCCGCGGTCGCCAAGCTCGAGGTCGGCGTCGGCACCGAGCCCGGCGTCACCCAGGGCCCGCTGATCACCGAGAAGGCGGTCGCCAAGGTCGAGGAGCATCTCGCCGACGCCCTCGCCAAGGGCGCCGAGGTGGTGCTCGGCGGCAAGCGCCACGCCCGCGGCGGTACCTTCTTCGAGCCGACCGTGCTCTCCGGCGTCACCCAGGACATGAAGGTGTCCAAGGAGGAGACCTTCGGCCCGGTCGCCCCGGTGTTCCCGTTCGACACCGAGGAGCAGGTGGTCGCCTGGGCCAACGACACCGAGTTCGGCCTCGCCTCCTACTTCTTCTCGCGCGACGTCGGCCGGATCTTCCGCGTCGCCGAGAAGCTGCAGTACGGAATGGTCGGCATCAACTCGGGCCTGATCTCCACCGAACTCGCCCCCTTCGGCGGCATCAAGGAGAGCGGCAACGGCCGCGAGGGCTCGCACCACGGCATCGATGAGTTCGTGGAGAAGAAGTACATGCTGGTCGCCGGCCTCGACCGCTGACGACCCCGCCGGCGCCCCGCATCACCGGGGCGCCGGCCTTCATTGACCGCCCGATGACCGGAGCCCGCGCGGCCGTGACGGCCGGTGCGGACGTCGTCGTCAGGGCGGGCAGGGCCACGGGTCCCGCGTCGTCGCGCTGGCTTTCCGCGCCGACGCCTCTATTCTCCCGCCGACTTGCCCCGCCCCCGACCGGACATTCCCCGCCCCATGGCCACGACCGCCCCCGCCGCGATCACCGAGGAGGATCGCCGCCAGATCGTCATCGGCGCGCTGATCTCCATGCTGCTCGCCGCGCTCGACCAGACCATCGTGGCGCCGGCGCTGCCGACCATCGGTGCCGTGCTCGGCGACGCCGAGTGGCTGCCCTGGGTGATCTCGGCCTATTTCCTGACCGGCACCGCGGTGACGCCGCTCTACGGCAAGCTCGCCGACCTCAAGGGCCGGCGGCCGGTGCTGTTCGCCGCCGTCGGCATCTTCCTGGTCGGCTCCGTGGTCTGCGCCGCCGCCCCGACCATGCCGGTGCTGGTGATCGGCCGCGCGATCCAGGGCCTCGGCGGCGGCGGCCTGATCGCGCTCGCCCAGACCATCATCGGCGATGTCGTGCCGCCGCGCGAACGCTCGCGCTACATGGTCTACATCACCGGCGTCTGGGCCTTCGCCAGCCTCGCCGGCCCGGTCGTCGGCGGCTTCTTCGCCCAGCACCTGTCGTGGACGCTGATCTTCTGGATCAACCTGCCGATCGGCGCCGGTGCGCTCCTCTTGTCCGAGCGCACTCTGCGCAAGCTGCCGGTGGTGCGCCGCGACCACCGGCTCGACCTCCTTGGCGCCGCGCTGGTGGTGGCGGCGACGGTGGCGCTGCAGCTGGCGCTGACCTTCGGCGGCCGCGACCTGCCGTGGACGTCGCCGGAGATCCTCGGCCTGTTTGCCGCCGCGCTCGCGCTGTTCGTCGTGTTCGGCGTCCACCTGACGCGGGCGCCGGAACCGCTGGTGCCGCCGCGCGTCCTCGCCAATCCGGTGATCGCCACCGCGACCTTCAGCCTGTTCTTCTCCTCGATCGCCTTCGTCGGCCTGTCGGTCTATTTTCCGATCTACCTCGAGCTGGTGGTCGGCCTCGGCCCGGCGAGCTCCGGCGTCGCGCTGGTCGCCTTCCTCGGCGGCACCGTCAGCGGCGCCAACCTCGCCGGCCGGATCATGCGCAAGAGCGAGCGCTACAAGCGCATCGCGGTCGCCGGCAGCACCCTCGCGGTCGCCATGCTGGTGCTGCTCGCCGTGGTGGCGCCGACCGGCTCGTTCGTCGCGGTCGAGATCCTGATCGCGCTGATCGGGCTCGGCGTCGGCACCCAGTTCCCGGTCACCACCGTCTCGGTGCAGAACGCCGCCGAGCAGCGCGACCTCGGCGTCGCCACCGCGGCGCTCGCCTTCCTGCGCTCGCTCGGCTCGGTGATCGGCGTCGCCGTGCTCGGCGCGGTGCTGATCTCGACCGGTGTCGCCGCGGCGGTCGGCGAGGGCATGCATCAGGCGGGCGGTGCGGCCGCCGGCGAGGCCGCCGCGGTGTTCCGCTGGGTCTTCGCCGTGGCCGCCGCCGCTCAGGCCGCCTCGCTCGTCCTGCTGCTCGCCATGGAGGAGAAGCCGCTACGCGGCCACGCCGGTCCTCCGCCGGTCGAGTTGGAGTAGCCGGAAAGGCTTGGCACCTCTGCGTATTTCCCAGGTTGAACCGGCAATGTCGCCGTGCGACCCTCACATGCTTCGGCGAACTCTGGACCGACATTCCGGAACCGCTGGTCGCAGGGCGGACGCCGTCCCTGCCCATGGGTCGTGGTCGGCAACCTTTCGTTCATCGAGCTGCCCTTAGATGGAATGGGGCTTCGTTCGGCGTCCGGGAGCGGGCGCCTCGCACCGCCGGGGACGACGATGAGTGACGGCAAGGATCCTGCGGCGGCCAGCGACGGCGCATTGTTCGACCTCGCGCCGGTGTCGTTGTGGATCGAGGACTATTCCGCGATCCGCCGCCAGTTCGACGCCTGGCGCGCCGAGGGCGTCGAGGACCTCGCCGCCTTCCTGCGCGCGGACCTCGGCCGTGTCGCCCACTGCACCGGGCTGATCCGCGTTCTCGCCGTCAACCGCCGCACGCTCGAGCTGCTCGGCGCGCGCGACTTCGAAGAGCTCGCCGCCAATCTCGACCGCGTCTTCCGCGACGACATGCTCGACACCCACGTCGAGGAGCTGACCCAGCTCTGGAACGGGGCGTCGACCTTCAAGAGCACCACGATCAACTACGCCCTCGACGGCCGGGCGATCCACGTCCGCCTCGCCGGCACCGTGATGCCCGGCCACGAGGAGACCTGGGATCGTCTCCTGGTCTCGATCGAGGACGTCAGCGAGCTCGAGACCGACCGCCGCGCCCGCCGGGCCAGCGAAGCGCACGCCCGCGGCCTGTTCGAGCACTCGCCGGTCTCGCTCTGGGTGGAGGACTTCAGCCGCATCAAGACCCGGCTCGACGACCTCAGGGCCCGCGGCATCGTCGACTTCCGCGTCTTCACCGACGTGCACCCGGAATTCGTCGCCGAGTGCATGTCCGAGATCCGCGTCCTCGACGTCAACCGCCAGACGCTCCAGCTGTTCGCCGCGCCCGACAAGACGACGCTGCTGATGCGGCTGAACGAGGTGTTCCGCGACGGCATGCGGCAGCCCTTCCGCGAGCAGCTGGTCGACCTTTGGAACGGCAAGCTGTTCCAGACCCGCGAGGTGCTGAACTACGCCCTCGACGGCAACGAGGTCCACGTGCTCTTGCAGTTCTCCGTGCTGCCCGGCCACGAGGCCGACTGGTCGCGGGTGCAGGTGGCGCTGACCGACATCACGGCGCGCAAGAAGGCCGAGGCCTATCTCGAGTATCTCGGCCGCCACGACGTCCTGACCAAGCTCTACAATCGATCCTTCTACGTCGACGAGATGAGCCGGCTGGAGCGCAAGCGGATCAGCCCGGTGTCGGTGGTGGTGGCGGACCTCAACGGTCTCAAGAACGCCAACGACCGCTTCGGCCATGCCGTCGGCGACGCGCTGCTGCGCCGTGCCGGCGAGGTGCTCGGCAAGGCCGACGACACCAACGCCCGGGTCGCCCGCATCGGCGGGGACGAGTTCGCGATCCTGTTGCCCTACACGGACGAGCGCGGCGCCGAGCTGCTGATCGCGCAGCTGCAGGACCTCGTCCACTTCAACAACCAGTTCTATCCGGGGCTGGCGCTCAGCCTGTCCTTCGGCGCCGCGACCGGGCGCGACGGCGAGCGGCTGGAGAGCGTGGCGCGGCGGGCGGACCTCGCCATGTACGACGCCAAGACCGCCTATTACCTGAAGAACGGCTCCGACGAGCGGTCCTACGCCGCGGAATGACGGCGAAGCTCGCGGGGAGAGGAATCGCCCTCCCGAGCCCCGGCCGATCGCCGGGACCCTTCGACGCATTGGCGACGGCCCGTGCCCGCGCTCCCGCGCGGTGCCGGCCGTCGCGCGTCGTGGTCAGCGGCGCGGGCGCGCCGGGGTCATCTCCTCGGCCGGGGCCGGAGCCTGCGGCCGGGCGCTGCGGTCGAGCAGGTCGGCGACACAGGCGGACGACAGATAGGCGGCCTGGGAAAGCACGCGGCGCTCATAAGCGGAACGGTCGGCGTTGAACACGATCGGGGCATCCTGCGGAACGATTGGGCTGTGCGCCGTCATATGAGGCATTTCTGGTCGCCGAGCTATCGGGGTGCGGGCATGGGCGATCTGCCGCCCGAGCATGACGCCACCTTGCTCCCGTCATCGTCGGGCGTCATTGAGGTGGGTCAAACAGGGAGCTCCGACCCATGGCCTTCTCGACCGCCGACCTCGCCGACCTCGTCGACATCCTGCGCCGGGCGGCGAAGGACGAGATCATGCCGCGCTTCGCCCGGCTCGATCCCGCCGACGTCAAGGTGAAGTCGCACGCCTCCGACTTCGTAACCGTCGCCGACGAGGCCGCCGAGCGCGCGATCGAGGCGGCGGCGCGCGCCCGCTTCGGCGACTTCCTGTTCGTCGGCGAGGAGGCGATGGAGCGCGATCCCCGCCTCTGCGACGGCCTCGCGACCGCGCCGCGCGCCCTGGTCGTCGACCCGATCGACGGCACCTTCAACTTCGCCAACGGCATCCCGGCCTTCGCGGTGATCGCGGCGATCGTCGAGCACGGCGTCACCGTCGCCGGCGCCATCTACGATCCGGTCCGCGACGACACCGTGGCGGCGCTCGCCGGCGGCGGCGCCCATCTCCTGCGCGCCGACGGCGTCGGCACGCCGCTCCGGGTCGCCGCGGCCCGCCCGCTCGCCGAAATGCACGGTTCGATCTCCTGGGCCTACGCGCCGGAGCCGCTGCGCAGCCGGCTGCTCGCCGGCATGGCCGGGGTTTGGGGCGCCTACAACTACCGCTGCGGCGGCCAGGAGTTCCGCCTGCTCGCCGCCGGCGGCGCCCACTTCGGCTACCACCACAAACTCTCGCCCTGGGACCACGCCGCCGGCGAGCTGATCCACCGCGAGGCCGGCGGCCACGCCGCCCATGTCGACGGCAGCCCCTACGCCGCCGACGACCGCGACGGCGGCCTGCTCCTCGCCCCTGATGCGGCCAGCTGGGCCGAGCTCAGGGCCTGCCTGTTCGACTGAGACCACCCGGGCGAGGGCGACCGGGCGCAACATGGGTGCGATCCACCGCCGGCCGCTTCAGCAGGGCACCCGCGGGCCGCTGCGCAGCGCCACGCGCAGTATCGGCGGCGTCGGCAGGCCCGCGATCTCCATCGCGAGCTTGCGCCGGATGCCCTCCATCAGGTCGGCGCGGCCGGTCACCGTCACCATGAAGGAGTCGGGGCCGCCGATCACGCAGTCCTCGTAGTAGTCCGGCAGCCGCCGCATGTCGAAGCGGCGCGTCAGGGGATCGCCGGGATCGTCGGGATCGAACCGGATCGGCAACCCGTTGATGACGATGCCGCGGCCGAGCACCGCGGCGCGCGCCGCCGGTAGCGGTTCGCCCTGGTTGTTGGGACCGTCGCCCGAAACGTCGACGACACGGCGCACCCCTTCGACGTCGTTGTCGTCGATCAGCTGCGCCGCGAAGGTGAGAGCGGCGCTGATCGAGGTCCGGCTCTGGCCGTGGAGCGGGGCCGCCTCGACGGCGTCGGCGAAGCGCCTGGAGTCCTCCGCCGTCGCCAGCACCGCCCACGGCACCACCACCCTCGACAGTCCGACGTCGGCATACTCGACGTAGGTCACCGCGATGCGCCCGATCGGGCCTGTGGCCACCGCGTCCGCCACGGAGGGATCGCGGAAAGCGGCGGCGTAACCGCGCCGCTGCAGCGTCCGCTCGGCCCGGTCCATCGAATCGGAGACGTCGGCGAGGAGGACGAGTTCGAGGTCGACCGGCTCCGGCGCGCCCCGGCCGGTCGAGGCCGTGGCGCAGCAGACGAGGATGGCGAGCGCTACGGACGGGACCCTCACGGGCGACCTCCGGTTCGCGAGGGGACACGGGAGACAGTGTGGCGCGATCGCGGCCGCGATCAAGTGTCCCGTCCGGGCGGGCGAACCGCCGGCAGGTCCGGGCGTTGAGGGAGATCAAGGCGGGCCGGCGTCGGATGGCGTCCGCTCGGGGGCGAGAACAGGGGCGGCCCGATCCGCCCCGACCGGCAAGGGAGGACGACATGGCGCACATCCGCATCCCGCACGAGGCCTGGGTCCTGGTGGCGGACGGCGGCAAGGCCGTGATCTACCGCAACCAGGGCGACGAGGCGATGATCGACCTGCGCACGGTCGAGACGCGCGAGCACAAGGCGGCGCCCGCCCGCGATCTCGGCACCGACCGGCCCGGCCGCGGCTTCGGCACCGACGGACGGCGCGCCGCGATGGCGCAGACCGACTTCCACGACGAGGAGGAGACCCGCTTCGTCCTCGACGTCGCCGCCGATCTCGCCGCCGCCCTCGGACGCGGCGAATTCGCCCGGCTCGTCCTGATCGCCCCGCCGAAGGTGCTCGGCCGGTTGCGCACGGCGTTGACGCCGCAGCTCGCCGACGCGGTGATCGGCGAGATCGTCAAGGACCTCGCCCACCGCGAGGTCGAGGTCGTCGAACAGCACCTGCGCGCGGCGGCCTGATCCGGCGTCGACCGCTCGGACGAGCGGCTTCGCGTCGCGGCGGAGGCCCGGTGTTCCGGGCCTCCGGGTTCGGAGCCGAGCCTCAGGCGTAGACGACCAGCAGATCCTTGGCGTCGATCTGGGCGCCCGGCGTCACCGCCACCTCGGCGATGGTGCCGTCGCGCTCGGCGTGGATCGAGGTCTCCATCTTCATGGCCTCGATCGACAGCAGCACGTCGCCGGCCTTGACCGCCTGACCCGCCTTGACCGCGAGGGTCGAGACCACGCCGGGCATCGGCGCCGCCACGTGGTTCGGATTGCCCTCCTCTGCCTTGCGGCGGGCGGTCCGCGCGCTCTGGGCGCGGTTGCGGTCCGGCACCTTGATCATGCGCGGCTGGCCGTTGAGCTCGAAGAAGACGCGCACGAAGCCGTCCTCGTCGGGCTCGCCGATCGCCTGACAGACGATGACGAGGCTCTTGCCCTTCTCGAGTTCGACCGTGAGGTCGTCGCCGGGCGCCATGCCGTAGAAGTAGACCGGGGTCGGCAGCGCGCTGGTCGGGCCGTAGGTGTCGCGCGCCTTGGCGAAGTCGGAGAACACCTTCGGGTACATCAGGTAGGACGCGAGGTCCTCGTCGGAGGCGGGGGCCCCGAGCTTGGTCGAGAGCTCGGCGCGGACGGCATCGAGGTCGGCCGGCGGCAGCAGCGAGCCGGGACGGACCGTGATCGGCTCCTCGCCCTTTAGGATCTTCTTCTGCAGATCGGCCGGCCAGCCTCCCGGCGGCTGGCCGAGGTCGCCCTTGAACATCTGCACGACGCTCTCGGGGAAGGCGACGTCCTTGTCCGGATCGAGCACGTCCTCCGGCGTCAGTTCGGACGACACCATCACCAGCGCCATGTCGCCGACCACCTTCGACGACGGCGTCACCTTGACGATGTCGCCGAACATCTTGTTGACGTCGGCGTACATCTGCGCGACCTCGTGCCAGCGGCTCTCGAGGCCGAGCGAGCGCGCCTGTTCCTTAAGGTTGGTGAATTGGCCGCCGGGCATCTCGTGCAGATAAACCTCGGAGGCCGGGCCCTTGAGGTCGCTCTCGAAGGCGGCGTAACGGCCGCGCACGGCTTCCCAGTAGAAGCTGATGCGGCGGATCGCGGCCTGGTCGAGGCCGGTGTCGCGCTGGCTGCCGGCGAGCGCGGCGACGATCGAGCCGAGGCAGGGCTGCGAGGTGTTGCCGGAGAAGGCGTCCATCGCCGCGTCGACCGCGTCGACGCCCTCGTCCACCGCGGCGAGCACGCTCGCGGCGGCGATGCCGGAGGTGTCGTGGGTGTGGAAGTGCAGCGGCAGGTCGGTGGCCTGACGCAGGGCGCGGAACAGCACCCGGGCGGCGCCGGGCTTCAGCAGGCCCGCCATGTCCTTGATGCCGATGACGTGAGCGCCGGCGCGCTCGAGCTCGCGCGTCAGCGCGACGTAGTACTTGAGGTCGTACTTGGCGCGGTCGGGATCGAGGATGTCGCCGGTGTAGCAGATCGCCGCTTCGCAGACCTTGTCGGCGTCGAGCACCGCGTCCATGGCGACGCGCATGTTCTCGACCCAGTTCAGGCAGTCGAACACGCGGAAGACGTCGACACCGGAGGCCGCCGCCTGCGCCACGAAATAGCGCACCACGTTGTCGGGATAGTTGGTGTAGCCGACGCCGTTGGAGCCGCGCAGAAGCATCTGCAGGAGGAGGTTCGGCGCGCGGTCGCGCACCGCGGCGAGCCGCTCCCACGGATCCTCGGTCAGGAAGCGCATGGCGACGTCGAAGGTGGCGCCGCCCCAGCACTCCAGCGAGAACAGGCCGGGCAGCGCCCGGGCGTAGGCCTCGGCGATCTCGGCGACGTCGTAGGTGCGCATGCGCGTCGCCAGCAGCGACTGGTGGCCGTCGCGCATGGTGGTGTCGGTGACGAGCACGCGGCTCTGCTCGCGCATCCACTTTGCGAGCGCCTTCGGCCCGCGCGACTTCAGGAGGTCGCGCGTGCCGGGCTGGATCGAGCCGGTGAACGGCGGCACCAGCGGCTTGGCCATCGACGTCGGCTTCGCGCGCTTGCGCGTCTCCGGATGGCCGTTGACGGTGACGTCGGCGACGTAGGTCAGGAGTTTGGTGGCACGGTCGCGCCGCTTCACCGAGGCGAACAGCTCCGGCGTCTCGTCGATGAAGCGCGTGGTGTAGCGGTTCGACTGGAACTTCGGGTGGCCGATGATGTTCTCGAGGAACGTCAGGTTGGTGGCGACGCCGCGGATGCGGAATTCGCGCAGCGCCCGCTGCATCCGGTGGATCGCCTCCTCGGGCGAGGGCGCCCAGGCGGTCAGCTTCTCGAGCAGCGGGTCGTAGAAGCGGGTGATCACCGCGCCGGCGTAGGCGGTGCCGCCGTCGAGGCGGATGCCGAAGCCAGTGGCACCGCGATAGGCGGTGATGCGGCCGTAGTCGGGGATGAAGTTCTGCTCGGGGTCCTCGGTGGTGATGCGGCACTGCAGGGCGTGGCCGTTGAGGACGATCTTCTCCTGCGGCGGCACGCCCGACGCCGGCGTGCCGATCGCGGCGCCCTCGAGCACGTGGATCTGCGCCTTGACGATGTCGATGCCGGTCACCTCCTCGGTGACGGTGTGCTCGACCTGGATGCGCGGATTGACCTCGATGAAGTAGAACGCGCCGGTGTCGGAGTCCATCAGGAACTCGACCGTGCCGGCGCCGTAGTAGTTGGTGGCGTGGCCGATCTTCACGGCGTAGCCGGTGATCTCGGCGCGCTGGGCGTCGTCGAGATAGGGCGCGGGCGCGCGCTCCACGACCTTCTGGTGGCGGCGCTGCACCGAACAGTCGCGCTCGAACAGGTGGACGACGTTGCCGTGGCGGTCACCGAGGATCTGCACCTCGACGTGGCGGGCACGCTCGACCAGCTTCTCGAGGTAGACCTCGTCCTTGCCGAAGGCGGCCTTGGCCTCGCGCTTGGCGGTGGTGACCTCCTTGAGGAGGGTCGCCTCGTCGCGGATGACGCGCATGCCGCGCCCGCCGCCGCCCCAGGACGCCTTCAGCATCACCGGATAGCCGATGCGCTTGGCCTCCGCCTTGACGACCTCCATGTCGTCGGGCAGCGGGTCGGTCGCCGGCATCACCGGCACGCCGGCGGAGATCGCGAGATTGCGCGCCGCGACCTTGTTGCCGAGCTGGCGCATCGTGTCCGGCGAGGGGCCGATGAACAGGATGCCGGCGTCGGCGCAGGCCTCGGCGAACTCGGGGCTCTCCGACAACAGGCCGTAGCCCGGATGGATCGCGTCGACGCCGGCCTCGCGGGCGACGCGCACGATCTCGGGGATCGACAGATAGGCCTCGATCGGGCCGAGGCCCTTGCCGATCTGGTAGGCCTCGTCCGCCTTGAAGCGGTGGAGGGCCAGCTTGTCCTCCTCGGCGAAGACCGCGACGGTCTTCAGGCCGAGTTCGTTGGCCGCACGGAACACGCGGATCGCGATCTCCGAGCGGTTCGCGACGAGAATCTTCCTGATCGCCACGCAGCGTCCCCCGAGCGTTTAAACCGATATGATTTCCGTAGAGCCTTTAAACCAAAGCCGCATGCCCGAAAAGGCGGCATGCCGTTTCCAAGGTCGGGCATCCGCCGCGAAATGCGGCGGATTCGCCGGGCCATGCACGGTCTTCATGGGTGGTCTGCAAGAAAAGCGGGCGATCTCGGTGTCCCCGCCGGCCGGGCCGTCGTCAGACGGCCTCCGCGCGCGGTAGACGCGACAGCGCCTCGACGAGGCGGGGCGTCGCGATCAGGGTGGCGCGCTCCTTGGCGTCGAGGAAGGACACCGCCTCTTCGACGCTCTCGGCTTCGGCGATCTTGGCAGCAGCGAGCGCCGAGGTCGGGTCGACCTTGCCGCGCGGACGGTCGCCGAGGCGGTCGACCAGGGCGAGGTGCTGACGCTTCAAGGCGGGATCGGAGACGATGCGCACGAGGTCCGGCGCCCGTTCCACCGCCGCCTGATAGGCCGGCCGCGCCTCGGCCATGGCGAGGCGGATCGCCGGCGGGCTCGCCTCCTCCGGCGTGCGCAGGAGCCCGAGGCGGCGGACGAAACGGCCGACCGGGGCCGATCCCGTCAGCGCCGAGATCGGCACCGCGAGGACGAGGCCGGTGACGGCGGGCGCCAGCCAGGCGAGCAGCACCCAGCTGTCGGCGAGGGCGGCGAGGGCGAGCGCGACGCCCGAGACCACGTGCCAGCGGTGGCGGTGGATCAGGTCGCGCAGCGGCAGGCCGCCGTCGTCGCGGCGCTGCGGCTTCCAGCCGGCGTCGCGGCGCAGCAGGATCTCCATGATCGCGCCGGTCTGCACCAGCATCATGATCGGGGCGACCAGCGCCGACACGATCACCTCGAACACGAAGCTGAAGAACAGGCCGAGGAAGCCGCCCGAGGCGCGCCGGGCGGGGCCGTCGAGCGCGAAGGCGACGAGGCCCATCAGCTTCGGCCCGAACAGCACGCCCATGGTGAGGCCGAACAGCGCCAGCGCGCGCTCCGGGTCGATCCGCGGCCAGGACGGGAACAGCTGGAACTCGTCCTTGAAGTATTCCGGGCGGATGAAGTGGGCCTGCAGGGCGAGGGCGAGACCGGCGAGGATCAGGAGCAGCCACAGCGGCGAGGCCGCGTAGGACATGATGCCGGTCAAAAGGTGCATCCGGCTGATCCAGTGCAGCCCCTTGCCGCCGATCACCTTGGTGTGCTGCAGGTTGCCCTGGCACCAGCGGCGGTCGCGGATGGCGAGGTCGACCAGCGACGGCGGGCTCTCCTCGAACGAACCCGAGAGGTCGTCGGCGATCACGACGGTCCAGCCGGCGCGCCGGATCAGCGCCGCCTCGACGAAGTCGTGGCTGAGGATGTGGCCGCCGAAGGGCGGCTTGCCCGGCAGGTCCGGCAGGCCGGCCGCCGACATGAAGGCCTCGGTGCGGATGATCGCGTTGTGGCCCCAGAAATTGCCCTCTTTCTGGACCCACCACGCGAGGCCCGTGCCGACCACCGGGCCGTAGACGCGGCCGGCGAACTGCTGCAGCCGCGAGATCACCGTGGTGCCGTTGACGAGGGCCGGGATGGTCTGGATCAGCCCGGCGTCGGGGTCCGCCTCCATGCGCCGGGCGAGTTCGACCACCGTCTCGGCGTCCATCAGGCTGTCGGCGTCGAGCACCAGCAGGTGGTCGTAGGCGCGGCCCCAGCGGCGGCAGAAGTCGGCGACGTTGCCGGCCTTCTTGGCGGTGTTGTTGCGCCGGCGCCGGTAGTGGATCCGCGCCTTGCCGGCGAGCCGGTGGTTGGCGGCGACGAGCGCGGCCTCCTCCTCGAGCGCGACGTCCGGGTCGGTGGTGTCGGCCAGCACGAACCAGTCGAAGGCGTGGCCTTGGCCGAGGCCGTCGACGCCGAGTGCCATCGCCTCGATGGCGGCGAAGATCCGCGAGGGATCCTCGTTGTAGGTCGGCATCAGCATCGCCGTCCGCTTGGCGAGCGATTCGGTCGGGCGCGGCGCGGGCGGGGCGAGACGGCGTGCCACCAGCTCGGCGAAGCCGGCCAGCGAAGCGACAAAGGACAGGCCGATCCAGGCGAAGGTGACGGCGAACAGCACCAGCACCACCGCCTCCAGCGGGGTGAGGCCGCCGATCGACAGCACCTCGTACATCTCCGAGACCGCGTAGCCGACCAGCAACGCGGCGCCGCCGAGCACCACCGTGCGACGCAGGAGGCTCGAGCGCGCGCGCGGGTCCACCAGGTTGCGGCGGCTGCGGCGGTCGAAGCGGTCGAGCCGTTGCGGTGGCATCTCGCCCGGCGTCTCCGGCGGCATGCCGTGCACGACCGGCGGACCCGGATCGAGCTCGACGTCGCGCGGAACGGCGGTCAGGACGTCCATCGATAGACCCAGGTTTCGGCCGGCGTGCCGGACTCGAATGCGAGCACGAGCCGGAGCTCGATCAGGCCCTCGTTCTGCGGATCGAGCTCGAACGACACCCGGAGCCCCTGGGTCGCCGGGTTCTGCCGGATCACCACGTTGCGCACCACGCCCTTGGAGGCCGACACCGTCGCCTTGGGGGCGCCGAGCTTGGCCGGGTCGGTGCCCGGGGTGAACAGATAGTCGACCACGAACAGCCGCTCGGGCGTCGGGCCGCCGACGCCGGCGCGCCCGGAGCGGGTGGAGCCGACCGTGGCGGCGCCGACGGACATGCCGGGATCGCCGCCCCAGGCGAGGCGGTAGGCGAAGGAGAATTCCGAACCGGCGGGAATCTTGTCCTTGGGGGCCCAGTAGGCGACGATGTTGTCGTGGATCTCGGCGTCGGTCGGGATCTCGACCAGCGTCACCGCCCCGGCGCCCCAGTCGCCGACCGGCTCGACCCAGAGGCTCGGCCGGCGCTCGTAGGCGGCCTCGAGATCCTGGTAGTTGTCGAAGGCGCGGTCGCGCTGGATCAGGCCGAAGCCGCGCGGGCTGCGGTCGACGAAGGCGGAGATCTGCAGTTCCTTCGGGTTGGCCAGCGGCCGCCACAGCCGCTCGCCGCGGCCGGTGACCATCAGCAGGCCGTCGCTGTCGTGCACCTCGGGACGGAAGTCGTCGACGTCGCCGCGGCCGTTGGCCGAGAAGAAGTACATCGACGTCCCCGGCGCGAGGCCGACCTTGTCGAGATCGACGCGCGGGAACAGCTGCGCCTCGACGTCCATCAGCGTGGTCTCGCCGGGACGGATCGTGAAGCGGTAGGCGCCGGTGGTCGAGGGGCTGTCGAGCAGCGCGTGGACGACGCAGGTCTCGCTGCCGGCGACCGGGGTCTCGACCCAGAAGGCGCGGTAGACCGGGAACTCCTCGCCCTCGGGATCGGCGGTCTTGAGCGCGAGGCCGCGGCCGGACAGGCCGTAGATCTGGCCCTTGCCGAGCGAGCGGAAGTAGCTGGCGCCCTGGAACACCAGGATCTCGTCGTAATAGTCCGGCCGGTTGATGGTGCCGTGCAGGCGCAGGCCGGAGAAGCCGATGTCCTCGGTCGGCACCGGCTGCGGCACCAGCGGCCCGTAGGAGAACATCTGCGGGTCGTAGGCGAGATGGCGCGCCTGCCCGTTCTCGACGAGGGCGACCTCGACCGGGTCCTTGAAGTAGAAGCCGCGGTGGAACAGCTGCATCTGGAACGGCAGGCCGCTGTTGGCCCACACCGCCGCCTCTGGCTTGAAGCGGATGTCGCGGTACTGGTCGTAGCTCAGCTGGTCGAGGACGTCCGGCAGCGAGGTGTCCAGCGGCTGGAACGCACTCTTCGCCAGATTGCGGGCGAGTTCCGCGACGGTGGAGCGGGTGAACGTGCCGCTGGTGGCGAAGTTGGCCTGGACGGCCGCGAGCGCCGGGCTCGCCGTCACACCGGTTCCCGCCACGACGGCGGCCACGGCGCCGAGCGCGGCCCTGAGCACCAGGCGACGGTCGGGTTCGTCGGTTCCGAACAAGGCGTCCACGGTGTCTCCATCAGACGGTAGGATGCGTCCGGCCGCGCGGCACGGCCAGCCCCTCCGGGATCCGGAGGGCCCCGCGGCGGCGGGATCGATGTTGCGGCGCGGCAGGATAGCGCCCCCGTTCGCGCTTGTCCCGCCCCGCGAGCGTTCCTCGCGGACCCTCGAACGTGTTCCAACCGTTCAGGTACGGCATCGGTTCCGGTTCACGTTCGAGCGGCGGGACGGCAGCGGCATACCGAGGCGGCGCCCGGTTGTCGAGTGCCGCGACGATACCGTGTCATGCGGCCAAATCATGACGGTTTTCCGTTTGTGTCCGCGGGGATCGGGATGTCACGGACCCGCCGCGGCGAGCGTGAGCGCGCCGTCGAGCGCGTCGCCGAGCGCCGGCCGGACCAGGCCGTCGAGGCGGGCCGACAGCAGCGGCGCGTAGGACGCGGCGAGCCCGCCGGCGAGCGCCACCCGTGTGGCTCCGGCCGCCGCGAGCCGGTCGACGAGGCGGGTCACCGCGGCGACGGCCGCCTCTCGGATCGCCAGCGCCACCGGGTCGCCGCGGCCGGCGTGCTCGAACACGTCGGGGGCGAGGCGGGCGTAGTCGGCCGGGCGGGCGGCAAGCGCAAAGTCGAGCATCGCGAGCGGCGAGTCGCCGAAACGGGCCGCGATCGCCCGGGTCAGCGCCGAGGCGGGGCCGAGGCCCTCGAGGGCTGCGATCGCGCGCCGCGCCGCCTCCCGTCCGACCACGGCGCCGGAGCCGTCGTCGGAGAGAGCGAAGCCCCAGCCGCCGAAGCGGCGTACGCCCGCCGCCTCGACCAGCACGGCCTGACTGCCGGTACCGACCACGACCAGCCCGCCGAATTCGCCGGCGTGGGCGCCGACGCAGGCGATCTCGCCGTCCGAGCATATGTTCGCGCGCGCGAAGGGCAGGCCGCGCGCCGCCACCCGTGCGCCGTCGCCGAGCGCCACAGCGCCGGCGAGGCCGAGCACCGCGATGATCCGGGGCGCGGCGGCGTCGGGAGCGAGTCCGGCGGCGGCGACCGCGCCGCGCCACGCGGCGTCGACCGCGGCGAGGGCGGCGTCGTAGTCGGTGGTGAGGTTGGCCGGCCCGGCCCGACCCTCGCCGAGAACGCGGCCGTCCGCGTCGGCGAGCCGGGCCCGGCAGCCGCTGCCGCCACCGTCCACACCGAGCAGCAGGCGCGCGCTCACGGCGCGGTGCCGCCCTGCGGGTCGGTCTCGATCAGTTGGACGTCGCTGGCGGCACAGAGCGCGCGCACCCGCTCTGACGGGCAGTGGTCGGTGACGAAGACGTCGACCTGGTCGATCGCGCCGATCCGGACCGGAGCGGTGCGGTCGAACTTGGTCTGGTCGGAGACCAGGATCACCTTGCGCGCGTTGGCGAGGATGGCCTGCGCCACCTTGACCTCGCGGAAGTCGTAGTCGAGCAGCGAGCCGTCGTCGTCGATCGCCGAGGTGCCGACGATGGCGAAGTCGACCTTGAACTGGCGGATGAAGTCGACCGCGGCCTCGCCGACGATGCCGCCGTCGGCCCGGCGCACCACGCCGCCGGCGATCACCACCTCGATCTGCGGATAGGCCCGCATCAGGTTGGCGACGTTGATGTTGTTGGTGATCACCATCAGCCCGGTGTGCTGCAGCAGCGCCTGCGCCACCGCCTCGGTGGTGGTGCCGATGTTGATGAACAGCGAGGCGTCGTTCGGCACCAGCGCCGCGGCGGCGCGGCCGATCGCCATCTTCTCGCGGGCCGCGATCTGGCGGCGGGCGTCGTAGCCGACGTTCTCGACCGAGGAGGCGAGGATCGCCCCGCCGTGGACGCGCGCCAGGAGGCGCTGCTCGCAGAGTTCGTTGAGGTCCTTGCGGATCGTCTGAGGCGTCACGTCGAAGCGGCCGGCGAGCTCTTCGACGGTGACCCGGCCGATCTGCTTGGCGAGGTCGAGAATGGCGTGCTGGCGGGCGAGCAGCATCTTGGGTCCGGTGACGTGTCTGGCGGTGCGCCGGCGAGCTATAGCACGGACGGGCCCGACCCGCCGAACGGCACGATGGCGCGGCCGGCGGTCGAAGCGGTATTGGAATGGAGTTCCCCGGTCGGCGCAGAATATGCGTCCATCGGGGAACGAAATTCCGCATCACGCCGAATGTCGGACCGATGATTTCGTGGGCGCACCGATTCGGCGTGGCCGCCGACCTCGGCGCCGGGCGGTCCCACGGGTATGGTTCTCACCGTTCCAGCCCCCCGAGGGAGGTCCCCTTGCACCGTCTCGTCGTTCCCGGATACCGCGGCTCGCCGGCCGGCCACTGGCAGCACGACTGGCTGCGGCGCGATCCCCGCGCCGTGCTGGTCGATCAGGAGGATTTCGACCGGCCTGATCTCGCGCTCTGGCTCGAGCGCCTCGAGATGGCGGTGCGCGCCCGGCCGGGCTCGTTGATCGTGGCGCACAGCCTCGGCTGCGTGCTCGTCGCCCATCTCGCCGCGCGCAAGCCGGACCTGCCGGTCGCCGGCGCGTTGCTCGTCGCCCCCGCCGACGTCGACCGCCTCGTCCACCGCTGCAGCGACTTCTTGGGTTTCGCGCCGGTGCCGCGGCGGCCGCTGCCCTTCCCGGCCATCGTGGTGGCGAGCCGCAACGATCCCTACGCCGCCTTCGATCGCGCCGCCGGCCTCGCCGACGCCTGGGGCGCCGGTCTCGTCGACCTCGGCGACGCCGGCCACGTCAACATCGCGAGCGGCCACGGCCACTGGCCCGAGGGCTTCGTGCTCGCGGACGGGCTGACCACGGCGCGCGCGGCCGCTTGATCAGCCGTCGGTGTTGATCCGGTAGACGGTGGTCTGCCGGCAGGTCTCGCCCGGCCGGAGCAGGGCGCCCGCGAAGTTCGGGTGATTGACCGCGTCGGGGAAGCGCTGCGGTTCGAGGCAGATCCCGCCGAAGCGCACGCCCGGGCGTCCGCCGGCGAGCGGTTCCGGCACCGGCAGGAAGCCGCCGTCGTAGACCTGGAGGCCGGGCTCGGTGGTGGAGAGTTCGAGCGCGACGCCGCTCGCCGGGCTCGACAGCCGCGCGGCGAAACGCGGCGTCGCCGAAGGGGCGTCGGCGAGCACCAGATTGGTGTCGTAGGGCACGTGCGCCCCGTCCGGGCCGTTGCGGACGGCGCGCTCGGCGCGGAAGTCGAAGCGGGTGCCGGCGACGGGCAGGATCTCGCCCGTGGGCAGCAGGTCGTCGCCGGCCGGGGTGTAGCGGTCGGCCGCGACGACGAGCCGGTGGTCGAGCACCGTCGGCCCGTCGTCGAGCGCGAAGTAGCCGTGGGCGGCGAGGTTGACCAGCGTCGGGGCGTCGGTAGTGGCCGCGAGCGCGATCGTCAGCGTGCCGTCGCCGCCGAGGGTGTAGCGGCAACGCGCCTCGACGCGGCCGGGATAGCCCTCTTCGCCGTCGGGTGAGACCAGCGACAGTTCGACGGCGTCGGCGGTCGCGTCGGCGATCCGCCAGACCCGCTTGCCGAAGCCGATCGTGCCGCCGTGGAGGTGGTTCGGCCCGTCGTTGATCGACAGCGCCACCGCCCGGCCGTCGATGGTGCAGCGGCCGGCGCGGATGCGGTTGGCGCAGCGCCCGGCGATCGCGCCGAGATAGGCGGCCTGCGTGACGAACCGCTCGACCCGGTCGAAGCCGAGCAGCAGCCGGCGCGGCCCCTGGGCCGTCTCGACGACGAGGTCGGCGAGGGTGGCGCCGAGGGTCAGCACGGTGGCCGAGAGCCCGCCGCCGGCGAGCGCGACCGTCTCGATCTCGCGGCCGTCGTGGACGACGCCGGTTCCGGCCACCGCCATGCTCGCGTCCCCCGTCAGGCCAGCGTGTAGGCGGTCTTCACGATCGTGAAGAACTCGCGGGCGTAGGAGCCCTGCTCGCGCGGGCCGTAGGACGAGCCCTTGCGGCCGCCGAACGGCACGTGGAAGTCGACGCCGGCGGTCGGCAGGTTGACCATCACCATGCCGGCCTCGGAGTTGCGCTTGAAGTGCGAGGCGTATTTGAGGCTGGTGGTGCAGATGCCCGCCGACAGGCCGAACGGCGTGTCGTTGGCGACCGCGAGCGCCTCGTCGTAGTCCTTGACGCGGATCACCGAGGCGACCGGCCCGAAGATCTCCTCGCGCGAGATCCGCATGTCGTTGGTGCACTCGGTGAAGAGGGCCGGCTGCAGGTAGAAGCCCTCGGTCTCCCGGTTCAGGCGCTCGCCGCCGAAGGCGAGCTTCGCGCCCTCGGCGCGGCCGATCTCGACGTAGCGCATGTCCTGGTCGAGCTGGCCCTGGTCGACCACCGGGCCGATATGGGTGCCGGCCTTGAGCGCGTCGTCCACCACCAGCCCCGACAGGCGCGCCGTCACCGCCTCGACGAAGCGGTCGTGGATGCCCTCGGTGACGATCACGCGCGAGGACGCGGTGCAGCGCTGGCCGGTGGAGAAGAAGGCGCCGTTGACGGCGGTCTCGACGGCGACCGCGAGGTCGGCGTCGTCGAGCACGACGAGCGGGTTCTTGCCGCCCATCTCGAGCTGGACCTTCTTCATCGGGTCGCAGTCGATCGCCGCCTTGGCGACGCGGCGGCCGGTGCCGACCGAACCGGTGAAGGTGATCGCGGTGACGTCGGGATGCTCGAGGAGGCGCTGGCCGACCACCGAGCCCTTGCCCATCACGAGGTTGAGCACGCCCGCCGGCAGGCCGGCGCGGTGCAGGATGTCGACCAGCGCCCAGGCCGAACCCGGCACCAGCTCGGCCGGCTTGATCACCACGCAGTTGCCGTAGGCGAGCGCCGGGGCGATCTTCCAGGCCGGGATGGCGATCGGGAAGTTCCACGGCGTGATCATGCCGATCACGCCGAGCGGCTCGCGCGTCACCTCGACGCCGACGCCCGGGCGCACCGACGGCAGCGTCTCGCCGGCGAGCCGGATCGTCTCGGCGGCGAAGAACTCGAGGATCTGGCCGGCACGGGTCACCTCGCCGATGCCCTCCGGCAGGGTCTTGCCCTCCTCGCGGGCGAGCAGGCGGCCGAGTTCCTCCTTGCGGGCGAACACCTCGGCGGCGGCCTTCTTCAGGATTTCGTGGCGGGCGTAGGGAACGCTGCGCGACCACGCCGGGAAGGCGGCCTTGGCGGCGGCGACGGCGGCGTCGACGTCGGCGGCCGAGCCGCGGGCGTAGTCGCCGACCACGTCGGAGAGGTTCGACGGGTTCACGTTCGGCGAGGTGTCCGACGCGGCGGTCCACTCGCCGGCGATCAGGTTGCGGAACGGGGCGGTCATCGGCACGTCTCCAGGCTGTCTTCGCACGGGGCGGCGCCGGCCGAGGCCGGCGCGAGGGCGCCATCACGAACACGTCGCGCCGGCCGGCGCAAGCCTCGGCGGCCCGCGCCGTGCGAGGGATGCCGTCTTCGGTATCAGTGATGCTGAAGCAGTAATCGGATCGCCGGCAGCACCATCGGCCGCATCAGCGCCATCACCGCGAGCCCGAGCCCGCCGAGCAGCAGCACCAGCAGCAGGAGATAGCCGATGAGCCCGACCGCCAGCGGCGGACCGTCGCCGGTCGGCGTGTCGTCGGGTTCCGCGGGCTCCGGATCGGCCGCGAGGCGGATCCGTTCCGGCTGCAGGATGCGGTGTTCGGGGCTGGCTGTGAAATCGTCCGTCATGGGCGGCCGGCTGATGGGACGTCGCCCCATCCTCCCCGACCGCGCGCCTGGAGTCGAGCGGTACCGTTCACGCCGCGGTGAATCCGTTGTCGACGAAGAGCTGCGCCCCGTTGACGAAGCTCGCGTCGTCGGAGGCGAGGAACAGCGCGGCGCGCGCCACCTCGATCGGCTCGCACATCCGGCCCTGCTGCGCCGCCAGCGCCGCCTCGGAGACGTCGACGCCGTAGCGGGTCAGGAGCTCGACCTCGCGGTTGCCGTGCGGCGTCGCCACGAAGCCGGGACAGACCGCGTTGCAGCGGATGTTGCGGTCGCGGAACTCCACCGCGATGGCGCGGGCGAACATGTGGCAGGCGCCCTTGGTGGTGTCGTAGAGCACCTCCATCGGCGTCGCCGCGACCGCCGAGATCGACGACGTGCACACGATCGAGCCACCGCCGGCGGCGATCATCTGCGGCAGCACCGCCTTGGTCATCAGGAACATGCTCTTGACGTTGACGGCGTGCAGCCCGTCCCACTCCTCCTCGGTGGTCTCGAGGAAGGGCTTCACCACGATCGAGCCGGCGTGGTTGAACAGGACGGTGATCGGTCCGAGCGCGGCCTGCACCGCGTCGACCGCGCGGCGGACGTCGTCGGCCTTCGACACGTCGGCCGCGACGAAGCAGACGTCGAGCCCCTCGGCCGACAGCTCGGCCTCGAGCGCGCGCCCCGCCTCGGCATTGCGGTCGACGATGCCGACCCGCGCGCCGTGTTCGGCGAAGAGGCGCGAGGCCGCGCCGCCCATGCCCGTGGCACCGCCCGAGATCAGTGCCACCTTGCCCTTGAGCCGTCCGGTCATCTCGCCCCTCCCGTTCGGTCCCGACAGCCGCGTCCGTTCCGCGCCTTCAATAGGCGGCGTAGGACTTCTCCTCCACGATCTCGGAGGCGAGCGCCTCGTTGATCCGGCGCTTCACCGCCGCGCGGCGGTCGTTCTCGTGGTAGACGGCGCGGGCGAGTTCGACGAAGCGCGGTCCGAAGTCGCGCGCGCGCTCGCAGTCGCGGATGTCGTCCTCGATCGTCCACAGCGTCTCGTTGACGGCGGTGAGGTCGTCGATCGCGGCGAGGACGCCGGAGTCGAGGGTGCCGGCGGTCGCGGCGGTCTCCTCGAGCACGGCGAGTTCGTGGGCGGCGTTGCGCACCTGCTCGGGCTTGGCCAGCCGGCGCACCTTGATGCGCAGGATCGTGATCTTGTCGAAGAGTTCGCCCCAGGACACCTTCGCCACCGGCGTCGCCGGTCTGGTCGCCGCGTCGGTCATGCCGTCTCCCCCGCCGAATCGCCGGCGTGGAGCTTAGCACGGCCGGTCAGTCGTCCGAGTACTCGGCGAAGCTCTCCTGGCCCGGGGGAATCAGCTGGTCGATGAAGGCGGAGAGATCGTCGGCGCCGGCGTCGGCGGGCCGCGGCGCTGGGGCGCGCCGGGGCGACGGGGCCAAGGCGGCCGTGGCGACCGGCGGCGCCGCGACCGGGCGCGGCGCCGCGGCGACGGCCACCGGCACCGTGACCGACACCGGCACGACGGCGGCGGGCACCGCGGCCGGCGGGGGCGCCTCGGCGGTCAACGCTTCGGTGCGCGGCCGGCGGCCGTCGCCGCAGCCGGGCAGGCGGCCGTGGTCGCGCGGGTCGCAGGCGGAGGCCACGAAGGTCGCCCACTCGCGGTCGGAACCGTAGAAGACGTTGCGGTCGACGTGGCCGCGGATGCCGGGCACGCGCCCGGTCTGGGTCCACTGCCACATCGTCCAGCGCCGGTTGCGATAGCGCACCTGCGGCTCGGCGGCGGTCGAGCGCAGCCAGAACGGGTTGGCGAGGCCGACGCCCTCGAGCACGTCGCGGTGGAAGTTGATGTCGGTGTAGATGATCGGCGTCTTGCCGTAGCGCGCGGTCATCATCGCCGAGATGATGCGGATCTTGGCGATGGCGTCCTCGCGCGAGACGCGGCGGGTGCAGTTCGCGCCGTTCTGCCATTCGACGTCGATCACCGGCGGCAGCGCGTCGGGGTCGACCGGCACGTTCTGGATGAACCACGACGCCTGCTCGCGGGCAGGCCGGCACCACCAGACGAAGTGGTAGGCGGCGCGCGGCACGCCCGAGGCCTTGGCCTCGGTCCAGTTGATCATGAAGCGCGGGTCGAGGTGGTCGCCGCCCTCGGTCGCCTTGATGAAGGCGAACTTCGTGCCGGCCCCGGCCACCTGATTCCAGTCGATCCGGCCCTGGTAGCGCGACACGTCGATGCCGTGCACCGGGTGGCGATGGGCGCGCGCCACGCCCGGATGGGGCTTGTCGTCGCCCTTGGTCGGATAGCGGTTGTGGGTCGTGACGACGGCCGGAGCGTCCGGCTCGCCGAAGAATCCGCAGCCGCCGAGCGCGAGCAGCGCGACCAGCGCCAGCATCGTACGGAGACCGGTGACCAGATGAGAAGATCGGCGGGACGCCATCGACTTGACCCGTCGGAAGTAACACTTCGTTCAGGGATAGGTCGCAGCCGATGAATAAACCTTTAAGCATCGCGCCGTCGCGGCGGATTTGGCCGAGGTGAGGAGAACGTGACATGAACACTGGCCGGCACTGGGTGGATTCCGGCACGGTTTGGCGGCGCTGGCCGTCGTGAAAGTCGGTGGGCGCGGCCGGCGGATGCCGGAGCGGGCGGCGGCCACGGGTTCCTCCCGGGGCGGGAGCGGGCTTCGCACGGGGGCGTCAGGGCGTCACGCGTCGCGGACAAGGTGGCGCCGGTCGCGCGGGGACCTCGTACCGAGCCTGCCCAGTGCCGACCGCCGGTCGGAGCTTTTCGGGCGAGGAGCGCCCGATCGGGCGCCGACCGGCTGGCCGAAACCTCGCAGAGTCCGGACGAGTCGGGAATTCGCGAGACTGGTATCAGGCCGCCGGGCGGTCGAACGGCCGGGTCGTCGGCCCGCGCCGCAGCAGGCGGATGCGTTCCACGGCGAGGCGGGGATCATAGGGCTTCTCGTGATCGGGGCCGCGCTCGCAGAGGTCGCCGGCGGCCTTGACGGCGCCGGAGGGCGATCGTGCCAGGATCACCTCGACGCCGGCGTGGACACGGCGGATCCGCTCGGCGAGCAGGAAGCCCGGCCGTTCGTTGCCGGGGGTCAGCGCCGTCAGCACCACGTCGACCGACCAGTCGGGATGGCCGAGCACGGTCATCGCCTCGTCGCCGTCGGTCGCCTCGAACACGCGGTAGCCGCAGAGCCGCAGATAGTCCGCCAGCACCAGGCGGACGATGACGTCGTCCTCGACCACGAGGACGGTTTCGGGGATGTCGGTGGTCTCGCTCATGCGGCTACGAACGTGGCTGGCCGCGGTCCCGTTCCCGTTTCGGGCGGGATGCTGACGGATTCCGGCGCGGCGGTCCGCTTCCGTTCCGCCCGGCCGACGGTCCTGTCGGCTGCGCGCGGCCCCTGCCGGGCGCGATCACGGCCGTCCCCGCCGGCATCGAACGCCCTGCCGGGCCGGTGCTCGCCTCGGTTCCGCGCGTGCGTGGCCGCGATCCCGGCGAATTTTCCGATCCCCCCTTGAACCCCGCCCGCCCCCCATGTATCTATCCGCCGCCTTCGACCGGGACACGTCCCCAGGCACCGCGGAGAGGTGGCAGAGTGGTCGAATGCACCGCACTCGAAATGCGGCATACTCGCAAGGGTATCGGGGGTTCGAATCCCTCCCTCTCCGCCATTTCCCCGGGACTCTCTCCCAGTTAAGCGTAACCACCTGTTCGGCATCAGGAATTTCTCTCCTGCCGCTCCCTGACCGGGAGTGCCGAGGTGGTGTACGACGGTGACCTGAACGGCGTTGTATCGCCCGAAGTATCGTTGGATGTATCGCGCACCCGGCCCGTTTCGGCGTCCGAGGCGATGCCCTCCACGGCGTCCCGCAGGCGGTCGGGCGCTGACCGGTCCGCCGCTGCGCCCGGTCGCTATCTCGTGCGCCAAGGCTCCGTTTATCTTTTTCAGATCAGACTGCCCGTCGACATCGGCGGCACGCCCGGCCGGGTCGTCAGGATCGGCCTCGGGGCCTTGACCGCGCGGGACGCGCGGCTCAGGGCCGAGACGCTGGCGGCGCTGGCCCGCGAGCGCATTCGCCAGATCAGAGTGGGACGGATGACGACATCAGGTGATGGCGAAGAGGCTATGCCACTGCCCGTCGACGATGAGGCGGCCGCCCTGGCGGCTGCCGAGCTGAAGGGCTTTCTGAAAGCCCACCACGGCCTCCTGTCCAACCCCGCGGAGCCGCCGCCCGCCCAGGTCTCCGCCCTCGCCGGTCTTCGGCAGCACGTCCTGCTCGGTCGCGAGCTTGCGAAGGGCGAGGCCGGAAACCCCCTGATCGTCGAGAACGCAGCCCTCCTGCGGGATCAGGCGAACGCTCGTCTGGCGAAGGACTTGAGGATCGGGGCGGAACGGGCTGACACGGTAGCCGAGAGGCCTGTGGCTCCACCGCCGAACCGGGCGGACGCCATCGCCAACTCGGCGCGTTTCGTCGCGTTCGCATCGCCCGCTACCGGCATCGACAAAGAGAGCCCCACGGACCCACCGAACGCCTCGGTAACGGTCCCGGTTTCTCCGCACGAGAGCACGACCCCGGCTGTCGCGCCGCAGCAGGCCAGGACGCCACGCGTCCATCGCGACGAAACCGGAAAGATCGTCCCGGCCTTCAAGCTCGACCGCCGGACGGTGGCGCGAAGGGCCTCGGACCTGCCGAAGCTCAGCGAGGTCGCGGAGGAGTATTATAGCCAGCGCGAGATCAAACTCGGCAAGGGCCACAAAACCCTCGAGACAGCGCGGTCGCGCATGGCCATCTTCTTCGCCTTGATCGGAGACCACCCGGTCGACACCTATGAGGCGGCCGACCTTCAGGCCTACATCGCCAAGATGGCCCACTGGCCCGCACTCGTCCGTCATCGCCCCGACGGCCAATCCCCGCTGGATATACTCGCGGATAACGCAGACCTCAAACATAAGCCCATCACCCGCTCAGCCCTCGAAGACGGTTATGTGACGATCGCCCGCACCATCATCCGCTCGAAGACGGCCGAGTACGGCTATCCTGATCCCTTCCTGGGGGCGAGGCTCGAATACCCTGCCACGGCCGCTCCGCGCCAATCGACGGAACCTCTCAGCTTCGACCAGCGCAACCGACTCTTCCGCACCGGCGTCGCTGGCGGCCTTCTCGACGAAGCCATGCTTCCGCTGCTCGGCGACTTGACTGGCCGGCGCCTCGGCCTCCTGACCTTCCTTCAGGGCAACGACATCCGTGAGAAGTACCAGGGCGTCTTCGTGGCGCAGACCAGCGGGATCGTTCTGAACGAAAAGGGCCGGTGGGAGCGGGTCCCGATCAAGAACGAGCACAGCACGACCTTCTTCGTGCTCCACGATTTTCTCCGGGAAATCGGTTTCATCGATTGGGCGATACGCCAAGGCGAGCAGTTCCTGTTCCCGACGCTCACCAGCCTCGCCGATCCGAGCAAGAGCGCCAGCTCCTATATGCAGCGGTTGTTCCGGAAAGCCGGAATCAAGGGCAATCGGAAGGAGGTGTTCCACTCCTTCCGCGGCGGCCAGATCGAACTCATGCGCGACCAGAAGGTCGACGCCCGCGACCGCAAGATCCAGGTCGGCCACAAGCTCGACGCGGAGCACGACATCTACGGCTTCAAGGCCATCTCGGAGCTTAGGGCGCGCGAGATCGCCCGCGCGCCGCTCGAACCGGAAGTCGACTACTCCGTGTTCCGGGGGCTGAACTTCGACAAGATGGCGGGCCGGAAGCGGACGAGAGGGCGCAGGCCGGTGGAACGGTAGGGAAGGCAGATCAAAACAAGCTGGCCCCCTGCGCCGCGATCGTTTCGACGAGCAGACTCCGGTCCAGGAAGACGTTCCGCTGTTCGCAGCTGGTTTCGGCGACCAGCAGGCAGCCATGGCAGGCCGCGCCGTGAAGGGCGCGATCTTCGGCGGCCTTCGTCGGATCGTGGTCGGCGCAGATCGGGTCGCCCGAACAGAGGCCGAGGCGTGCCAGCGCCGACGCCATGACCGCTGGAAACCGCCGGGTCACTTCGACCAAGCCGCCCAGCGTGCCCTGGTTCCCTGCGCTCGCGGTGTAGATCAGGATGCCGCATTCTTTCGGATCGCCGGGAAGAGCGGGGAGCAAATAGAGGCGCTCCTTGAGGGAGCTCGCCGGGTAGCCGCAATCGATGGCGACCTCGTTCATCAGCGCGTGTGAGAGGCTGTGCGCCATCGTGAATTCGATATGCTCGCCTTCCCAGGCGATCTTGTCGGATGCGCCGCGGGCGCGTCGGGCCCGGCTCCATGCCTTCAGGCCGCCCTCGATCGTCGCACGGCGTTCCTGCACCTTCGGGCGTGCTGCCCATTTGGCGAGCTCGTCCGGATCGAGGCGGATGAAAAAGCCCTCGCCGAACTGTTCGACGGCCGGCAGCCAGTCCGGGTTCTCGCCAAGCGGCGCACCGTTTACGGCAAGGCCGACGTCCTCGACGCCGTCGTCAGCCAGCGGGGCCGGCTCGAAGCGGGTGAACCCGTAGAGACAGGAAACCTCGCGCAGGCGGTGGACGGCGACGAGGTCCTTGATCGCCGTGAGCATCGGATCGCGCTTGGGATCCCAGACACTGCGGTCGAGGGTCTCGGCGTGCAGGCGGGCATCGGGCCGGTTCTCACCGATGAGCTTCCGGCCGCTGGCGAGGAGCTGGAACTCAGCGATCCTCGGGTTCTGTTGGAGATCCCGAGAACCGGACCCGGACCCCGCTTTCCGGGTTTCGATGCGTGCGAAGATCTCATCGTCGGCGAAGGGACCGAGGTTGGCCGCGACCGTCGGATTGAATTTCTTGGCCATCGCTACTTCCGCGACGGACCCGCACTTGCTGACCTCCGACCAGACGGCATCGAGCGCCTTCTCCAGGGCGTCGTTCGATTCGGGCAGCGAAATTACGCGGACCACTTGGGGGAAGTAAGTGTTCGTCGCGCTTCGCGTCAGCAGCCGAAGCGACTTGTCGCATCCGGCGGGATCATCCGAACTGAGCCAGGGGCGCTTGCCGCCGCAGGGGCCGAGCCGGCCGGGCTGGAAGAGATCTTCGAGGGAGAGCTTCGCGCCGCAGTCGCAGACGATCCGTGTGTCGCGCGGGTCGGCGCTCGTTCCGGCGTCTTCGAGCCACATCGGTTTGCGACATGCACCTGCCTCACCCGACTGCCGCGCATGGACGACACGGCGCCATTCGATGTCCTGGAGGTGCCCGGTCTCGCAGCCGCAGACGAACCGCAGAGGCGACACGCGGCGCTTTTTGCCGTCGTCGCCCTTCCAGTCCAGCCGCTTCGGCGCTTCGAGATCGCTGAAGCGGACGATGCGGCGGCGGTTGGGCGGATCGCCGGGGATGGCGTCGCAGGCGAACCATTCGGGGAAGACGCGTGCCTTGATCGCTGGCGACGACTGGCGCGGATCGCCGGGGTCGATGGGCGGCGTGCGGAAGCTGACCGGCTTGTCGCCGGCGATGCGCTTGTCGTCGCCGCCCGCGAGCCGGCGTTCCAGGAGCTGCGCCAGTCGAGGCTCCTCGATCGATTCGAAGGGCTTCGGGCCGAAGGCCTCCCAGTGGTCGAGGCCCATGACGAGCACCGAACGGTCCGGCAGGTCCATCATGGCACCCGGCCCGAACAGGCCGACGACCTGCCCCATGCGAACGTGGTCTTTTGCCATGCGCTCCTCAGGCCGTGAGTTCTTTGCCGAAGTTGTCGACGATCTTGAGCGCCGAGGCGTGCTCGACATCCCGCATCGAGCGGCCCGCCTTGAAGGTTTCGAGGGCGGGGTCGAGGCTGCGGAGCAATGGGTCGAGCGGCTGGTGCAGCAGCGCGTGGGATCCCGGATGGCCGTAGAAGAGCGTCTCTCCGTGAATGGCTCTGTCCTCGGCCAATCGCTTCCACGTCGCGAGCAAGTCTTCGACAATCGTTCGCAACGCCGGATGGCCGCCGACGACGGCGTCCGCCGGTGCGCGGGCGAGGATAACTTCGACGATCTCCTCGGCCTTGACGTGGTCCGGCATCTCCACGGCGCTCTTCTCTGGCGTGAGGTCCGGATGGAGGTGTCGGACGCAGGCGACGACGACGGCTGCGAGGGCGCGGTCGATGGCGCGGGCCGCCCAAGGCGTGACGCTCGTCGGCTCCACCACGCGGTAGAAGGCGGCGTGGAACTGGCGGAATTTTTCGTAGTGCAGGCGGTCGCGCGGCTTCTGCGCGTTGAGGAGCGTGAGCACCAGACCCGGCCTGCCGCCGTCGCGGCCGACGCGGCTCGACGCCTGGATGTATTCCGAGGCGGACTTCGGCTGGCCCTGCATCAGCATCAGGCCGAGACGCGTGATGTCGAGGCCGACGGAGATCATGTTGGTGGCGAGCGCGACGTCGACGCCGTTCTTGGCCGCCGCCTGTATGGCGAGCGCGTCTTTGGCGGCGGCGACCTTGTCGGTGCTCTCGCGCGAGGTGAGTTCGAGCACGTCGCGGAGGCGACGGTCGGCGAAGGGCTGGTCGGCCGGGTGGAGGCGGCGGCGCTCCATGCCGTAGGTGGCGAGACGCGTGCGCACCTCGTCCTCGACGATGCGGCGTGCGCCGCCGAGTTCGCGCAGCGCGTTGAAGTAGCCGAGTGCGGTCATGTAGGCGTCGGCCTCGTTGCCGTCGTCGGCCTCCTTCTGCGCGGCGGCGAGCATCGAGGTGAGCGTGCGCAGGAAGACGAGCTTCGGGCCCTTGCCGGCGGCGGCGAGGCCGAGATAGAGGCGCGCGGGCTTCTCGGACGGCGGCACGGTCCGGGCGAAGAAGCTGTCGCGGCGGTCGGGGCCGGGCGGCGGGAAGATCTCGGTCGTCGCGCGGTCGAAAAGCGCGCGGATCTGCGCCGAGGCGCGGCGGACGGTGGCCGTGGAGGCGACGATCTTCGGCCGGATGCGCCTGCCCATCATGAAGCGGGTCGCGAGACGGTCGAGCGCAACCTCGTAAAGCGCAGCGACGGTGCCGAGCGGACCGCTGATGAGATGGAGCTCGTCCTGAATGATGAGGTCCGGCGGGTCCAGCGTGTGGCCGTTGCCGAGTGGCTTGCCGTCGCCGGGCGCGTCGTTGGCGCCGTAGAAGCCCCATTCGTCGGTGCGGTTCACGTGGCCGAAGAAGGCACCGGCCTCGCCGAGCCAGGGCAGGCCGGCGAATTTGTCGACGGTGGCGATCACGAAGGCGGGGAGACGGCGGTAGATCGCTTCGTCGACGGTCAGGATCGGTAGCGGACGGGCGCCGGTGAAGTCGCAGTCCGGGTTGGTGCAGCGGATCTCCATGTTCTTGGGCGCCATCGCCGTCGGCGTGCAGGCGAAGCTGTCGGCCGTGAAGGGTTCGGCGCACCAGGGACAAGCCTTGATCGGCGCGGGCGCCTCCCGGCCCGAGGCCTTAAAGCGGTGGACGCGCGAGACGGCCGTGTCCGGCTTGCCGTCGCCCTTCTTGCCGAGCCGGTTGGGCGAGGCGGCGGAGCCGACCCAGAGGCCGATCTCGATCGGCCAGTCGCCGAGGAGCGGCGTCTTGCCGTCCGTCCAGGCGGGCTCGCCGCGCATCAGTTCGAGCGCGCAGACGACGCCGGCGGCGCGGGCGAGCTGGTCGAGGGTGAGGAGGCGGAGCGTGTAGCGCATCAGCACCGCGACGCCGGCGCCGAGCCGGCCAGAGGCGGTGAGCCGGCGGTGGGCGATGGTCCAGGCGGCAAGGCCCAGATAAGCCTCGGTCTTGCCGCCGCCGGTCGGGAAGAACAGGAGGTCCACGAGTTCGCGATCGTCGTGGAGCTTATCTTTCAGGCCCGGCAGGTTGAGAAGGACGAAGGCGAGCTGGAACGGGCGCCAGGTCGGCGGATCCATGTCCTCCGGTTTCTTCGTACGGCCGGCGTTGCGGCGGCGAGCGGCGCGGGCGACGGCCTCGTTCATGGCGCGAAAGGCGAGACGCGCCCACTTGTCTCGGGCAAGCAGGTCGATGCCGGCCTGGATGCGGCCGTGGGCGCGGCGGGCGGCGGTGAGCAGGGCATCGGCCGTCTTGCGGCGCGGGGCGCCGTCGATGGCGGGCACCTTTCCGGTCTCGGCCTCGATCCAGGCGCGATAGGCGTGCGGCAGGCCGGCGAGCGCGGCGGAAAGGGCGGCGGGGTCGCCGGCGGCGAGGCTTGCCAGCGCCTCCATGCCGAAAGTGGCGGCGATGGTCTCGTTCGGCTCGACGCGCTCCACCTCGGCGGCAGGTAGGAAGTCGGTGTGGGCGGCGCGCACGACGCCGTCGTCGTCCGGGGTCCAGCCGGCTGAGGTGGCGTTGCCGACGGCGTATTCGGCGACGTCGCGATAGTGCAGGTCGGCAGTGGCGGCGTCCGGGTCGGCGGAGCCGAAGCCGGTCATGTCGGTGCGCGGGAAGAGCGGCAGGGCGCTGCGCACCTCAAGCCGTACCTGGAAGGCGAAGGTGACGTCGGCGAAGCGGCGGCGGGCGGGGTCGCGGCGGTTGACGACCATGACCGTGAGCGCCACCACGTCGGCCTTGCTGCCGTTGGCGCAGTCGAGCCGATAGGGCCGCGCGAAGGCCTCGACGACGAGACCGCCGCCGCGCGGGCCCTGGCGGCCGCCGGAGCCCTCCAGCGTGCGGCCCACGCGCTCGCCGGGCTTCGGGATCGGCAGGGTGACGATAGCGCGCCCGGGCTTGCGGTGCCACTCGACGGTCTGGTGCTTCGGATCGTAGGCGGCCTTCTCGTCCTCGAAGACCTCCGGCGGCAGCGGTGGCTCGGTGACGTAGTCGCCCCAGGTGACGGTGACATCCACCGTCGTCGCTCTGGCGTCGACCAGCACCGTGAGGCCGCAGGAGGAAGGCGCGAGCGGACGGCGCGGGGCGGGATCGTCGGGCGCGGCGTCGTCGGCGGCGCGGGCGGCGCCGGTCTCGGGATCGGCGCCCTCGTCCTCGGTGGTCGCCATGTCGCCGGGCTCTTCCAGCGCGATCTCGTCCTCGGTGCCGTCGAGCGGGGCGGGCACGAGGAAGCCGGTGAGATACCAGCGCGAGGGGTTGTCCTTGAGCCGCTCGTCCGAAAGATCCGCGTCCCGCGGTCCCGGACCGATCAGGTCGCGCCGCAGGGTGTCGACGAGGCGCGCGCGGACGGCGGTGGGGGAGGTCGGGTCAATCACGCGAATTTTCCTTCACGCAGCGCGAGTGCGGCGAGCGTGCGGCTCAGCCAGTCTTTCGTGTACGCGGTCTTCAGCTGCGTCTTCGGGCGGTGGCCAGCGTCGTTGAGGAGGCGCTCCAAGGACACAAGCCGATCGGAGAGGCCGGCTCGAACGCCGATGCGCAGGCTCGCCTTGTCTGGGCCGCATAGGACCCAGGCGTCCGTCCGCGCCAGCGCATGGGCCCAAAGTGCCTTCTCGCCCAGGTCGAGAAAAGCGATCTCAGGGTCACGAACATGCGCAGAGGCGCGCTCCACATCAGATACGACATGGATCGCCTTGAGCCCTGCGCGGAGCTCAGCGTCGTCGATACGCTGTTCCGGCTTACGCTGCTGAAAGCCGGTCTGGGTTTCGATCACGCATTCCCCCACCGTCTCAAGAGCGTATCCGCCGCGTAGCGCGCGCCATCCGTCGATCCGCCACGCCTCGATGAGGACGTTGGTGTCGACCAGGATGGTTTCTCGCAACCGCGCCACGGCAGCCTCAAATCTCGTACGGCGCCGGCACGCCGTGCTGAGCGAAGAGCGGGTCAAGATCGTCGACCGCCACGCCGAGGAGACTTGCGACCTTTCGCGTCGAGACGCGGCCCTCGTCGATCGCGCGGGCGACGATCTCGACGAACCGGCGCGAGAACAGCGGTGGAAACTCGCGTTGGGCGTCCTCGGCGAACAGCCCGCCGATGCGACCGTTGTTGCGCAAGGCGTCGCCCGGAACGAGTTCAGCGGTCGCTTTGCTGAGTAGCCCGAGCGAGACCAGTCGCCATTTCAGCGCCACAGAAGTCACGCCGAGACGTTCGGCCGTCCCGTTGAGCGTGGCCGGCAGCGCATCGGCACCGATCGCCTTCCAATCCGCTGCCGCCTCGACGATGCGTCGCGGCATCAGCAATCCGCCGGCGAAGCAGTCCGCCAGTTGCTCGACTCGCGAGCGCTTCGCGGTTTCGGATGTGTCCTCCGTCCGATCAGGCGGCATCGCCTCCCAGGTGAGGACGTGGAACAGTTCGTGCGCGAGGTCGAAATGGCGCCGGCCCGGCACTTCGTTGCGATTGATCAGGACCACGTCGAGATCCGTTAGACGACAGGCGGCGCCGGAAATCCCATCGTCGTTCGGGTCCACCATCAGCACGAGAACGGAGAGCCTGCTTTCCATCGCCTCCGCCAGCCGCAGCGCCGGGGCTTCACCGAGGTCGTACTCGGCCGCAAAACGTTCGCCCGCCGCCTCGGCATCCTCAAAACGGGGGTTCTTCGACAAGGTGAGAGTGGCGCGCATGAGCGCCGGCTTCTCGCCGACGTCGTCGCGCAGGACTCGATAAGCGGCGATCAGTCGCCCGGCGATCGTCTCATAGGCGTCCAGCCGAGGGGACAGGACCCCCGATTGGCGCCAGTTGAACCGTCCCTCGCCACTGACAAGACGGAAGGGGTCGGTGAAATAATCGAGTTCGACGTTCAGCGCACGCACCGCCGTCAGCAGTTCCACGGCCGAGAGCTTGCGGTCCCCCTTCTCGATCGACGAGACCGTCTGGCGGTCGTTGAAGCCAAACATCTGCGCGAGGTCGTCCTGCGTGAGGTGGCGTTCTTCCCGGAGCGCCTTCAGGCGCTGACCGATGAGCACTTGGGCCATAGCTCCATCCTCCATCGCGGAAGACATATCTTGCGAAACGGGAATTGCAAGATTATGTTGCACTCCCTTACTAAATTGTAGACTGGATTGATGGACATGCCGCGATCGAAGCAGCCGGGCCTGAACGGCCGGCAACGGAACGATGACGGGCAAACGCGCGCCAAGCGTGGTGACACGCTGGTCCGCACTCTGCGCGGGACATATGGCAGTGATTTCGCCGAGGGTCGTCGCGCCGATATGCGGCTCGATACCTTGCTCGAGCACGAGGGTGTGGCGTCGCTGAACGACCTGCTGGAAGGCAAAGGGAAGTCGGGACAATAGGCTCACGCTTCCTCCCCGTCGTCGCTGTCGTCATCCTCCGGTGAGCCGGCCGCCACCAGCCCCGCCGCCTTCTCCGCCGCCGCGCGTTCGGCGTTGAGGGCGAGGAGGCGGGCGAGGACTTCGTCGCGGAAGTCGGAGGGCCAGAACAGGCGGCCTTGGTAGGTGTGGTCGTCCTCCGGCTCGCCGGGCTTGTAGCCCTTGCCGTTCTCGTCGGCCGGCTTTTCGAGGAAGACGGGCTCGGCGCGGGCGGCGAGATCGTCCCAGCCGTAGGCGGCGAGCACCGCACGGTCCATGTCGGCGTGGAGGTCGCGCAGGCGCAGGATGCCGGGCGAGCGCTCCAGCGAATCGTGGAAGCGGTTGTAGGTCTTGGTCATGCCCTGGTCGTTCTCGACCATGAGCGCGGCCCGGAAGTCGTGATAGGCCTGCCCCGCGGCTTCTAGGGTGGGAGAGGTCTCGATGCCGGGCGGAAAGGGGAAGGTCTCGAAGCAGTCATCTTTCGTGTAAGTGTAGTCATCCTTCATGGTTGTTCCGACGAACCGGCCCCATACTTCATGGATCCGAGATTGCATGACGGAAAATTTAGATGACCGATCGAGTGCGAATACGTTGAGATTCTGCGAATAGACAAAACCTTTTTTGAGGAAGATAAATGCATGATGCGGAGTGGCCTTGCTGGAGTTAACTAGTAGCCGCTCTAGCGGCGCTATCGCTTTGTACAGGCCAGCACTCTTTTCTGCGTACTGCCACCATCTTTCCCTACGGGCATCCCGCGTTTGTCTATCACGTTCAGGTTTCACACGAAGCCGTAGGATTTCAATTAGGTCGGGCCAGTCTTCCGCAACTTCACATGAATAATCGAGAGGAACAAAGCCGCGCGCCAAACAATGTTCACGCATTTGGGGCGGCGTCATCGCCCAGTTGTTTAGATCTTTGCGACGACCGAGCGGGCGGTCAAAGAAGTCTATCACGTAACGGTGATGCGATTGGGTAGGAGAAGTCGTGATCTCCTCGCCACCGATATACGGAAAGATCCGCTCCGCATTCCGTGGATCCTTCGCGATCAGCGCCCGCATGGTGTCGAGGCTCTCCGCCTCGCCCTTCGCCGCCGCGACGTCGTCGAAGGTGAAGCCCATCCCGAGGACGATGGAGCCCTGGAACGCCTTGCGGGCGTTGGCCGCCAGCCGGGCCGGCGAGCGGTCGAGGTCGCCGGCGACCAGATAGGCGGAGATGCGCGGCACCTGCCGGCCGTCGAGGATCGGCGAGCGGATCGTCCCGCGCACCACGTGGACGACGCTGACCACCACCGCCGCCTCGCCCGGCCATTTCAGCCGGCGCGTGGCGCGGGCGATCGCGCCGCCGGACTCCAGGAGGGTCGCAAGGCCGGTGTCGCGGGTATCGCCCTGGCCGATGGTGTTGGTGGCGATCAGGCCGAAGGCGCCGTCGGGACGCAGGAGCGCGAAGGCACGGCGGAAGAAGTGGGCGACGAGGTCGGCGTTGCCGTGGGCGCCCTCGTGCAGGGTCTGCAGCCAAGGCAGGTAGTGCGCGCGGTTGCCGGCGATGACGGTGTTCTTGCCGGCGAAGGGCGGGTTGCCGACGATTGCGTCGAAGCCGGCGGGCTCGCGGCGGAACACCTCGGGGAACTCGATCGGCCAGTGGAAGGGCGTGATCGGGTGGTCGCCCTTGCGCAGGTTGGCCGCGGCGGCGGCGAGCTGCTCCCGGGCCGCGTCGCCGCCCTGGATCACCGTGTTCTCGATCTCCAGCCGCCGCTTCTCGCGCGCCTTGGGCTTCTCCTCCGCGAAGTAGGCGGAGAGCACCGCGTCGCCGTAGACGCGGGCGCGGGCTGCGCGCTCCTCGGCCTCCCGGTTGAGGAATTCCAGGCGGATGCGGCGGGCGTCGTCGGGCGCGGTCTGGATGGCGACGCGCTTGTCGGCGACGGCCGAGACGGTCTCGGCCAGGAATTTTTCGAACAACGGCAGGCCGGCCTTGCTCGGTTCCCAATGCAGGGTCGCGATCTGCTTGTCGTCGAGCCCGACGAGACTGTCGCCGCATTTCAGCGCGTGGTCGAGGAAGGTGAACTCGTGGTCGCGGGCGAGGGTCGCGAGCCAGAGGGAGAGCTTGGCGAGGTCGACCGCGCGCGGGTTCTTGTCGACGCCGTAGAGGCAGCGCTGGGCGACGAGGCGGCGGGCGTGCAGGGGCTCGTCCTCGTCGGGTGGGATGGTCGGCCGCGTCTCCGGCCAGCGCGCCCAGGCGAGGACGAGGCGGTCGGCGAGCGCCCTGCAGGCCTCCACCAGAAAGGCACCCGAGCCCATGGCGGGGTCGCAGACCTTCAGGGACAGCACGTCCTCCGCAGAGGCATCCGGGCCGATGCGCGCGAAGGCGGGCTCCAGCGCGTGCTGCACGATCGGGCCGGTGAGCGCGCGCGGGGTGTAGTGGCTGCCCGTCCGCCGCCGCTCGTCGGTCGGCTGCAGGAGCGGCGTGCCGGGGGCCGAGACGGCGGCGCCCGGCGAGGCGCGCTCGTCGACGATGGGGCGGAGCGCGTCGACGAGGGCGTCGATGGTGCCGGCCGCCTTCACGGCCTTGTCCACCTTGTCGGGCAGCTTGCCGCGGTCCGCCTCCTCCTTCAGGTGTTTCGCCCGGTCCGCCGGCTTAGCGGCGAGGAGCTTGGTGAGGTTCACGAAGACGGGCGTCTTGTCGTTCTTGCCGGCGCGGATGGCGAGGGCGGGACCGTCCATGGTCTCCACCGTGAAGCCCATCACGGTCTCGTAGACGCTGCCGATCTGCTCCACGTCGAGCGTGCGGTAGGAGAGCTTCTCGCCTGACAGCACCAGGAGGCGGTCGAGCACCCGGGCGATGCACTCGTCCGAGACGTCGGCGGGCTTCGGCGGATCGGCAGGATCGTCCTGGCCCTGCAGGAAGGGGAAGGCGGCGGGGTCGAACAGCTTGCCGCCGCGCCCGCGGATCCAGTCGCCGGAGCTGTCGCCGGCGTGGACGAGGCGGAATAAGGCGAGCAGCCGCGCCCAGGCGCCGCGGCGCAGGTGCATGGTGAGTTCGTGCCGCGCCCGGTCCTCGGCGAGGCGCGCGTGCAGGCTGCGGACGCCGTAGCCCTGGTCGTAGAGCGCCCGCGCGGCGGTGTCGGTGCGGGACGGGATGAGGTCGCGGTCCTCCGCGTAGAGCAGGAAGACGAGGCGGAGCAGGACGGAGAGGAGGCCGTCGTAGACGTGCTCGGGGTTGGTCCGTGCCAGCCGCTCCAGGCGGGCGCGGTCGGCGTCGTGGAGGCCGCGCATCAGCTCATGCAGGGCGCCGAGCACCTGCGCCGCGAGCTTGGTGGAGACCTCCGCCTGCTCGTCGCGGCTCTTCTGCAGAAGAGCCGGCAGCCGCCGCTCGGGCGCGTCGTTGTGGAGGCGGAAGGAGGAGAGCAGCAGCTTGAGGCCGCCCAGCATGGGACGGCCGCCGACCTCGCCGAGCGAGCGCAGCGGGAAGCGCAGCCAGCCGCTGGTCTCGCCGCGCGGGGCGTAGACGAGGCGCAGCTCCGCGTCGGTGACGAGGAGGCCGATGCGGACTTGGCGTTCCTTGCAGAGCCGCTCCAGCCGCTGGTGCGGCGTCGCCTCCCAGCCATCCAGCGCCTTGCGTTGATCCGGCTCGACGCCGGGCGCTTCGATGCGGACAAGGATCTGGAAGCCGCCGGCGGGATTGGTCACCGCCCAGTGCGGGGCGATTTCGACGTCGCTCTCGTCGATGCGGAGGATCAGCTCGTCCGGGATCGGCGCGCCGCCGGGGCTGCCGGCCACCTGGCGCGGCCGCCAGCCGAGGACGTCGGCGAAGAAGGCGAAGGCGTCGGCGAGCGCGGGGCCGGCATCACCGGGGGTGAGGTGCGCCCTGACCGCTTCGGTGTCGGTGCGCGTCTGGGGTTCGGGCACGAGGTCGTAGGTCTTCAGCACCACCGGCGCGACCACCAGGCCCACCGGCTGGACGTGGCCGAGCCATTCCTCGTTCGGATCGTTCCCCGCCATCCTCAGTTCCCCTCCGGCCAGAGATAGACGAGACCGATGGTCTCCAGCCGATCCGCCACCACGCCATAGGACTCGCGCACCCGGCGCGGTCCGGTTTCGATGTCGCTCGTGAGCTTGTCCAGTTTGGTCTTCCAGTGCCGGCGGTCGCGGCGGCGCTGCTCGATCTCCTCGGCCTTGTCGGGGAGGAAGGTGAGCTGCCGGTCGTCCGGTTCGGCATCGGCCTTCAGGATGCGCGCGCGCTGGTCCTCCAGCAGCTTCTGGAGGGAGGTCGCCTCGGCCTCGGCGATCTTGGCGAGGTCCTTCACCGCCTCGGCCTTGGCCGCAGCGGCGCGGGCCTTGAGTTCAGCGTCGAGATCCGCCGCGTCCTCAGCCGCGAAGGCGCGGATGCGGTCGACGATGTGCGGGGCGGGTTTGCGCGCCTCGCGGAAGGCTGCCTCCAGCTGGACGAGCGTCGCCTCCTCGCCGCGCGTTCCGTAGGGCTTCAGGGGCTTGGTGCCGCGCCCGGCCTCGGTCCAGGCGGCGGTGACGAGGATCATCTCCTCGTGCAGGCGCGCCGCGCCGGGGCCGTAGAGGGCGAGGCGGCCGATGAGCACGACGCGCGGCTGGGCGCCGGGGCCGATTACCACGCTCGCCCGCGACAGGTCCGAGGCGAAGCCCTGGGCCATGAAGCGCGCAAGCAGCCGGCGGACGAGCCGGTGCTCCAGGTGCACCTGGACGACGTTCTCGGCGTCGACGCCGGCGGCCGTCATCGCCGGGCGGAAGGAGAAGGCGCGGACGGGCGCGTCGCGCCGCCAGTCCTTGAGGCTCTCGCCCCGCTTGCGGCGGCGGATGCGGAGATCGTCGAGCGCCTCCGCCCAGCCCTGGGTCTGGAAGGCGGGTTCGGCGGGATCGAGCCGGAAGGTGGGCGTGCCCTCGATCTCGGCGTCGCGGTGGGCCTCCAGCGTGGTACCGGTGCGGTCCATGGCGACCGAGAGTACGGCGCGCAGATCGTTGGGCTCGACGCCGACGCGGTTGCGGCTGTCCTCCAGCACGGCTCGGAGGTCGTCGAGTTCCTTGGCCTGACGGGCGCGGCGGGCCAGCACCGCATCGTCCATCTCCTCGACGGCGGTTCGGGTCTGGTCGTCCCCTTCCGCGCCCTCGGCCTCGATCTCCTTGGCGAGCCGGCCGGCGGCGCGGATGCCGTCGCGCATCAGGCGCTGGTTGATCCGCTCGGCGATGACCTGGCCGGCGGAGCCGAGCTCGTCCTGGATCTTCTCGGTCTTGCGGACCAGCGCCTGCAGGACGACGTCCTCCTCGCGCTGCTCGTAGACGAAGTAGCGGCAGTGGACCACCGGCGAGGGCTGGAGCTTGCGGTCGATGCGCCCGTTGCGCTGTTCGAGGCGCGCGGGGTTCCAGGGCAGGTCGACGTGGATGAGGTCGTGGCAGCGCATCTGCAGATTGATGCCCTCGCGGGCGGCATCGGTGCAGATCAGGATGCGGAGCGGGTCGGCGGAAGGGTCGGCGTTGAAGCGGCGCTTCAGCTCCTCGCGGCGGTCGGTCGGCGTCGCGCCGGTGTAGCAGGCGATGCGGTCGTCGGGGCCGAGGTCGTCGAGCGCTTCCAGGAGGCGCTTCTCCAGCCAGCGGCGGGTGTCCTCGTATTCGGTGAAGAGGATGAGCCGGCGCGCGGTCCAGGCGCCGCCGGCGGTCATCTGATCGCGGATCCAGCGGGCGAGGTGCTCGACGCGGGCGTCCGGCTCCTGCGCGTGGCGACGGGCGAGTTTCAGCATCTCGTCGACCATGGCGAGATCGGAGACGGCGGCGGCGGCGACGCCGGCCGCCTCGGCCGCGTCCGCCTCGTCGCGGGCGATCAGGGCCTCCGCCGCGACCTCGTCGTCCGGCTCCTCCTCGATCTCGCCGGCCGCACCGAGCGAGGTGGCCGCCCATGTGCCGGCCTCCGTCTCCCTGGCTTTCAGCAGCCCCTTGCGATGTATGTCGAGGGTGCGGGCGAAGGCGGCGATCGAGGACAGGAGGCGCTGCTGCAGGCCGACGAGGGTCAGGCGCACGTAGCCGGCTTCACGCGGCGGCAGGCCCTCCGCCTTGGCCCGGACGGCATAGGCATAGGCCCGAAGCATGGACGCGAGGACGAGTTCCGGCGCGGCGGCGGGAAGGCCGGCGATCCTGATCGGCTCTACCTTTCTCAGCGGGAAGCGCTCGCCGAAGTGCCGGAGGTCCGACTTCAGGCGGCGGACCATCACCGGCTCCAGGTCCTTTGGCCGCACCGGCACGCCTCGGGTGAAGCGCTGCGGGTCGAGGATCTCCAGGAGGGCGGAGAAGGAGTTGGAGTGCCCGTTGTGCGGCGTCGCGGAGAGGAAGAGGCGGTGCTCGAACCGCTCGGCGAGCGCGCGGACGGAGCGGGTGAACTGGCTCTCGATGGCGTACTTCATGCCACTTGCTGGTGCCGCGTGGTGCGCCTCGTCGAGGATCAGCAGGGAGCGCGCGCGGAACTCGCCGAGGAGGTCGCGCAGACCCGCGACATAGGTCTCGTCGGAGATCAGCGAGTGGGAGAGGATGAACCGCGAGCCTGAGGCCCACGGGTCGGCGCCGTAGCCGCGTTCGCGCCGGAGCGCCGTCAGGTAGTCGCGATCGACGATGGTGAAGGTGAGGCCAAACTTCGTCTCCAGCTCGTCCTGCCACTGCCGGACCGTGCCGGCGGGCGCCATGACGACCACGAAGTCGATGCGGTGTCGCAGCAGCAGCTCGCGGAGGACGAGGCCCGCCTCGATCGTCTTGCCGGCGCCGACGTCGTCGGCGATCAGGAGGTTCACACGGGGGAGCTTCAGCGCCTTGCGCAGCGGCAGCAGCTGGAAGGCGTCGAGGTGGATGCCGGCGCGGAAGGGCGCCTGGAATAGCTCGCGGTCGGCCGACGTGGCGGTGTTCCAGCGCAGCGTCTTCAGGTAGGCGGAGAAGACGGCGGGGTCGTCCGTGCCGCGCTTGGCGATCTGGCCCCAGCCCTCCTCGCCGAGAATCTCGCCGTCGAGCTCGGCATCCCAGAGAACTTCGACCGTCTCGCCCGTGGCGTCGTCGTCGATGCAGGCGAGGCGGACGACCGGGAAGCGCCTATCGGGCGCAGTGTTCTCCACCAACCATCGGCGAGAGCGGACGCGTACGAATTGCCCCACCGATGGCGTCATGATTCCCCCCGACCGTCCAATGGGGTAGTGGTAGCACGCCAACCATTCCGTGTATCAACCCTCCGTCGTCTCAGAGTCGGAGCCAGGGCGATACTCTGACAGTTCACTGGGTCTCTGGTGAGCCGACACTCCGTCGAGCGGATGATCAGACGGTTTCGGAACTTGAGTTCCGATAAGGCCTAAAAGTTCGAAACAACCGATTCAGTCGGTAACGGCGTTTTACGAAGTAACGGGGGGACTAGGTCGGATCCTCCGTATCACCGTTACGCTTGTCGATGTCGAAGTACCCGAAGGTGCACATCCTGCTTGCCTCCCGGACCATCTCGTCGAAGCGGTGCTCGATGCCGCGCTCGGTCAGCTCCGGATGACGGTCGACGAGGTATGCCGTGACCAGATCTTCGAGTTCATTCCGTTTGGCCTTCGCCTTCGGGCTTTTGCCCGACAGCAGGATCCGAAAGGTCGCGATCGCGACCATGTTGGCGGTGGGGATGCCATCCGCCCTTTGCTTCTCGCGGTATCGCCTCTGCTTGCTGGCTGCGACCGACGGCTCCAATCGCTTGCGCATCCTCGTCCCTCCTCAGGTCTGGCGAACAGGGCCAGCCTGCCGGCTGGCCCCGCAAGGATCACCGATCGGGATCAGGCTGCTTGGGCGTCGTCGCCGGGACCTACTCTTGGCTCTTCCGTCTTGCTCGGGTTCGTATTCGGGGTGCCTTCACGCCGTGCCTGCGCTAGGCGCCTCCGCTTTGCCGAGAAATCCTTCGGCAGCGTATTGCAGATCATGAAATCCTCGGACCCTTGGTCCAGAATCGCATCCAGCGGCGGTTCGCTGTCGGATTCGGCGCCGATCGCCCAACGCACCATCGGCAACACGGTACCGGTGATCCATTCGGCGCCGGCATGCTTCGGCCACCGCTCGAGGCTGCTGAGCTGCGCGAGGACGATCCGGAGAGCCTGCAGTTCGGGAATGAGGACGGTCACGCGATCGTAGTACTGGAGACCATTGAAGCTGTCTTGCGGGACCATGCGGGTCAGGAAGCCTTCGAAGATCCGGCAGGCCGTCCTGGCCGGGAGCGCGACGGACTTGGCGAGGTCCGGCTTTCGAATGCGGACGGCACCGTTGCGACCGGTCTGGAGGCCTGCGACGAGTACCTTCGCAAGTTCCTCGAGAGGCGGCAGGAAGGCGGCGAGATTGTCGTCCGCGGCCTTTCGCGCGGCCGCCTTCAGGAACGCAAGGCGTTCCGCCCTCAGGTCACCTTCCGGCTGGGCTGATCCGAAGTCAGCCATGACTTTCTTGGAGAAGGCCGCGGTCGACGGAACGCCCTCCGCCGAGAATGCCGCGTAGCATTCCTCGACGTACTCGTCGGGCTTCGTCACAAGGTGCCTCAGATGCGTGGACGTCACGCCGAGGGTGGCCCAGCGATCCACCTGATCACCGAACCGCGCCGTCAAGTTGATCAGGTTGAGGGCTTGCTTGCCGGAAAGGCGTGCCCACTTCCGAACCACCTTCGCAAATTCCGCTCCGTCCGCGCAGGATGCCTGAAGCGTGTTGAGGACATGCCCCCGCTCCATGTCCGTGTGGAGGTCCCGACCGTTGAGCTTCATCAGCTTGGCGATGCAGTCCTCGACGACCGTCGGATCGGAGGCACGCTGCGGGAGATCAGGCAACACACGCGTCTTCGGAGGGCGTCCGCGCTTCCGGGCGGAGGACTTGGTCGGAGTGGCCGGAGACTCTTTGGCGGCTTCGTCGGACGGATCTGGTGCGCCGGGCAGGCGCTCATCGGCCGGGCCGGGCGTGAGGTCCTCGGTAGCGGCCGACGAAGCAGCGGCGGCATCGGACGACGGCGGGAGATCCTGATCGTCCGGGGTGTCGTCTTCGATTTCGAAGGGAGCGGTCTGGGCGGCTTCGTCTGGCAGGACGATGGCGCCGTCTTCGACGGCTTCTGCCAGATCCGGCAAGCCTCCTGCCGGGAGGGTGGACTCATCGCTGAGAGCTTCCGGAGCCGCAGGGGCATCCTTGAAGGGGGCGTCGATCTCAGTGGCGACGTCGAGGGAAGCGGTCGAAGGAGTCGGGGTCAGGTTTTCCATGTTCGGGTTGCACTCAAGTTGGGCACCGTCCTTGCGGCTGGGTGCCTTGAGTTGCGCAATACCAGGACAAATTGCGCGACGCCACGGACTTCAGCGGATGTAGTTGAGGGGTAGCTACGATTGATGTCGCGTGTTTTCTTCAAATAATGTTCAATTTAGCGAGGGATGTGTTTCGAACTGGGCCTCGATACGCCTGTTATTCCCAGGGACTGAGGGCGAATCGAAACTCCAAAAGAATACCGCACCTGTTCAGACTAATGATTCGGCGGCGTGGACTAAGGAATCGCAACACCTGACGATGGAATCGCTAGTCGCGCTATCTGAATCCGATGTCCCGAGTTCTGAATCGCCTTTACGCAACTCATGTCACATTGAGTCAGGTTGCGCTCGCTCGAAGGCATAACGGCGTTTGTGCCTGAATCGCCTGCCCGGATCTTCGAATCGCTTGTTCATATCTTTGAATCGGTCGCGCGGACCTTCGAATCGGATGTACGCAACTCAACTCACGTCGGCTCGGCGTGCCAGGAATGTGTCCTGACCTGCGCGCACGTTTGAAAAGCGTCTCGGCAACCCTTGTCAGGTTGCCTGCACGTTGGTTTAGCTGACCCGCACGTTAGTCCCAGCTGGCCGCACCTTGGCTTGCGGTGCCCGGAACTCGTTTCCCCGTTTGCACAAGCAGCTTTGCCGTCCGCCGATGGTGTCTTGGCTCAGTTCCCGTCCGTCCCCTCGATGAGGCGCCGGCCAAGCTGTTCCGACGGTCCGGAGATGCCGGTGCCGGACATTCCGTCGAACTGGAAGATGATGCCCGCCGCTTCGAGTGCCTCCTTCAGATCCCGCAACGTCCGGTCATAGGGCACCCTGTTGCCGAGCTCGAACTCGGCAATGGTCCTCTTTGCGACCTTGGACCTGTCCGCCAGATCCTGCTGGCTCCAGCCGAGCCAAGCCCTGGCGGCGCGTATTTGCCTTGCGGTAACCATAAGTATGATCTCAGCTGGTCAGGGCGGGCATTTTGATGCAATGTTGCCTCGTCACGAACGATGATAGGAGGCATCATCAATGCAGGCTAACTTCACCCACTCCAAGCGCGACCGCAAGTCTGCTTCGAGCTCGCCCGCCATTCCGGCGGTGGTCGAAATGTCGCCCAGTCAGGGCGACGGCACCCGCGCCGTGCTCCCGCCGGCGCTCGCCGAGGCGACGGACGCGGCGGTCGCCGAGGCCTTCGCCCGCAGCTACACGCCGGACCCGCTGATCCCGGAGGCCGTCGCCTCGATCCGCAGCCCGCTCGACAGCGTGCTGCGGCGTCACGGCCTCCTGATCGAGAGTGCCATCGCGACGGCGCTGGAATTGAGCGGGGGCGTCGACGTGCTGGTCCAGGTGGCCGTGCCGATCTCGCAGGCCGCACTCGACCTCTGCGTCGCGAATGCGCCGGACAAGACGGCGGCGCTCACCCTCCCGGTCGGAAGCGCCGTCGTGAAGACCGCCATCCTCGACATCGTCGCTTACTACCCCGAGACGGGGCGGCTCGTGGCGGCGTCGGTCAAGAGAGGCGGTGGGGCCCAGGGCGGCTCGGCCGCCCGCCAGGATCGGCTCGATCTCCGGGCGGCGGGGATGATCCTCCGCGGGATGCTGACCAGCGCCGGCCGTACCGTCAGCTCCGTGGAGGTGATCACGATCGATTACTACGGGCGGTCCGGTATCATCAGCGGGCATGTGGTCGAGGGCACGGCGCTCGATGCCTTCTTTGGCGCGCTGATCACGCCCATCGTGGAGGCGATGACGGAGCGGATGGCGAGCGCGGTCTCGAAGCGGGTGCAGGAGCGGCTCGCCGCGCTGATGCCGCCCACGCCGAAGCCGATGGCGACGCAGGCCCGCGAAACGGTCGCCGGGGCCACGCCGGTCCCCGGGGAGTCGATCGTGGTGCCGATGAGGCCCGCCGCGCCGCTCCCCACGCTGGCCGAGTGCCTCTCGTCCCTGCCGCTGCGCCCTCAAGGGCGGCGCATGAGCGCCGTCGGCGCCTGATCGGGCACCCGGGCTCCGATCCGCGCGCCCGCTGAGCTGCGAGCCGCCGCTCGGAGCCGTCGCTCGCACGCGCAGGACGGGATCCCGCGGGCGCTGATCGCCACCCGCTGGTTACCGCCTGCCGTCCACCTCTGATCGCCATCAAACCCGGACCGTTCGTTGCCCTGCCGCGCCCTGCGTCGGTGGGAACGACGGAGCCTTGCCGACTGCGGCCCGGGATGGCGTGCGGCGATCCACCTCGGACATTGGCCGACGTCCGGGACCTCACCTCCCGATCGGGTCATTTCCGCCAAGTCCGGCCCCAGCCGGATCAGCATCCCCATTCCTACTGCCCTCTCCGTCCCTTCTGCCCTCCACTTCTGACCTGGAGCCCCCCATGTTCCTCATCGACCCCGGCAAGCCGCTGCCGGCCGCAGACCTTGCCGCCGCGGCCACCACGCTCCGTGCCCTCGCCGCCGACATGGATCGGCTCGCGGGCGGCACGTACCCCACCAAGACCGACCTCGACGCGGCGCCGATCCTCGACCGCTACCAGCCGAACGCCATCTTGGCACCGGTTCTCTGTGGGGCGGTCACCGGCCACCCGATCCTCACCGGTACCGGGCGCCTCATCACGACCTCGCCCGTCTACCTGCTCGACCCCGTGACGGGCTGGGCTCGGACCTACTCCCGCCTTTACCGCCTCGGCCGCCCCGCGAGCGACGCGGGGCAGCACGGCTGAACGCCGGGAAGGGGATCTGATCATGGCCATCGACTTCAAGCGCTACGACAGGCACTCCGCACGGCCGGGCGACCGGACCAGCCGGATCTACAAGCGCGCGGTCAAGGCGCGGCGGCGGGCCGAGAAGGCCTTCGCGCCGTCCCTGGGCGGACCGGTGGCCGACGCGCTGGTCCATGCCGTGATCCGCCGCGCGCTCCGTCCGGTCGCCGACGTCTGGCGGGATCTGCCCGTTGTCGTCGCCCTCGATCTGCCCGAGGGCATCGCCGTCGAGCAAGTAACGACCGCTTTCGATCGGATCGACGCCGGCATGCCGTCGCCGGACGGCACAGGCCTCCGCAGCACGACCGCGGTGATCTCGGCCGAGGCCTTCCGGACCAAGACCCGCAAGAGCGGACCGAGTTCCCTGCGTCGCGAGATCCTACGGGACATCCGTGGCCATCGCCGCGTCGTGCTCGCAATCGAGGCAGGGCTCGCCATTCCGCAGGATGTCGTGCCGCTGCTCGACCATCGCATCGCGATCACCGGACCGACGCCGGCGCAGGTCGAGCGTCTCGTCCGCTATCGCCTCGGGATCACGCTGCCGCCCGACACCATCACCGCGCTCGCCAGTCTTCCGCTCGGTGACCTCGGCCTGATCCTGCGCGCGGGGGCGAATCTCAGGCAGATCGAGCTGCGGCTCGCCCGGCACCTCTCGGGGCGTGAAGTGCGGCAGGTGTCGGCGCAGGTCACCACACCGACGCTTCAGGAACTCCCCGGCATGGGCGCCGCGACCGACTGGGGCTTCGACCTCGCGCAGGACCTTCGCGATTGGGCGGCCGATCGTTTGCCTTGGCGTGACGTCGATCGTGGGATCCTCCTCCATGGCCTGCCCGGCACGGGCAAGACGACCTTCGCCCGGGCGCTCGCCACCACATGTGGCGTTCCGCTGATCGCCGGCTCGCTTGCCCGCTGGCAGGCGGCCGGCCATCTGGGCGACCTTCTCGCGGCCATGCGGGAGGCCTTCGGCCAGGCGATGGAAAAGGCTCCCGCGATCCTCTTCATCGACGAACTCGACAGCGTCGGGGATCGTGCGGCGTTCTCCGGACACAACGCGGGCTACCAGACCGAGGTGGTCAACGGTCTGCTCGAATGCCTGGACGGCGTGGAGGGCCGCGAGGGCGTGGTCGTGGTCGGGGCCTGCAACTACCCGCACCTGATCGACCCGGGCGTCCTGCGCTCCGGTCGCCTCGATCGCAGCATCGAGATCCCGCTCCCGGACGGCCCCGCGAGAACGGCGATCCTGCGGTTCCACCTCGGCGGTGCTTTGGCGGCTGATGACCTCGGCAATGTGGCGCACCGAAGTGAGGGCTGGACGGGTGCCGACCTCGAGCGCCTCGTCCGCGACGCACGCCGGCTCGCGCGGAAAGCTCGTAGGCCGCTCCGGCTGGCCGACCTCGATGCCTGCTTGCCCGCTCTGCACAGGCCGACGGAGGAGGAGGTCCGTCGCATGGCGATCCACGAGACTGGCCATGCCGTGGTTGCGACCATCCTCGGCTGGCGACCCGTCGAGAAGGCCTGGATCGTGCGGGAGCTCGTCGCCAGAGAGAACGGCGCTCAGTCACCGGCCGGTGGCGTGACGCGCTTGCGGCCCGGGACACAGGTCCTCCAGACCGACGCCGATCGGGAGGCGGAGCTCACGATCCTGCTGGCCGGGATGGCCGCCGAAGAGGTGATCCTGGGAAGCCGGTCGGAAGGGTCGGCAGGCGGACCCGGCTCGGACCTCTACCGCGCGACCGTCATGGCGGCCCGCGTCGAGCTACAGTTGGGCTTCGGAGCCTCGCCGATCCACCTGCCAGGCCGGACCGACGAGGATCTCCTCAAGCGCATCGCGGACACGCCCGATCTGCGTGGACGGGTGGAGCGGCGGCTCGGCGAGCGGTACGCCGTTGCCAAGGCGATCATCGAAGAGCGCACCGCCGCGGTATTGGAGATCGCCGCGGAGCTGGCGGAGCGGTCGAGCGTCACGGGTGAATGGATCACCGATGTGATCGAGCGGCACGATCGAAGCAGGACGGTCGACCGCGGCCGGACTTGCCTGGCTTCGTAGGTTCGATGCGCCTGTCGGCACGCCCCACCGGCAGCCGAGAGGTGGAACGACTCCCAGGAACGGAGAACGGCAGCCCGCACAGTGGGCTGCCGTTCAGACCTAGCCCAGACGGTTCGGCGAATGAGCCTCAACGAGCACGGAGGCTTCTCGTCAGATCCGCCGCAGATCGGAGATCAGCGATCCCGCGAGCGCAGCGACCTCGCAGGGGCACGGCAGCCGACTCCAGCATGCAGACGAGCAGGCCGAGCTTGATGCTGAAATCGTCGATGGTGCTCGCCGGGCAGATCGCCACGCGCCCGAGCGCCCGCATCTCCTCCCGCAGCACGACGGCGAGTTCGTCGTCGGTCATCGCCTCCGCGTACTCGAACCCGACCGAGCGAGTCGCAAGAAAGCGCGCGTAAGCCGAACGGAGCGACTCCGGTTCCTGGCCGCGCGGCACCTTGGCGCCGCCTTCGGAAACGCGGTAGTCCTCGTGAGCCGGTTCGAAGCCGGCGGAATCATGGATCGTCATGTCGAACTCCTGCCCAATCAGGCGTTTGGCTGGCGTAGGCCGTCGTCGGTGTCGCAAGCACCGGCGGCGGCCGCCTCGTCCGGGGGATCCGGACCGAGGTCACCCTGGCAGGATCCGATGAGCGAGCCCAGCTGAGAGCCGGTTGTCGGTTAAGGTTGTCCTGGCATGCCTTGGAGGCGGGCGGACGCGGGGCACCTTGAGCAGAACTCAAGTTCCGAAATGCACCAGGAGCGGCCCAGACTGGATTTCGGTTTACCGGGATCCTGACGGCGGCTCGCGAACCGGCGATCGACGCGGGCTGCCTGGGGGAAGTCTACCGCGGCGCGGCTGTCTCCGAGAAGAACCGCATCATCTCCGCGGACGCATCCGGCCCGTCCCGGTCGGTGTAGCTTCCCTCCGGCCGTCCGCCGGACCAGGCGTGACCGTGGCCTTCGAGGATCCAGTGTTCGGCGTGGGCTTGTCCTCCGGCGGTCCGATACACGATGCGCCTATAGGTACGGCCCGCGGCGGTCCGTCTCTCGTGGCGGTCGACCGACTGCGCACGATGCCGCGCGGTCCCGACGATGGCCTCGCCGTTCGCAGGACGGACGACCGTGTCCGCCGTGCCGTGGAAGACGATCAGCCGAGTCGGCGCCGTCGGTGCAGGCGGCGCAGGTCGGTTGGCGTGGCCTGCCATCGCGGCGAAGGCGGAGGACATGTCCGAGGCGGCGCCGGCAGGCAGGCCAGAGTGGATTCCAGCGGCCTTGAATACGTCTGGATAGGCTTCGGCGAGGATGGCCGCCATCGCGCCGCCGGCGGAGAGACCGGCCACGAAAACGGAGCCCGGCGGGACGTCGAACTCCGTCGCGACGGCACCCGCGAGCGCCGCCAGGAGAGCGGCCTCCCCGCCGCCACGCCGCTGGTCTGCTGCATTGAACCAGTTCCAGCAGTGCGAGGGATTGGCTGCCGCCGACTGAGCGGGATAGACGACGAGCATGCCCGTCGCGTCCGCCTGGGCGTTCATGCCCGTGCCGGTCGCGAAATCGTCGGGATCCTGCTTGCAGCCGTGCAGCATCATCACGAGACCGGACGGGCGCCGGCCTGCAGCTGCGGCGGGAATGTAGAGGCTATAGCTCCGGCTCCCGTGCTCGCAGTCGAACGACCGGGAGACATAGCGCGCGCCCTCCGGTACGGGCGGCGGACCGTTACGCTTGGAGAGAGGCGAGCCTGTCACCCGGCGGGCGGCCGCAAGGTCGCGGATCGTTTCAGCGAGCGGCCGGGTAAACCTCCTCTCTCGACGCCGAAACCCCGGATCCGACCCGCTCTCGCCCGTCGGCCGCGCCGCGGCGCCGGCGGGCGGACCGCGATCGACCCGCGTCGCCGTCAGGTCGAGGATCGTGGGGCCGGCGATCGGAGGGCCGTTCGGCCGCCCGGTCGGCTCGTCTTGCGCCGGCGGCATGGTCGAGCCGTTGAGTGCGGCCTGGATAGCCCTGGTCGCATCGACGGGTCTCCCGGCGCGCGTGAGAGTTGCGGCGCGCCGAAGCGCGTCGGTGATGGTCCGGTTCATGACGACGGTCCTTGTGGAACGGCTCAGCGGATTCGGTCTGCGATGGCCGAGCGGATTGCGGGAGGCGCCTGCAGGGCGCCGAGAACGGTGATCGAACCGATCGCCTGCGAAGCGAGATCGGGCGTGACGTCGGCGGCGAAACGAGCGAGGCCCACGACGCGGACGTGCAGCGGAGTTCCGCGGGCGAGCGCTGACTCCAGTTCGGCCCGCGAGATCTCGCGCAAGCCGAGGTCGAGCGTTCGTCGCGCCAGGGAGCGGTCGAGAGCATCACGGTGCGTCTCGAGCTGCTTGCGGATCGCGGTCCGGATGAAGTCCGACCGGTTGGAGTAGAAGCCTTCGCTTACGAGGAGGTCGACGCGGCCGAGATCGACGTAGCCGACGTTTACGGTGATCTTTTCCGTGTCGTCCGGCTTTTTCGCTGTCTCGGCCATCACGCCAACCTTCTGTTCACCATCCAGCTGGATGGTATGTGGCGTATGATCCATGTGTTGCAAGGGGCCGCGGCCCGGAATTCCAGACATCGTCTGCTCGCCCGGCAGAGCCGTAGGCGAACGGCGCTCAGCTTCGCCGCCCGCCTTTGGAGGTCGCCCAAATGATGACCGAAAGGCCGAGGGTTGCCGACAGGACCGAGGCACCGAGGATGCCAGCCTTGACCGCCTTCGCCAAATCCGGTCCGACGGCGAGATCGGCGATGAAGAGCGCCATGGTGAAGCCGATCCCCGTCAGCATCGCGCCCGCGGCAACCAGCGGCCATGAAAGGTCCGGCGGTCGCAGGCCGACTCCGAGCCTCACGACGAGGAAGCTGAAGACAAGGACGCCGACGGGCTTGCCCACGACGAACCCGACAACGATGGCGGACAGAAGTGCAGGATCATGGTCGGCGGCCTCGAGCGGTATCCCGGCATTGGCGAGAGCGAACAGAGGCAGCACGCCGAAGGCGACCCAGGGATGAAGCGCCGTCTCCAGCTGCTCGATCGGTGATAGGGCTTCACGGGTGGCTACCCCCGCCCGGTGGAGATCGGCACGCGCATCCTTGTCACCCGCCCAGTTCCTACCGGGCGGCTGCGCCACCACGCGATCGAGGATGGCGTGGAGGCGGACGTCGCTAACCCAGCTCCGTGCAGGGGTCATCAGCCCCAGGATCACGCCCGCCATCGTCGCATGGAGCCCTGACGCGTCGAGGGCCAACCAGATGCCGCCGCCGAGGGTGAAGTAGACCGGGAAGGGCCGGACGCCGAGCCGCGCGGCGACCGCAACGACGAGCAACCCTGTCCCTGCGAGAGCGAGCGCAATTGCGTTCAAGCTCTCGCCGTAGGCGATCGCGACCACGAGGATTGCGCCGATGTCGTCGACGATGGCAAGAGCGAGCAGGAAAAGACGGAGGCTCGTCGGGACGCGGTCTCGGAGGACAGCGAGGCAGCCGATCACGAAGGCGGTGTCGGTGGACATGACGACGCCCCAAGCGCCACCACCCGGTTCGCCGCCCGCAATCACGAGGAACATCGCGGCCGGCACGGCCATCCCGCCGACGGCGGCGGCGACCGGAAAAGCGGCGGCATGGGGATCACGGAGGTCGCCGAGGACCAACTCGCGTTTCAACTCCAGTGCAATGACGAAGAAGAAGAGCGTCATCAGCCCCTCGTTGACCCACTCCTTGAGCGACCTGCCATATTCGAGGCCGCCGGCGACGATCCCGACGTGCGTGTTCCAGAGTGCCTCATGGAGGTTCGCCAAAGGAGAGTTTGCCATGGCGATCGCAAGGAGCGTGGCAAGGAACAGCACGGCGCCGGCCATGGCTTCGATGCGCAGAAATCGCAAGAACGGTGCGGTCAGTCGATCGGCGGGCTCCTTCGGCAGTCGGGAGGCGGATGGCGGCATGGCGGCAGTCCTTCGCGGTTCGACTTCTCGAACCGCGGTCGGGACGAGAACGAATGCCCGTGCGGATCGGCACCTCAATCCGACAGGAAAACCTCGACGGTAAGGCCGAGATAGGAGCCGATCGGACCGATGTAGCTGCCCGTCACCGGCATGATGCGCCCCATGTCCCTGCCAACCGCCACCGGGACGAGATCGAAGCCGCCCATGGCCGAGTTGGTGGGATCGAAGGGGATCCAGCCTCCGCCCGGCAGGAAGACCTCCACCCAGGCGTGAGTCGAACGGAGCGGGCCTGGGCCGGCGTTACTGTCGCGGTAGTAGCCGGACACCAGCCGGGCCGCGAAGCCAAGCGACCGTACCGCCTCGGCGAAGAGGACAGCGAAGTCCCTGCAGGATCCTCGGCCGAGCGCCAGCGTCTCCCTCGCGGTCTGTGTCCCTTCCGGCTCCCGGGGTTCGTAGACAAATCCTTGCGCGATGCCAAAGTTGATGTCGCGCAGCAGCGACAGGGTGTCGGTCTCCGTGCCCGCGACGAAGTCGCGGGCCCACGCGTCCACTTCGCTGGAGGAGCCCGACGGATGGGAGCCAGTCAAGGCACCGAGGTCGCGTAGATCATCCGCGTCATATGCGAAGGGGTAGCGGATCGCCGAGTTTGCTATGTTGAAGACCGGCCAGGGCGGCGCGAGGAGATCCAGTTCGATCTCGCTCTCGATGACGAGCGTGTCCGCGGGCGTGGAGAAATTCGCCGTCGCGACGGCGTTCCCGAGGGCGTCCTCCGCCCAGACGACCGATGCCCTTGGCGAGATCGTGACGTCGCAGCGACGAACGTGCACCGCAAAGCCGTCCCGAGGCCTCAGGAGCAGGCGATGTGCGTTCAGCGCCACGGGCGTCGAATAGCGATAGGTGGTCCGATGCCGAATCTTCATGCGGCCGTCTCCAATGGGGTACTGAGCACCGCCGCATCGACCGGCAGTCGGGGCATCGCACCCTCCACCGGGCGCTCCGGCACTTGCCGCTCTGCCAATTCGCGGAACGAGATCAGGCGTCCCGCCGCCTCGTCCCAGAGAACCAGGCGCAGGCACCCAATGCCGTGGCCGAGGGTGAGCCGGTTGACCTCACTCAGTTCGGGATGGTCGCGCAGCACGTCGGGCAGCCGGTAGTAGGGGATCCCGCTCGACAGGTGGTGGACGTGGTGCAGCCCGATGTTGGCGCTGAACCAGCGGAGCGGCTGCGGCAGGTCGAGGTGGGAGCTTCCGCGGAGCGCCGCGTCGGGCGCGCTCCAGTCCGCCGCGGCGGCCCAGTAGGTCTCCTCGAACTGGTGCTGGACGTAGAACAGCCAGACGCCGGCCGTCGCCGCCAGGATGGCGATGGGAAGCTGGACGGCGAGGAGAGTCGTCGGCCCGACGAGCGCCATCCCGGCGGCAGCGAGGGTGACGATGCCGAGATTGGTCGCCATGACGCTCACCCATGGCGTCGCCCCGTAGCGGGCGAGCCCGCGGGGATAGCGGTGCTGGATCAGGAACAGGTAGGCGGGCCCGATCCCGAACATCACCAGGGGATGCCGGTAGAACCGGTACTTCAGCCGGCCCCAGCGGCCGCGGGCGAGATACTCGCGGACGGAAAGCGTATCGATGTCGCCGATCCCACGGGCATCGAGGTTTCCGACGCTCGCGTGATGGACCGCGTGGCTCCGGCGCCAGTAGTCGTAGGGCGTCTGGGTGAGCACGCCGAGCAGGCGGCCGGTCCAGTCATTGGCCTTCCGCCCGGGCAGGAAGGAGCCGTGGCCGCAGTCGTGTTGGATCATGAAGACGCGGACCAGAAGGCCCGCAGCGAGCGGAAGCAGCAAGCCGTAGAGCACGGGCCAGCCCATCTCCAGGGCCATGGCCATCAAAGCCCAGGTGACCGCGAAGGGGCCGAGCGTGACGAGGAGTTCGACGACGGCCCGCCGGCGGTCGGCCTTGCGGTAGGGCTTGAGCCGGCGCATCCAGGCGGCGACCGAGGGGCCGCCGGAGGCCACGGCCACCGCGAGGCGCGGTTCAGGTGGCGACATTCGGCAACCGACCCTTCCTGCCTGCCTTCGACGGGCCGGCTGTGCCGGTCTTCCGGCGCGTCTTCGGCGGGGCGGGGGGCAGGGCTTCGCGCCGGTTGGCCTCCTCCTCGTCGACCAGGATCAGGACGTCACGCGCCTGGTCCTTCTGCTTCGGTGTCCCCGACGCGCTGAGGCGCGTCGCGTTGGTGCGCAGCGTCTTCAGGGCGTCGGCGTCGAGGCCGGGAATCTTGTCGCGGATGTTCATCGGGGTTCCGGGAGACGGGAGGGGTTGGCGGGCGAATCCGAGGCGGAGTCCACCGGAAGCAGGCGATCGTGGACCTCGCGTCGTCGACGGTAATCGCGGTCGCTCTCGATGACGTAGCTACGCTCGGGGCCGTCGGACGCATCGTAGCGGACGATCGTATAGACGTCCGGAGAGCTTTCGAGACGGTGGGGACCGTGCAGAATTCGGACGGACTGCCCGACGGTGAAAGGCGCGCTGGTCGTGGACATGGCGATGGATCCTCTAAGGGGAAGGGTAGGGCTCCGCTGGCGGAGGGTCCGGTGGTGCCGTCCGCTCAGAGCGGGCGTACGCTACGCGGACCGCGTCGGGGCGCCGGCCCCGGCGGTGCGCACTCGAGCGTCAGACCGCCTGCAGATTGCGCGCCGCCATCTTGCCAGACTTGGCGTCCCGCTGAAGTTCGTAGCCGATCTTCTGCCCTTCGACGATGGTCTGCAGCCCCGCCTGCTCCACGGCCGAAATGTGCACGAAGGCGTCGGGCCCGCCCTCGTCCGGTTGGATGAAACCGAAGCCCTTGGTCGAGTCGAACCACTTCACCGTGCCTACGGTCATTTTGATCACTCCTCGGTTAACGAAACCCGGCTTCGACGTCATCCCCATGGATGGGCCGTGATTCTCGTAGAGGAGTGTTCGCGTGCGACTGTGGCCGAAAGTACGTTACGAACGTCCAATGCAAAAATACTCACTCCTATATGAGCCTCTTTTCATAAAATACAATGCTGTTGCCGCCTCCGATGGAGCGACGTCCCTTGGACCGCAGCGGATCACCCGGTTTTGCGGCGTTTTTCATCGATCAATCGTCGCCTTCCCGGCGCGAAACGGTGGCTCGATCCATCGGCGGCCGGTCGCTTCAAGAGATGGTCAGGCGACAGCAGGTACGTTAAACCGTGTTCAGAAGGGAAGATTCTGGGATATTTTTGAATGTCCTATTGTAATATCCAGGATCAGACCTACATTTCTCAGATCGATCGGATAGTACTGTCGTGTTCTGCGGTCACATTTCTGTCGCATGAACTTGGCAGCGCCGTGCCTTCGACGGGTTCATCAGCGAAGGACATAGGCCATGTCGAAATCCCAGAAGCGATCGAACAAAGAGATCCGCAAGCCGAAGGCGGTGAAGAGCGCGGCGACGCCGCCGGTCCTGCCGCTCGGTTCCAGTACGGCCCAGCTCCCCAAGAAGCGCAAGTGAGGCAGCCATGAACACGCGCAGCCGGGAGAGCCTGGTGACGTTCCGCAAGACGTTCTCGCTCCGCGGCTGGGACAAGGCGCTACCGCCCGGCACCTACCGAATCGTCATCGACGAAGCGGCGGTCCCGGACGTCACCTTTCTCGCCTACCGGCGGGTCGCGACGCGGATGCATCTTCCGGCGGTTGAGGCCGTCGCCGCCACCCATTGCGTGTTCGACGTGGACGCCGCGGATCTTGACCGAGCGTTGGCCGCCGACGCCGCCTGATCGCCGGGAAGACGGCGCCCATTGCCGTACCGAACCGCTCCGGGGCCGGCCCTGAATGCCCGGCGCCACCCTGAACGACCAATGGCCCATCGTCTCGTCCGGCCGCACGAGCCTCTGTGTGCCGGAAAGACCCGCGATGATCCTGCCCTTCCGTGACCTCCTCCAGCGCCCGTCTGACCCCTCGCCCTTCTCGGACACCGCCCCGATCCGAGCCGAACTGTTCGGGCTGGAGCGGCTGGAGCAGCATGCGGAGACGCTCGCCGCCGCCCAGACAGTTACTACCCGGCCGCGCCGGGTGCCGCCGCTGCGGGTGCGACTCGTCGACGATGCGGCCGTCCTCCTCGCCGCCTATCGCGCCAACGCCGTCGAGACGGAGAACCGCCGTGCCATCGTGCCGGCGGCGGAATGGCTGCTCGATAACTACCACCTCGTCGAAGCGCAGATCCGGGAGATCCGGGAGGACCTGTCGCCGGGCTTTTACCGCCAGCTTCCCAAGCTCGGCAGCGGCCCCTTCGCCGGTTATCCGAGGGTTTTCGGCCTCGCCTGGGCCTTCGTCGCCCACACCGACAGCTACGTCGACCGCGAGACGCTTCGCCGCTTCGTCCTCGCCTACCAGCGCGTCCAGCCGTTGGAGATCGGCGAACTCTGGGCACTGGCGATCACCCTGCGCATCGTCCTTGTCGAGAACCTCCGGCGATTGTCCGACCAGATGACCGGCGGGCGCCGCGAGCGCCGTGAGGCGGACGCCGCCGCCGACCGAATCCTGAAGGCGAGGGAGACGGCAGGGGGGGCCGCGTCGCATCTTCCGGCGACCCCGCCCGAGGGGCTTCCCGAACGCTACGCGGCGCAGCTCGTGAAGCGGCTGCGCGACGAAGATCCGAGCAGCACGCCGGCCGTCGGCTGGTTGGAACGCGCGCTGACCCGTCAGGGCAGCTCCATGGAGGACGTCGTCCACCGGGTCCAGCAGCGGCAGGGCGCGTCGAACGTCACTGTCCGCAACATCATCACGAGCATGCGGCTGATCGCGGACCTCGACTGGACCGAGCTAGTCGAGAGCGTCAGCCTCGTCGACGCCCGCCTCGCGGCGGCGAGCGGCTTCGCCGCGATGGACTTCCCGACGCGCAATCGCTACCGCAGCGCCGTCGAGCAGCTTGCGCGCGGATCTCACCTCTCCGAGACCGCGATCGCCGAGACGGCACTGGCCCTCGGCGAAGCCGCGGCGGCCGCCGCGCCTGACGACGACCGCGAGCGGATCCGCGACCCGGGCTACCACCTTTTGTCCGACGGCCGGCCCGCGCTGGAGCGGGCGATCGGCTTCCGTCCGACCCGCGGGCTCCTCGCAGGCCGCTTCGCGCGGCGGTCCGGCATCGGCGGCTATCTGGTCTCCAACCTCCTCGTCTCCGTCGCCATCGTCCTTGCGGGCCTCTCCGCGGTCGCGGGCGGCGACGGCTCGACCATGCCGCTCCTGCTGTTCGCCGCCGCCCTGCTGCTGCCCGCGAGCGACGCCGCCGCGACCATCGTCGACCGGCTCGTCAGCTGGAGCATCGGGCCGAATGTGCTGCCCGCCCTGGCGCTGACCGAGGGCGTGCCGGAGCGGCTCAGGACCCTCGTCGCCGTGCCGACCCTGATGACTGGCGAGGCGGAGCTGAAAGAGCAGATCGAGCGACTCGAGGTCCACCACCTCTCCGGGGCGGGCGGCGACGTCGTGTTCGCCCTCCTGGCCGACGGCGTCGACCACGGCGCCGCCGAGCGTCCAGAAGACGCGGCACTGCTCGCCATGGCGCGGGAGCGGATCGACCGCCTCAACCGGCGGCATGGCCCGGCGCCCTCTGGCGACCGCTTCCTCTTCCTGCATCGCCGCCGCGCCCTGAACGCGGGCGAGGGCACCTGGATGGGCTGGGAGCGGAAGCGCGGCAAGTTGCACGAGCTCAATCGCCTCCTCCGCGGGGCGACCGACACCAGCTTCGTTTCGGCGGCCGGGTCGCCGCCGCAGGTTCCCCGCTGCGTCCGCTACGTCGTCACCCTCGACGCCGACACGCGGCTGCCGCGCGACGTCGTCGGCCGGCTGGTCGGCAAGATGGCACACCCGCTCAACCGCCCCATCTTCGACGACGCGGGGCGGCGGGTCATAGGCGGCTACGGCATCCTGCAGCCGCGGGTCACCCCGGCCATGCCGCTCGGCACGGAAGGCTCGCTGTTCCAGCAGATCTATTCGGCGCCGGGCGGCATCGACCCCTATGCCTCGGCCGCCTCCGACGTCTACCAGGACCTCTTCGGCGAGGGCTCCTTCACCGGCAAGGGCATCTACGACGTCGACGTGTTCGAGGCGGCGCTGGCCGGGCGCGTCCCCGACAACGCGATGCTGAGCCACGACCTCTTCGAGGGGACCTTCGCCCGCGCCGGGCTCGCGTCCGACGTCGAGGTGGTCGAGGATTTCCCCGCCCGCTACGACGTGGCCGCCCGCCGCCAGCACCGCTGGATGCGCGGCGACTGGCAGCTCCTGCCCTGGATCCTTGGCCGCACCTGGGGCGCCGGGCCGCTGCCGGCCGTCGGCCGGGTCAAGATGCTGGACAACCTCCGCCGGTCGATCTCCGCGCCGCTCGCGCTGGCGGCACTCGGGTTCGGCTGGACCTTGCCAGTCCCCGTGGCCGCCACGCTGGTCGTGCTCGCCACGCTGGCGGTGCCGATCCTGCTGCCGGTAGTCGTCTCCGTGCTTCCCTTGCGGCCCGGCGTGCGGCCAAGCAGCCATCTCGCCCGCCTCGGCCGCGACCTCCGCTTGGCCTCGGCGCGCTGCGGCCTCGACCTGGTCTTCCTGCCCGACCGCGCCGCACTCGGCCTCGACGCGGCGGTCCGGACCCTCGTCCGCGTCGTCGCCACCCGCCGCCACCTCCTCGAGTGGACGACGGCGGCCGCCTCGTCCGCAGCTCCGCGCTCGACGATCGGCGGCTTCGCCCGCCGGATGGCCCCCGGCATGCTGCTCGGCCTCGGCGTCTCCGCCGCCGCCGTCGCGGCGGCGCCGACCAACTGGCCGCTCGCGCTCGCTTTCGCCCTCGTCTGGCTGGCCTCGCCGGCGGTGGCCCTGGCGATCAGCCGTCCGCGGGCGGGTCGTCCGGTCGCCGCGCCGGCGACGGCCGCCGAGGCGCGGGCGCTGAGGCTGATCGCCCGGCGGACCTGGCGCTATTTCGAGACCTTCGTGACGCCGGCCGAGTCGATGCTGCCGCCAGACAATTTCCAGGAGACGCCGGCGCCGGTCGTCGCCCACCGGACCTCGCCGACGAACATCGGCCTCTATCTCCTGTCCGCCGTGGCGGCACGCGACTTCGGCTGGTCCGGCCTCGCCGAGACCGCCGCGCGCCTTGAGGCGACTTTCGCGTCGATGCGGCGGATGCGCCGCTTCAAGGGTCACTTTTTCAACTGGTACGAGACGCGCGACCTCCGCGTCCTCGAACCGGCCTACGTCTCCAGCGTCGACAGCGGCAATCTCGCCGGCCACCTGATCGCCGTCGCCAACGCCTGCGCGGGCTGGAGCCGGGCAGAGGACGCGCCCGACACCCGGGCCGGCATGGCGGACGCCCTCGCCCTCGCCCGCGAGGCGCTGGCCGAGGCGGGCGGCACGCCCGCCGCCCGGTCGCAGCTCGACGGCCTCCTCGACGAGATCGACGAGCGGCTCGGCGATCCGATGCCCTTCGACGCGCTCGCGCCGGGGCTCGGCCGGCTGATTGATCGGGCGGCCCGCGCCGCCGCCGACCTCCATTCGCCCGACCCCGCCGGCGACCGGTCGGACATCGGCTTCTGGCTCGGCGCCCTCGACCGACTCGTCCGCGAGGACCTCGCGGACCGACGCGCCTCGGCCGACGAGCGGGCCGCCCTTTCCATGCATCTCGCGGCGCTGGCCGAGGAGGCCCGTCGCTTCGCGACGGCGATGGACTTCGCCTTCCTGCTTGATCGCGACCGTACGCTTCTCTCGATCGGCCATTCGCTGGCCGACAACGACCTCGACCGCAACTGCTACGACCTGATCGCCTCGGAGGCGAGGCTGGCAAGCTTCTTCGCCATCGCCAAGGGCGACCTGCCGACCCGCCACTGGTTCCGTCTCGGCCGGTCGCGGACGCCGCTCGGGCGGGACTCCGCGCTCGTCTCCTGGTCGGGCTCGATGTTCGAGTACCTGATGCCGGCCCTGGTGATGCGGGCGCCGGCCGACTCCCTCCTCGAACACACCAGCCGGCTGGTGGTGGCCCGCCAGCGGGACTACGCCGGGCGCCTCGGCATCCCCTGGGGCGTGTCCGAATCCGCCTTCAGTGCCCGCGACATCGAGCTGACCTACCAGTATTCGAACTTCGGCGTGCCCGGCCTCGGACTGAAGCGGGGCCTAGCGGACGACGTCGTCATCGCCCCGTATGCGACGGGGCTCGCCGCGATGGTCGATCCCGCCGGTGCGCTCGCCAACTATCGCCGGCTGGAGACGCTCGGCGCGAAGGCCCGCTACGGCTTCATCGAGGCGCTCGACTTCACGCCGGCCCGGCTGCCGGTCGGCAAGGACGTGGTGCTGGTTCGCAACTTCATGGCCCACCACCAGGGCATGACGATCGTCGCGATCGCCAACGCGCTGCAGGACGGGCGAATGCGCGAGCGGTTCCACCGCGAGCCGATGATCCAGGCGAGCGAGCTGCTGCTGCACGAGCGGATGCCCGCCGACGCGACGGCGCAGCCGCCGCGGGCCGAGGACGTCAAGGCGTCCATGGAGATGCCCGGCACCGAGGCGTCCGTGCTCCGCCGCCACACCTTGCCGCTGGCAGGACCGCCCGTCACCCACGTCCTGTCGAACGGCAGCTACTCGGTGATGCTGACGGCCGCCGGCGCCGGCTACAGCCGCTGGCGCGAACTCGCCGTCACCCGCTTCCGGGAGGACGCCACCCGCGAGGACGGCGGTGCACGCATCATGCTCCGCGACACCGCGAGCGGCGAGGTCTGGTCGGCCGTCGACCGCGCTGGCCCCGGCGCGGCCGACGCCGCCGCGGTGGAGTTCCGCGAGGACCAGGTCGCCTTCACCGGCCGACGGGGATCGCTGACCACCACGCTCGAGGTCATCGTCTCCGGCGAGACCGACGCGGAGGTCCGCCGGGTGTCGGTCGCCAACGCCGGTCGTCGGCCGCGCGAGATCGAGCTGACCACCTATGTGGAGCTGGCGCTGATCGCGCCCGCCGCCGACGCCGCCCACCCCGCCTTCGCCAAGATGTTCGTCGAGACCGAGCACCTCGCCGCCTTCGGCGCGCTGGTCGCCACCCGCCGGCGCCGCGCGCCCGACGAGACGCCGATCTGGGCTGCGCATTTCGCCGTCGTGGAGGGTGAGATCACCGCGGAGCCCAGCTTCGAGACGGACAGGGCGCGCTTCCACGCCGGCGCCCGCTCGTTCGAGGCGGCTTCGACGATCCGCTTGGGCGCGCCGCTCTCCGGCACCACCGGCACCGTGCTCGACCCGATTTTCGCGATTCGCCGGCGCGTCCTGGTGCCGCCCGGTCGCGCCGTCCGGATCGCCGTCTGGACGCTGGTCGCTCCTACCCGGGAGGCTCTACTTGACCTCGTCGACACGCACCACGAGCGCAACGCCTGCGACCGGGCGAAGACCCTCGCCTGGACTCAGGCCCAGGTGGAGCTCCGGCACCTCGGCGTCACCCCGGCCGAGGCGGCCGACTTCCAGCGCCTCGCGGCGCCGCTGATCTACGCCGACCGCCGCTTCCGCGTCGCCCCCGAGGCGCTGCTCCGCGGGCTCGGCCCCCAGAGCGGCCTCTGGCCGCTCGCCCTGTCGGGCGACCGCCCGCTCGTCGTGCTCCGGATCGACGACGTCCAGGACATCGCACAGGTGCGGCAGCTGCTGCGCGCTGCCGAATACTGGCGTTCGAAGCAGCTCAACGTCGACGTCGTCATCCTGAACGAGCGGACGAGCTCTTACGTCCAGGACCTCCAGAGCGCGATCGACATGGAGCTCCGCAAGAGCCAAGCCCGCCCCGGCCTCGGCGAGGGATCAGCGCGCCAGTCGGTCACCGTGCTCCGCGCCGACCAGACGTCGGCGGACGCGCGCGCCCTGCTCTTGTCGGCGGCGCGCCTCGTCCTCTCGGCCCGGCTCGGGTCGATCGCCGATCATCTCGCCCGGCTGGCCCCGCCCGTTCCGGCCCGACCCGCCGACCTCGTCCGCACGCCGCCCCCCGCCCGGGCCGTTCCGGCGGACGCCGCGGCGGCTGTGACGGGTGACCTCGCCTTCTTCAACGGTCTCGGCGGCTTCGCGGCAGACGGCCGCGAATACGTGACGGTCCTCGGCCACGGCCGCCGCACCCCGGCGCCCTGGATCAACGTCGTCGCCAATCCCGACTTCGGCTTCCAGGTCTCGGCGGAGGGCGCCGGCTACACCTGGGCGGACAGCAGCCGTGAGAACCAGCTCACCCAATGGTCCAACGACCCGGTGCTCGATCCGTCGGGCGAAGGCATCGTCGTCCGTGACGAGGCGACCGGCGCCCTCGTTGCGCCGACCGCCCACGTGGTGCGTGACGACGGCGTCTACGTTGCCCGGCACGGCTTCGGCTACAGCCGCTTCGAGCACGCGGCCGACGGCCTCGCCCTGGAGCTGACCCAGTTCGTGCCCCTCGACCGCCCGGCAAAGCTCTCCTGGCTCAGGATCCGCAACACCACCGCGGCGCCGCGCCGCCTGACTGTCACCGGTTACGTGGAATGGGTGCTCGGAACGTCCCGCGGCGCGTCCGCCCCCTTCGTCACCACCTGGCTGGACGCGGCCACCGGCGCCATGATGGCCCGCAATCCCTGGAGCATGGCCTTCGGCGAGCGGGTCGCCTTCGCCGACCTCGGCGGCCGGCAGACCGCCTGGACGGGCGACCGCACAGAGCTCCTCGGCCGCGGCAGTCCCCTGCGACCGGCGGCAATCGAGGGGTCCAATTCGCTGTCCGGTGCGACGGGCGCGGGGCTCGACCCTTGTTCGGCGCTGCAGACCGTGGTCGACGTCGCGCCCGGCGAGACGGTCGACCTCACCTTCGTCATCGGCCAGGCCGTCTCGGCCGACGCCGCCCGCACCCTCGTGCGCGACCTCCGGTCGACCGATCCGGCGGCACTGCTCGCCGAGGTCCGCGCCCACTGGAAGGGGATCCTCGGCGCCGTCCAGGTCCGCACCCCGGACCCGGCCATGAACGTGATGCTGAACGGCTGGCTGCTCTATCAGACGCTCGCCTGCCGGATCACCGCCCGCTCGGCCTTCTATCAGGCGAGCGGGGCCTACGGCTTCCGCGACCAGCTCCAGGACACCATGGCGTTGACCCTCGTCCGGCCCGAAGAGACGCGCCGCCACCTCCTCCGGGTGGCCGCGCGCCAGTTCCCTGCTGGCGACGTCCAGCACTGGTGGCTGCCGCAGACCGGCCAGGGGGTGCGCACGCGGATCTCCGACGACCGGGTCTGGCTCGGCCACGCCACCGCCGCCTACGTCCTCGCCACCGGCGATAAGGGCGTCCTTGACGAGGCGGTGCCCTTCCTCGACGGCCCGGAACTCAGGCCGGGCGAGCACGACGCCTTCTTTCTCCCCACCGTCACCACCGAGACGGCGACGCTGCTCGAACACTGCGTCCGCGGCATCGACGAATGCATCGCCCTCAGCGGCAGGCACGGTCTGCCGCTGATCGGCACCGGCGATTGGAACGACGGCATGAACCGGGTCGGCGCCGATGGCAGCGGCGAGAGCGTCTGGCTGGGCTGGATGCTGGTCGGGACCATCGGGATGCTCGCCCCCCTCCTGGAGGAACGCGACCCAGCTCGCGCGGCCCGCTGGCGCGCCCACGCCGATGCGGTGACGGCGGCGATCGAGGCCCATGCGTGGGATGGGGCGTGGTATCGCCGCGCCACCTTCGACGACGGCAGCTGGCTGGGTGCCGCCGGCGCCGAGGCCTGCCGCATCGATTCCATCGCCCAGTCCTGGGCGGTCCTGTCGGACGCCGGCGATCCTGTCCGCGCCCGGACGGCCATGGACTCGGTGGAGCGCGAGCTGATCCGTCCCGGCGCCGGCCTCGCTCTCCTGTTCACGCCGCCCTTCGACGGCGACGGCGGCCGGGATCCCGGCTACATCGCCGGCTATCCGCCGGGCCTCCGGGAGAACGGCGGCCAGTACAGCCACGCCGCGATGTGGGTGGTGCTCGCCTTCGCCCGCCTGGGCGACGGAGACCGCGCGGCGGCGCTCTTCGCGCTGCTCAACCCGATCAACCACGCCTCGACCCCGGACGCGGCGGACCGCTACAAGGTCGAGCCCTACGTTGTGGCGGCGGACGTCTACTCGGTCGCCCCGCACGTCGGGCGCGGCGGGTGGACCTGGTACACGGGTGCGGCCGGCTGGATGTACCGCGCGGGGCTCGAGGGCATCCTCGGCATCCGCCGGGAGGGCGACGACCTCGTCGTCGACCCCGCCATCCCTGCCGTCTGGGACCGTTTTGAGGTCGACCTCCGTCTCGGCGCCACCCGCTACGCGCTGGCCTTCGAGCGCGTCCCGACCGCGGAGGCGGGCGCACCGATCGTCGCCATCCCCGCCGGTGGTCTCCGGCTGCCGCTCGACGGTGGCCACCATGAGGTCCGCCTCGCGATCGGCGATAAGGTCGGCGGCGCCGCGCGGACCGATCCGGGTCTCCATCGCCCGAACGCGATCGCCGGCAGCGGCGTCGACGCGAAGTCGGGCCGTCTTGACGTGTGAGAGGAGCACGACTGCTCTTGAGCGCGCATCTACGCATGCGGGCGGCTGGACGGTGCCGTTTTCCAGTTCACCTACGCCCCGACCTGCCTGGTGCCGTCCGTCCTCCTCGCCCCGCCCGGACCGAAGGCGACGCGGATCGGCGGGACCTGGGCCAACCTGCCACCCGCCTTGGTCTACCGGATCGAACGGGACCGACGGTCTCGCCGGCCCGCCGCGCCGGAACCGCCGCAGCAGTGACGTCGTGAGCAAGTGGACGACCCGGGACATGACCTCCCTCGCCGAGCGGAACGCCCTCGTCACTGGGACGGGCGGACTGGGGCTCGAGATCGCCTTCGCCCTCGCTGCCGCGGGGGCCCACCGTGATCGTCGCTGGCCGCAGCTCGAAAAAAGTGCCGCCGCGGTCGCCGCGGTCCGAGCGAAAGTGCCCGGAGCCCGCGTTCGCTTTGGGCGCGTGGATCATCGAAGCAGTCTCCGCTGTGGGACGTTGGCGTCCTCGGTCGGAGGTGCCCTTTGGCGCCTGCCGGTCTGCAATCCATGCCGCCGCGTCCGACTTCCTTCCGCGATCGTCCACCGCCTCAGCCCGGCCGGCCGCTGGTCGACGTGGATGTTTCCCGGCTTCGCCGCCGTCGGACGACGGCGCAAGCCCGACCCGAAAGAGGCGCACCCGCGAGACCAAGAACTGGGTGACCGCAGAAATCGTCTCTGGCCTGGCAGCGCTACAAACCGCTGCTCCACTGAGGCAGATCAAGCAGCGATGATCGCGGTCCCTTGAGGCTCCCGCAGCGAGACCGGACATATGCACGAAGCTTACCGACGCAAGCAAGGAGTAGAAAATAAGGGGGCTCCACGCTGCGATGTATCGTGCTATGTACAGTTCGAAGTATCACTGACACACCGAGCGGCAGGAAATATGCCGAACGGGTCGGATATGCTTAACTGGGAGAGAGTCCCTCCCTCTCCGCCACTTCCCATATTTCGCGCCGGTTCGCTCAGCTCACGGCTCCGATCGGGCGGTCTTGCGGCCGGTCGCACTGACCGGCCGGGGCGCACGGCGGGAGCGCGCGCGTCCGCTGCCTCATCTCCCCGGAACGCGGCGCTCCATGGCGACGTCGGTGCCCATGGCGGCGAGGCTCATGGCGCGGTAGTGCGGCATCCAGCGGTCGGCGGCGCGGCGGGCGGCGTCGAGGGCGGGGCGGCGGGCGTCGAAGATGGCGCGGGCCTCGGCGCGCAGCGCCGCCTCGTCGATGCCGGCGACCACGCCGTCGCGCATCACGATCCGGCCGGCCACCATGGTCAGGCGCACCGACGAGCCGTTCTCGCAATAGACCAGCTGGCGCGCGAGGTCGTTGAGCGGGGTGAAGGCGAGGGTGTCGAGGTCGACCAGCGCGAGATCCGCCTCGCGGCCGGGCTCGATCGCGCCGAGTCGGTCGGCCGCGCCCATCGCGCGGGCCCCGCCGGCGAACAGGCAGTCGAGCACCTCGTGGGCCGCCGGCCAGCGCTCCCAGTCCTCCTCGGCGAGGTTGTGGATCAGCCCGGCCGTCTTGGCGACCGCCCACATGTTGACCGCGTCGTCGGCGATCGCCTCGTCGCTGCCGAGGCAGATCGGCACGCCGCGTGCGCGCAGGTCGCGGAAGCGCATCACGCCGCTGCCGAGGCGCAGGTTGGAGATCGGGTTGTGCGCCACCACCGTGCCGGCCTCGGCGATCAGGTCGATGTCGGCGTCGTCGATCCAGATGCCGTGGATCAGGTTCATCCGCGCGGAGAGCAGGCCGAGGTCGGCGGTGTAGCGCACCAGCGAGCGCCCGCCGAAGCGGGTCTGGCCGAGCACCCGCTGCAGTTTGGTCTCCAGCATGTGGGCGTAGAACGGCAGGCCGTGGGCCCTGGAGATCTCGTCGAGCGCGGCGAAATAGTCCGGCGACACCCGCTGCGGCGCCGACACGCTGACGGCGGCGCGGATCCGGCCGCCCGCGCTGCCGTGCCAGCGCGCGACGAAGCGGCCGTAGGCGGCGAGGAGATCGGCCTCGGCCATGGCGGCGGGGGCGGCGAGTTCGGCGCGCATGTTCGCCGGGACGAGATCGGCCAGGAACGGCAGCTTGTCGATCTCGGGCACCGTCGGCTGGTCGAGCGCCACGGTCGCGCGGATGCCGACGTCGGTGTAGGCCTGCATCACCGCGTCGACGACCTCGTCCGTCGGGTACGGCATGAAGAAGGCGTCGTCCTGGACCGCGGTGGTGCCGGTCTTCAGCATCTCCACCGCCGCCAGCAGCGTGCGGACGTAGGCCTCGCGCGGGCTCGGCGTCAGCTCGGCCAGCGACGGCGACTCGTAGAGCATGAAGATCTCGAGCGGCAGGCTCGGCAGCGCGCCCTTCATGTGGTTGACCGGCGAGTGGAAATGGGCGTTGACGAGGCCGGGCACGACGAGATGCCCGGCCGCCTCGACGATCTCCACGCCTTCCGTCGGCACGATCGCCGGCGCCACGGCGGCGATGCGGCCTTCGCGGACGAGGACGTCGCGGCGGCTGGCGCTCGCACCGTCCGGCGCGAGCGTCAGCACGTCGCCGCCGCGGATCAGGATGTCGGTCATGATGTCCCCCCTTGTCCGCTCACCGTCGCGACGACTGGCCGTAGAACGGCACCGCCGGGTCCGTGAGATAGCCGTCGTAGAAGGCCTTCACGTGCGGGAAGACCGCGCGGCCGAGCGCGCGCCGGGCCTCCTCGGCCGGCGTCCGCGGCTTGGCGAGCAGCCCCTCGATCTCGTCCAGCACCGCGTCGCGGTCGATCCGGGTGAACCGGCCGCCGGCGTAGACGAGGTCGCCGCCGACGTAGACGGCGTCGACCGAGTCGGTCTTGGCGCGCTGCACCAGCGCGTCCAGCATCGGGATGTCCGCATCCTGGTAGGGCCGGGTGGCGCGGCGCCAGTCGATCAGCACGGCGTCGAAGTGGCGGCCGGGCTCCAGCCGGCCGATCCGGTCGCCGAAGGCGGTGGTCTTCGCGCCGCCCTCGGTCGCCATCCGGACCACCTGGGCGCAGGTCGGCACGTCGTCGTCGTCCATGCCGGGCACCCGGTGGGCCCTGAGCACGAGGCGCAGCTCCTGCAGCATGTCGCGGTCGTCGTTGATGCCGGCCTCGTCGAGGCCCATGCCGACGGTGACGCCCTTGGCCTCGAAGGCGTTGAGCGGGGCGAGACCGGAGCGCAGGCGGAAATTGGACGAGCAGTTGTGGCAGATGCAGGTGCCGGTGTGGGCGGCGATCTCGATGTCCTCCTCGTTCAGCCAGACGCCGTGGCCGAGCGTCATGCGCGGCGACAACAGGCCGAGGTCGTGGAGGTGGCGCACGGCGGTCTTGCCGGTGCGGCGCTTGGTGTATTCCTTCTGGTAGGCGGTCTCGAGCAGGTGCATGTGCATCGGCGAGCCGGTCTCGCGCGATTTCGCCTCCAGCGCGAGGAGGCCGTCGTCGGAGACCCAGTGCAGGTTGGCCGGCGCCAGCTGGATCCGCGTCAGCGTCTGGCCGGCGTTCTCGGCGGTCAGCTGGTCGTAGAGCCGCAGGAAGTCCTCGAACGGCATCTTCTGGGTGCAGAGATAGGCGTAGAGCTCCTCGCCGAGCGGCTTCGGCAGGCTGGCGCAGAAGGTCTCGTCATCCTGGTAGACCAGCCGGTTCTGCTCGCGCACGGCGTAGCAGTAGGACGCCCGCATGCCGATGGCGCGATAGGCGTCGAGCACCTTGGTGGCCGCGCCGTGGATCGCCTCGTAGCCGCCGGGCATCCAGCCGTGGATGTGCTGCACGGTGGTGACGCCCGAGGCGATCATCTCGAAGGCGGAATAGAGCGTGTCGAGGTAGAGGTCGATCTTGCGGCCGGGGATCCGGCTCGCGAACCACAGCTCGAGCGCGTAGTCGGGCGAGCCGAGTTGCAGTGGCGTCAGGCCGACGTGGTGGTGGGCGTTGACGAAGCCCGGCAGCATGACGTGGCCCGGATGGCGCTCGATGCGGGCGTCCGGCGCCAGCGCCGTCATTTCGGCGAGGCTGCCGACCGCCTCGATCACGCCGTCGCGCGACAGCACGGCGCCGTCGTCGACGATCACGGGGGTGTGGCGGTCGGCGATGCCGGTGACGACCCGGCTGGCCTCTACGATGAGCGCGGTCATGTCGGTCTCCGTGACGGGGGTTGGGCGGGAAGGCGCAGGCGCGCGGCGGTGGCATTGGCGTCGCGGGCGGCGCGACAGACGGTCGGATCGACCGTGACGAGGATCTCGGCGGCGACGTCCGGCGGCAGCGCCGCGAGGGTGCGGCCGTCGGGGTCGAAGGCGACGGTCTCGCCGTCGTGGCGGACCGGCCGCCCGGTCGCGGTCTCCGTGCCGAAGCGGGCGGCGGCGACGGCGTAGAGGCCGTTGGCGCGGGCGTGGGTGGTCAGTTCGGCGCGGAACAGCGCCGGCGGATCGGCGGCCGCGGGGCCGGCGACCGGCACCACGACGCAGTCCGCCCCCGCGACGGCGGCGTGGCGCCAGCATTCGGGAAAGCGCCGGTCGTAGCAGACCAGCGCGGCGAGGCGGACGCCGCCGACCTCGAAGGTGCCGACCTCCGCCGGTCCGGGGGCGAAGTGGTCGGCCTCGCCGAAGTCCTCGCCGGCGCCGGCCGGCGGCAGGTGGATCTTGGCGGCGACGACGTCGACCCCGCCGTCCGGCCGCGCCAGCACCGCGGCGTTGAGCGGCAGGCCGGCGCCGATCTCGACCGCGGCGCCGTAGACGATCGCGACGCCGGTGCGGGCGGAGAGCGCCGCGGCCCAGCGCGCCCGCGGGCCGTCGAGCGGCTCGGCGGGGATCGGCCGCGCCGCCGGATCGAGCGCGGCGGCGTAGGGCGCGTCGAAGAGCTCCGGCAGCACGGCGAGGCCGGCACCGGCCGCGGCGAGCCGTTCGAGCGCGCGTTCGGCCGCGGCCCGGCAGGGCGCCGGGCCGTTGTCGGCCGGTCCGATCGAGACCGCGCCGACGACGAGCGGGGAGGACATGGCGCGGCCTAGGCCTCCTGTTCGGCGAAGGCGCGGTCGACCTCGGCCGCCAGGAGGTCGGTGAAGAGGTCGCGGTACTGGTGGTAGCGCGGGTCGCGGCTCGGACGCGGCCGCGGCAGGTCGATCGGCACGATCGTCTTGATCCGGCCGGGCCGCGCGGTGAACACCACGACGCGGTCGGCGAGGGCGATCGCCTCGTCGATCGAATGGGTGACGAGGATGATCGAGGCGCCGCTGTCGCGCCAGATCTGCAGGAGGAAGTCCTGCATCTTGGCGCGGGTCTGGACGTCGAGCGCGGCGAAGGGCTCGTCCATCATCAGGATGTCCGGCCGCATCGCCAGCGCCCGGGCGCAGGCGGCGCGCTGGCGCATGCCGCCGGAGAGTTCGTCCGGCTTCTTGTCCATCATGTCGCCGAGGCCGACCTGCCGCAGCAGCTGGGCGACCGCCTCGCGCCGGCGCACCGGCGCCTCGCCTTGGATCGACAGGCCGAAGCCGACGTTGTCGGCGATGGTCAGCCAGGGGAAGAGGCCGGCCTCCTGGAAGATCAGGCCGCGCTCGGCCGAGGGCTCGGTGACGGCGAGGCCGTCCTGCTCGATCGTGCCGGAGCTGACGCTCTCGAGCCCGGCGATCATGTAGAGCAGGGTCGACTTGCCGCAGCCGGACGGGCCGAGGAAGATCACGAACTCGCCGGGGGCGACGTCGAGCGAGAAGTCGCGCACCGCCTCGACCGGGGCGCGCCCCTCGGGCGTCCAGGTCTTGCCGACCGACTTCAGGGAGAGGGTGCCGCGGCTCATCGGGAGGCTCCCCGGCCGGAGGGCGCCCACCACAGCAGCTTGGCCTGGATCACGCGGAGCGCCCAGTCGAAGGTGAAGCCGAGGAGGCCGATCACGCCCATGGTGAAGAACACCAGCTTGGAGTTGAAGGTGGCGCGCGCCATCGAAGTGACCTGACCGAGCCCGGTGCCGACGCCGACGGCCTCGGCCACCAGCACGATCATCCAGGCGGCGAACAGGTTGATGCGCAGCGTCATGAACAGGGCGGGCAGGATCGCCGGCAGGATCACCCGCCAGAAGGTCTGCACCCGGCTCGCCCCCATGATGCGGGCGACGTGGACGTAGTGCTTCGGCACGCTCTCGATCTGGGCGCCGGTCGACAGCACGATCGCGAAGAACAGCGTGATGAAGACCAGGAAGATCGCCGGCACGTCGCCGATGCCGAACAGGAACAGCGCCACCGGCAGCCAGGCGATCGGCGAGATCGGCGCCAGCATCAGCACGATCGGCATCAGGAGGTTGCGCGCGATCGGCAGGTAGTGGATCGCGACGCCGACGGCGACGCCGATCGTGAAGCCGAAGAACAGGCCGAGCACCACGCGCATGGTGGTCCAGCCCATGGTGACCAGCAGCGGCGTGATCCCGGCGGCCTGGCTGCGGCTGCCGATGGTGTTGTCGTAGGCGAAGTATTTCAGCGTGCCGGGGATGTCCGACAGGAAGAGGTGCGGCGGCGGCAGCAACAGCGGGTCGGCCCAGCCGATCGCCCAAGCGAACTCCCACAGGCCGGCGAACAGGCCGATCGAGACGGCCGCCCACGCGAGGGTGGCGACCCTCCGGCGGACCGCCGGCGAGGGGCGGAAGGACAGCGGCGGCGGACCGGCTCGGCCGGTCTTGCGCCCTGCGCTGACGGTGGACATGACGGCGCGCTCCGAGGGGGAAATCGTCGGGAACGGGTCCGCCCGCTCGCGGGCGGACCCGGAGGACGGCGTCAGGCGGCGGACTTGTACTTGAGCTTGCCGTAGACGTCGGCGTTCTCGGCGATCACCGCCTCGAGCAGCGACCAGTCGAAGGCACCGGCGTCGGGCAGCTTCTTGACATAGCCGAGCTCCAGCATCGACTGGCCGCGGTCGATGATGAACTGCGTCTGGTTGCGCTGGTCGACGCAGAGCGGCTGCTTCGACGAGGCGAGCTGGGCCGCCTCCATGGTGGTCTTGTAGTAGAGCCCCACCATCTCATCGAGGGCCTTCTGCTTGTCGGTTTCGGCCTGGTACTGCGCCGTCAGGAGGCCCTTGATGACCGCCTTCACGGCCGCCGGGTTCTCCTCGATCAGCGGGATGCGGGCGGCGAGCACGCAGTCGGAATAGCCGGGGCCGTAGATGTCGGTGCCGTCGGACAGCACGGTCGCGCCCGGCACGCTCTGCAGGCACTGCGAGGCGTAGGGCTCGATGTGGCAGATCGCGTCGACCGCGCCGGCGATGAAGGCCTGGGCCAGCTCCGGCGAGGTGTTGAGATACTTCACGTCGACGTCGGCGAAGCTCATGCCCGCCTTCTTCAGGTAGTCGTAGGGCAGCACCTCGAGCGTGTCGGCCTGGAAGGTGCCGACCTTCTTGCCCTTGAGGTCGGCCGCCGACTTGATGCCCGGCTGGGCGACGATGATGCAGCCCTGCACGCCGCCGCCGGCGATGATGCGCACCGGCGCGCCGGCGTCGTAGAGCGTCATGAAGTTGGAGTAGGGGATCATCGACATGTCGACGAGGCCGGCGCCGAACATGGTGGTGATCTCGGTGTTCGACGGCGTCACCACGAAGTCGAGTTCGACGCCCTCGGCGGCGGCGAGATGGCGCTCCTTGGCGAGGAAGATGCCCATGTTGCAGAAGCCGGAGCCGTGGGTCGCCTTGATCGTGGTGGCGGCGAAGGCGGGCTTCGGCGTCAACAGCGCGGCGAGATGGGCGGGCAGGGCGATGGTCGCGGCGCCGGCCGCGGAGGACTTCAGGAAATTGCGGCGGTTGAAGCGCTGGTAGAACAGGCCGTCACGATCGCACATGGTCCCTCCAGTCGAACGACTGAACGGATCCCGGGGGGCGGACCATTTCGGGGTCGTGACCGGTCGAGGATGCCATCGCTCCTCCGGACCGGCGCCGTGCGCGGGATCCAGAACGATGGGCACGCCAACCCGGAAGAGCACGAGGCTCTGCGCTGACCCCTTCCTTGCGAGGACCGTGCCAACCTGGACTCCGCGCTTCTGCGGAGCCGGGGGCCCCGCATCTGCCCAAGACGGCGGCGACGCGATCAACGCGGCGGCAGCGATCGGCCCGTTCAGGGGGCGTTTTCGCCGATCCGCCGCGCCAGCGCGTCGGCGAGCCCGGTCGAGCGCTTCGGCGGCGGCCGGCGGAAGGTGCCCGCCACCGGCTTGCGCACGCCGAGCGCCACCAGCGCCTCGGCCTGCTTGACCGCGGCGACGACCGGATCGACCGCGGGCACCGGGATGCGGTCGTGGACGCGGGCGGCGAGGCCGGCCAGCGGCGCGCCGCCGAGGATCACCGTGTCGGCGCCGGCCGCGACCGCGCGCCCGGCGAGCGCGACCAGGTGGTCGGCCATCTCCTCGCGCACGCCCTCGAGGTCGGTGAACGGCCGGTCGGCGCAGAACACGCCGGCCGAGCGCGTCGCCAGCGCGTAGGCCTCGATCGTCTCGGCGTACCAGGCCTCCAGCGCCACCGCGAAGGTGACGACCGCGAAGCGGCGACCGAGCATCAGCGCGCTCGCCATCGCCGCCTCGGCGAGGCCGACGACCGGCACGTCGAGGAGTTCGCGGGCGCCGCCGAGACCGGGATCGCCGAAGGCGGCGACGACCGCGGCGTCGAACGTGCCGATCCGCTCGCACAGCATCTCGAGCAGCACCGCGCCGCCGATCTGAGCTTCGGCGCGGCTGGCGATGTAGGGCACCCCGCGCGGCGCGGTGGCGCCGACGAGTTCGGTGCCGGCGGCGACCGCCGGCGCGGCGGTCTCGACCAGCCGCCGGGTCACGGCCTCGGTGGTGTTGGGGTTGGCGATCAGGATGCGCATCGGGCCGTCTCCGCGGGAGGTCGCCCCGGCCTGGCGCGCGGCACCGGCCGGGGGAGGGGGAACCGGCGGTCAGCCCATGCGCTCGGAGGCGTAGGAGCCCGGCGAGGCGGGGAAGACCACCGTCTTGCCGCCGTTGAGGAACACGCGGCCGTGGATGTGCGCGTGCACGGCGCGGGCCAGCACTTGGGCCTCGGTGTCGCGACCGAGGCTGACGTAGTCGTCGGCCGACTGGGCGTGGGTCACCGGCACCACCGCCTGCTCGATGATCGGGCCCTCGTCGAGGTCGGCGGTGACGTAGTGCGACGTCGCCCCGATCAGCTTGACGCCGCGGTCGTAGGCCTGGCGGTAGGGGTTGGCGCCCTTGAAGGACGGCAGGAAGGAGTGGTGGATGTTGATGATCCGCCCGCTCATGGTCCGGCACATCTCGTCGGACAGCACCTGCATGTAGCGGGCGAGCACCACCAGTTCGGCGCCGGTGTCGGCGACGATGCGCATCTGCGCCGCCTCGGCCTCCGGCTTGTTCTCCTTCGTCACCTTGATCCAGTGGAACGGGATGTCGTGGTTCACCACCAGCTTCTGGTAGTCGAGGTGATTGGAGATCACCGCCACGATGTCGATCGGCAGGCCGCCGATCCGCCAGCGGTACAGGAGGTCGTTGAGGCAGTGGCCGAAGCGCGAGACCATGATCACGACCTTGCGCTTCTCGCGCTCGTCGAAGAACTCGGCCTCCATGCCGAAGCGCGGCGCCACCGCCGAAAAGCCGGCGCGCAGGTCGGGCAGTGTGCGGCCGCCCTCGGAGCGGAAGCTGACGCGCATGAAGAAGTTGCCGGTGTCGACGTCGTCGAACTGGGCGCTGTCGGTGATGTTGCAGTCCTCGCCGGCGAGGAAGGTGGAGATCGCCGCGACGATCCCGCGGGTGGATCGGCAGCGGACACGAAGGGCGAACTGGGTCATCGGGAACGGCTCTCGGGGGGACGATTCGCGGGGAGGGCGAACGGGACGCGACCCTACGCCGGCACGCGCCCCCGACGGAAGCCTCGGGCGCCGGCGCGGCCGTGGGGCGCGCATCCGCGCGGCGAACGCGGCCGGACTAGACCGTGAAGGCGTCGCGGAAGGCCGCGAGGGCCGCCTCGGGTTCGCCGCTGGCGAAGGCTTCGAGGCCGACCGGACCGGCGTAGCCCATCGTCTTCAGCGCGCGGGCGACGCCGGGCCAGTCGACCTCGCCGGTGCCCGGCTCGCAGCGGCCCGGCACGTCGGCGACCTGGATCTCGCCGATCCACGGCAGGCAGCGGCGGCAGAGGTCGATCAGGTTCCCCTCGCCGATCTGGGCGTGGTAGAGGTCGAGGTTGAGACGCAGCCTCGGGTGGTCGACGGCGGCGACCAGCGCCAGCGTGTCCTCGGCCCGCGCGAAGGGAACGCCGGGGTGGTCGACCGCGCGGTTGAGATTCTCGAGCGTGAACACCACGCCCTCCGCCTCGGCCATCTCGGCGACGCGGCACAGCGTGTCGCGCGCCTTCAGCCACATGGCGCCGGTCACCACCTCGACGGGCCGGACCGGCAGGCCGCCGGGGCCGAGGCCGGTGCCGTGCAGGTTGAGCCGCTGCACGCCGAGGCGCCGGCCGACCGCCGCGGTCTCGCGCGCCGTCGCGAGCAGTTCGGCGATGCCGTCGTCGTCGACGAGGTCGCCGCGAAGGTAGCCGTTCATGATCGTGAAGGTGGCGCCCGTGCGCTCCAGCCGGGCGAGGTCGTGGTCCGGCCAGTTCCACAGGCCGACGCCGAAGCCCATCTCTTTCAGCCGGGCGGCGCGCCAGTCGATCGGCCGGTCGCGCCAGATCATCTCCGCACAGGCGGCGAGGGGAAAGCTGCTCATGGACCCGACACCCGTGCTCCCGGCGCGACGCGCCGGGAGCGAGTAAGCCGGATGATCCACCCCGTGGCAAGACGGAACGGAAGTTCCGTCCCACCGGGTCGGCGGGCGCGGCCGGTCACACCGCCGGCGCGGTCTCCGCCGGCGTCCGGGTCGAGGCGCGCCGGCGCCGCCAGTCGCCGAGGAACAGCAGGATCGGCGCGGCGATGAACACCGACGACGACGCCGCCACCACGATGCCGAAGATCATCGGCACCGCGAAGCTCTCGACCGCGCTGCCGCCCCAGATCGCCATCGGCAGCAGCGACAGGAACGCCGTCACCGAGGTGTAGAGGCTGCGGGCCAGCGTCTCGTTGATCGAGAGGTCGATGACGTCGCGCAGCGGCATCGCCTTGTAGAGCCGCATGTTCTCGCGCATGCGGTCGTAGACGACCACCTTGTCGTTGACCGAGTAGCCGACGAGGGTCAGGAGCGCCGCGATCGCCGTCAGGTTGAAGTCGAGGCCGGTGATCGCGAAGAAGCCGACCGTCTTGGTGACGTCGAGCACCAGGGTCGCGATCGCGCCGACCGCGAAAGGCCACTCGAAGCGCACCCAGATGTAGACCAGCATGGCGAGGCTGGCGAACACCACCGACAGGATGCCCGCCGTGGCGAGTTCGTCCGACACCTTCGGACCGACCACCTCGGTGCGCTCCACCGTCGCGCTGGCGTCGATGGCGCGCACCTCGGCCGTGAGGCGCTCGACCGCCGCCGTCTGCGCCTCCTCGCCGCCCGGCTGGCGCTCGACGCGGACCAGTAGGTGGCGGCTGTCGCCGAATTCCTGCAGCGCCACCTCGCCGAGCCCGAGGCCGTCGAGCCCGGAGCGGAAGGCTGAAAGGTCCGCCGGGCCCTCCGTCACCACCTCCATCTGGATGCCGCCGCGGAAGTCGACGCCGTAGTTCAGGCCCGGCGAGAAGAACAGCACCACCGAGGCGAGCGACAGGAAGGCGGAGACGCCGAGGCCGAGGAAGCGGGCGCGCATGAAGCGGAAGCGCGTGCCCTCGGGCACCAGCGTGACCGGCAGCAGCGGCTCGATGGCGAGGCGCTTCATGCCGGTACGCCGGACGATGGCGAGCATCGCCACCCGGACGATCGACACCGCGGTGAACATCGAAATCAGGATGCCGATGCCCATGGTCACCGCGAAGCCGCGCACCGGCCCCGAGCCGAACCAGAACAGCAGCGCCGAGGCGATCAGCGCCGTGACGTTGCCGTCGACGATGGTCGAGTAGGCGCGCCGGAAGCCGGCGTCGAGCGCGGCGACGGCGCCGCGGCCGCGCCGCGTCTCCTCGCGGATGCGCTCGTTGATCAGGACGTTGGCGTCGACCGCGAGGCCGATGCCGAGCACGATGCCGGCGATGCCGGGCAGCGTCAGCGTGGCGCCGAGCAGCGACAGGCCGGCGAAGGTCAGCACCACGTTGAGGCCGAGCGCGAGGTTGGCGAGCAACCCCCAGGGGCCGTAGAGCAGCACCATGAAGCCGACCACCAGGACGAAGCCGGCGAGGCCGGTGGCGACGCCCATGCGGATCGCGTCCGCGCCGAGGTCGGCGCCGACGGTGCGCTCCTCGATCACCGTCAGCTTGGCCGGCAGCGCCCCGGCGCGCAGCAGCGCGGCGAGGTCGTTGGCGCTCTCGACGGTGAAGTTGCCCGAGATCTGCCCGGAGCCGCCGGTGATCGGCTCGCGGATCACCGGGGCCGACAGCACCTTGTCGTCGAGCACGATCGCGAAGGGTCGGCCGACGTTGGCGCGGGTGATCTCGGCGAAGCGCGCGGCGCCGACGGTGTCGAAGCGGAAGCTGACCAGCGGCTCGTTGGTGGTCGGGTCGAAACCGACGCGAGCGTCGGTCAGGCGGTCGCCGGCGAGTTCGACGCGGTCCTCGACCGGATAGGAACGGCCTTCGTCGTCGCGCAGCAGGGTGACGCCGGGCGGCGGCGCACCCTCCACGGCGGCGCCGGAGAGCATGTGGAAGCTCATCTTCGCCGTCGAGCCGATGAGGTCGCGGATGCGCGCCGGGTCCTGCACGCCGGGCAACTGCACCAGGATGCGGTCGGCGCCGACGCGTTGGATCGTCGGCTCGGCGACGCCGACCTGGTCGACGCGCTGGCGGATGATGCCGAGGCTCTGCTCGACCGCCGCGCTTGTGCGGTCGGAAAGGCCGGCCTCGGTGAGGGCGATCGTCACCGTCGCGCCCTCGCCGCCGAAGGCGAGGTCGGAGGCGCCGGTCGGGCCGACGGCGAGCGCGAGCTTGCCGAGCGCGGTCGTCGCGGCCGGGCGCTGGTCGGCCGCGGCGAGGCTCACCACCAGGGTCGAACCGGCGCGGCGGATCGCGGCACCGGGAACGCCGGCCTCGCGCAGCGCCCGGCGGGCGTCCTGCGTCAGCGTCTGCAGCCGCTCGCGGGCGAGGTCGGCGCCGTCGACCTCGAGCACGAGGTGGGAGCCGCCGCTGAGGTCGAGGCCGAGCGCGACCCGGTCCTTCGGGAACCAGGAGGGCAGGGCGTCGAGCGTGGAATTCGAGAGGATGTTCGGCAGAGCCGCGAGGATGCCGAGGACCACGACGACCGCGTAGGTCGCCAGCAGCCAGGGAGAGGTCTTCATCGGAAAGGGTCGTCCGTCCATGCGCCGTCGCCGCCGCGCCCCGAAATGGCGACACGGCGGCGCGGACCGCGCCTCGATCGGGGTTCGGATCAGGCGGCGGCGGCCGGGGGTGCGCGCGGACGATGGGCTGTGCGGACGGCGGCGGCTGCGGCGGGCGGGCCGCGCGGCGGCGCGGCGACGATCCGGGCGGCCCGGAGGGCGAGGACGGCGACGGCGGTCGGCGCGAGCGTGGGCCCCGGCGGCGGGGCGGGCGTGCGCGGGTCGGGCCGCTCGGCGACGACCGTCGCGCGGGTGCCCTCGCGCGGGGCGAGATGGCGGATCCCCGCCTCGACCTGGACCTTGGTGGCGCCGACGGGGGCGCGCAGGTCCGGCTGCGCCGGGCCGAGGGCGAGGCCGAGATAGGCGAGTGCGAGCCAAGCGAAGGCGATCGCCACGGTCCACCGCGCCGCGCGGCCATCCGCGCGCCGCGCCGGGACGGGCGCGGCGGGGAGCGTCGACGTCGGGCGGTCGGTCGCGGTCCTCGCCATCGCCGAGACCTACCAGACCTCCGCCCGTCCTGTCGAGGAAGCCCGTCCCGTCGAAGCCGGGACGGGCTTCGTCGTCAGCGCAGCTCGACCCAGACCGACTTGGTCTGGGTATACTGGGTCAGCGCCTCGACGCACTTGTCGCGGCCGTTGCCGGTCTGCTTGAAGCCGCCCCAGATGCTGGTCATGTCGCCGTGGTCGAAGCAGTTGACCCAGACGACGCCGGCCTCGACGTCGCGCGCGAAGCGGTGGGCGCGCGAGACGTCGCGGGTCCAGATCGAGGCGGCGAGGCCGTAGACGCTGTCGTTGGCGACCGCGATCGCCTCCGCCTCGTCGGCGACCTTCAGGATGGTGCCGACCGGTCCGAAGATCTCCTCGCGGGCGATCCGCATGCCGTTGGCGACGCCGGTGAACAGCGTCGGCTCGACATAGGCGCCGGCCTCGAGGCCGGCCGGCACGCCGCCGCCGAAGGCGAGCGAGGCGCCTTCGGCGCGGCCGACGTCGATGTAGCCGAGCACGCGCTTCTGGTGCTCGGCGGTGACCAGCGGGCCCATGGTGGTCGCCGGGTCCAGCGGGTCGCCGGGGCGGAAGGCCTCGGCGGCGCGGGCGCGGAAGCGGTCGACGAACTCGTCGTGGATCGCTGCCTCGACGAGGATGCGCGAGCCGGCGTTGCAGACCTCGCCCTGGTTGCCGTAGATGCCGTTGACCGCGTAGGTGACGGCGAGGTCGATGTCCTCGACGTCGGCCATCACCACCTGCGGGGTCTTGCCGCCGCATTCGGTGGTGACGCGCTTCATGTTGGACTGGCCGGCGTAGGTCATCAGCAGCTTGCCGACCTCGGTCGAGCCGGTGAAGCCGATCTTGTCGACATCCATGTGGAGACCGAGCGCCCGCCCGACCTCCTCGCCGAGACCGTGCACCACGTTGAGCACGCCGGCCGGCCCGCCCGCCTCGACGAACAGCCGGGCGAGGAGGCCGGCCGACAGCGGCGACTGCTCTGCCGGCTTCAGCACCACGGAGTTGCCGGTGACGAGCGCCGGACCGAGCTTCCACGCCGCCATCATCAGCGGGTAGTTCCACGGCACGATGATCGCGACCACGCCGAGCGGCTGGCGCAGGATGTAGTGCAGCGCGCTCGACGCCGTCGCGGTGACGGCACCGTCGAACTTGTCGGCGGTCTCGGCGAAGAACTTGATCGTCGTCGCCGAGAAGGGCACGTCGATGTTCAGCATGTCCGACACGGGCTTGCCCATGTCGAGGCTGTCGAGCACGGCGAACTCCTCGGCGTGCGCTTCGATTAGCTGGGCGAAGCGCTCCATCACGGCGAGGCGGTCGCGCGGGGCGGCCTTGGACCAGACGCCGGAGCGGAAGGTCCGCCGGGCCACGGCGACCGCGCGGTCGACGTCGGCCTGGGTGCCGCGGGCGACGGTGGCGAGGGTCTCGCCGGTGGCCGGGTTGATCGTCGGGAAGCGGCGACCGTCGCTCGCCGGCACGAAGTCGCCGTCGATGAAGTGGTCGGTGTGGAAGGTGGTGGCCGCCGCCTTGGCGGCGAAGTGGGCGCGGTCGCGGGCCTGGGTGTCCATGTGTCTCCTCCTGGGTCTTCGGGTCGGACGGGGGTGGTCGAAGGGGGTCAGCGGCGCTCGCGGATCAGGACGACCGAGGCGAGGATCAGCGCGATCGAGGCGACGACGATCACGGTGCCGATGGCGTTGATCTCCGGGGTGATGCCGCGCCGGAGCGTCGAGTAGATGTAGATCGGCAGCGTGATGTCGCGGCCGGTCAGGAAATAGGTGACCGGGATCTCGTCGAAGGACAGCGTGAAGACGAGCAGCGCCGCGCCGATCACCGCGGAGCGGATGCCCGGCAGCGTCACCCGCGCGAAGGTCTCGAGCGGCGTGGCGCCGAGGTCGGCCGAGGCCTCCTCGAGCCGGCGGTCGATCCGCGACAGCCGGGCCATCACCTGCGACACCACCACGCCGACCAGCGCGGTGGCGTGGCCGATCACCACCGTGCCGAGGCCGAGCGGCAGGGCGATCTGCTTGTAGAAGTTCAGCATCGCGACGCCGGTGACGATGCCCGGCAGCGACAGCGGCAACAGCAGCGTGGTCTGGAACAGCCGCTTGCCCGGGAAGTCGTGGCGGTCGAGCGCCAGCGCCGCCGGCACCCCGAGCAGCACGGCGAGCACGGTCGCCGAGCCGGCGACGACCAGGCTGTTACCGAGCGCGGTCAGCATCTCGGCGTTGGCGAAGGCGCGGGCGTACCAGTCGAGCGTGAAGCCCGAGAGCGGGAAGGTGGTCACCTTGCTGGCGTTGAACGAGAACAGCACCAGCACGGCGATCGGCAGGTAGAGGAAGGCGAGGGCGGCGACGGCGACGCCGACGAGGCCGCGCTGCCACCAGGCGAGGGACGAGGTCATACGAGGGCCTTTCCGTCAGGTGAGCGCGACGCGCGGTCCGGCCTCCAGCCGCTTGGCGGTCTGGAGCACCACGATCACGATGGCGAGGATCACGACCGCCAGCGCCGAGCCGAGCGGCCAGTTCAGCGCGGCGCCGAACTGCGACTGCAGCACGGTCGCGACCATGGTCCCGGTCGGACCGCCGACCAGCACCGGCGCGACGAAGTCGCCGAAAGACAGGCAGAAGGTCATGGTCGCGCCGGCGACGACGCCGGGCACCGACAGGGGCAGGATCACCCGCCAGAAGGTTTCGAACGGGCCGACGCCGAGGTCCTCGGAGGCCTCGATCAGCGAGCGCGGGATCCGCTCCAGCGCCGCGAACAGCGGCATCACCATGAAGGGGATGAAGATGTAGGTCAGCGTCACCACCATCGAGACCTGGTTGTAGAGGAAGGCCTCGATCGGCGCGTCGATCACGCCGGTCCACAGCAGCAGCGAGTTCAGCGCGCCGTCGGTGCCGAGGATGATCTTCCAGGTGTAGGCGCGCAGCAGGTAGGACACCCAGAGCGGCACCACGACGAGGAAGTAGATCGCGCGGCGCAGGCCGTCGTGGCGGATCGTGAACACGATGAAGTAGGCCAGCGGATAGGCCACCAGCACCGAGGCGACCGTCGTCGCCGCCGCGATCTTCAGCGTCCGGAGGAGGACGGTGACGTATTGCGGGTCGGTGAAGAGCTGGACGTAGTTGCCGAACTGGAAGTCCGGCACGAACACCGGGAACCGGCGGGTCCAGAAGCTGATCGCCAGCATCACCGCGTAGGGCGCCACCAGGAACGCGAGGGTCCAGGCCAGCGGAACGGAGAAGACCGCGAGGAAGGCGCGGCGGCCGGGGGACGCGCTCACGCCGCCGCCTCCGCGTAGACGAGCACGTCGTCGGCGCTCGTCGGCGCCAGCACCACGGCCGCGCCGGGCGCCGGCAGGTCGCGCATGGCGGCGGCGCCGCTGCGCTGGATCGCCACGAACACCGGCCGGGAAGCGTGCGGCGTGCCGGCCTCGATCATCAGGTTGCCGCCGTGGAAGAGGTGGGCGGCGACGGTGGCCGGAATGCCGGCGCCGTCGAGGGCCGGGCGCAGCCGCTCGGGCCGGATCGCCACCGTGGCGGCGTCGCCGGTGCGGAGCGCGCCGACGCCGACGCCGTCGAGCACGCCGCCGCCGGGAAAGCCGACGCGGACCCGTCCGCCCTCGGCAGCGACGACCTTGCCGGTGAAGAGATTGGCCGAGCCGATGAAGTCGGCGACGTAGGGGCTCGCCGGCCGGTCGTAGAGGTCCTGCGGCGTGCCCTGCTGCACGATCCGGCCGGACTTCATCACCACCACCCGGTCGGACAGCACCAGCGCCTCCTCCTGGTCGTGGGTCACCATCACGAAGGTGATGCCGACCTTCTGGTGCAGGTGCTTGAGTTCGACCTGCATCGACTGGCGCAGCTTGACGTCGAGCGCCGACAGCGGCTCGTCGAGCAGCAGCACCTGCGGCCGGCGCACCAGGGCGCGGGCCATGGCGACGCGCTGGCGCTGACCGCCGGAGAGCTCCCACGGCCGCCGTCCCCCGAGATCGGCGAGGCCGACCATGGCGAGCGCCTCGCGGATCCGCGGCTCCCGTTCGGCGGCCGGCACGCGGTTGGAGCGCACCGAGAGGCCGTAGCCGACGTTCTCGGCCACGGTCATGTGCGGGAACAGGGCGTAGTCCTGGAACACGGTGTTGACCGCCCGACGGAACGGCGGCACCGCGGTGACGTCCTCGCCGGCGATGGTCACCCGGCCGGCGTCGGGGCGCTCGAAGCCGGCGACGAGGCGCAGCGTCGTGGTCTTGCCGCAGCCGGACGGGCCGAGCAGGGTGACGAATTCGCCGCGGCGGATCGAGAGGTCGAGGTTCTCGATCGCGGTGAAGGCACCATAGGTCTTGCGCACCCCGGAGAGGGTGACGATCGCGTCTGGGGTCATGGTCTGGCCTCGGCTGGCGGGCGCGCGCCCTCGGCGGGGACCGGCGGTCGGCCGGTCCCCGGGTGGTCGTCGCGCCGGGGCGGGCGGGGTCCGGTCAGGGAGCGGCCTTCACCGCGTTCCAGACCTCGAGATACTTGTCGAGGCGGGCGGGCATCTGCCACATCCGCAGCGTGTCGACGAAGGCGACGTCGTTCACCTTGCGCTCGACCTTCTCGGCGTCCGACAGGCAGCCGGCGACGGCGCCCGGCACGGTCGGGAAGTAGCCGGTGGTGCGGATGATGCCGCACTGGCCCTCGGCCGACAGCATGTAGGACATGAACTTGTAGGCGCAGTCCTCGTTCGGGCTGTCCTTGACGAGCTGCATGGAGTCCATCCAGCCCTCGGACTTTTCCTTCGGGCTGAACTCGGTCACCGTGAAGCCCTTGCCGAGGCCGTTGATCTCCTTGCTCTGCAGGCCGGTCCAGGTATTGGAGACCCAGACCTCCTGGTTGGCGTAGAGCTCGGTCAGCTCGCCGGCGGTGGCCCAGTACTTGCGGACCAGCGGCTTCTGCTCGATCAGCTTGGCCTCTACGGCCGCGAGCTGCTCGTCGGTGAGGTCGTAGATGTTCTCGTAGCCGAGGTAGCGCGCGGTCCAGTAGATCGCCGACTTGTCGTCCCAGAGCGAGATCCGGCCCTTGTAGGCGGGATCGAACAGGATGCCGATCGAATCCGGCGTGCCCGACACCTTGTCGGTGCGGTACATCAGCGAGATCGAGCCCCACACCAGCGGCGCCGCCCAGACCGCGCCGTCGGTCCGGACGTCGGCGCCGTCGGCGAACTGCGGATAGACGCCGTCGAAACCGGTGAGCCTCGCGGTGTCGAGCGGGGCCACGAAGCCGGCCTGGCGCATCAGGCCGATGGTGTCGATCGACGGCGTGATGACGTCGTAGACGCCGCCGCCGGCGGCGAGCTTGGGCGCGAAGTCGTCGTTGGAGCCGACGTAGGTCGCGTTGACCTTGCAGCCCGACGCCGCCTCGAAGGGCGCCACGTAGCTCTTGTCGGCGTAGCCTTCCCAGGTCAGCAGGTTGAGTTCAGCCGCGCCCGCCGCGATCGGCTGGAGGGTCGCCATCGAGAGGACGAGGGCGGTCGTCGCCTTCGCCGTGATCCGTCGCTTCATCGTCGTTCCCCATCTGGTTGTGGGCGGTTTTCCCGCGTCTCGTCGTCTTGCGGACGAGTGTTCCGATGTCGACGCCGAGCGCCCTGGCGGCGCGCCGCTTCGACCCGTGTCGTTCGATCGCCCGGGCGATCAGGAAGTCCTCGTAGTCCCGCAGCGCCTCGCGCAGCGGGCTGCCGCCGTCCTCGGCGCCGCCCGCGTCCCGCGTCTCGCCGGCGAGGGCGAAGGGCGGCTCGGCCGGCGCCGGCGCCGAGAAGTCCGGCGGCAGGTGGGCGGGCGTCGCCTCCTCGTCGGCGACGGCCGCGACATGCTCGAGCACGTTGGCGAGTTCGCGGACGTTGCCGGGCCAGGCGTGGTCGGCGAGCGCCGACCAAAGTGCCGGCGCCAGCGTCAGCCGCGGCGTCCGCTCGAGGTTGATCCGCTTCAGCTGGCTCTCGGCGATGGCGCGGATCAGCTCGCGGCGCCCGCGCAGCGGCGGGCAGGTCAGGCTGACCACGGCGAGCCGGTAGTAGAGGTCGCGACGGAAGGTGCCGGCCGCGATCATCTCCGGCAGGTTGCGGTTGGTGGCCGAGACGATCCGCACCCGCGCGCGCCGGCGCACCGGCGAGCCGACCCGCATGAAGGTGCCGTCCTCGAGGAAGGTCAGCAGCTTGGCCTGGACGTGCAGCGGGATCTCGCCGACCTCGTCGAGGAACAGTACGCCGTTCTCGGCCGCCTCGACGTAGCCGGTCTTGCCGCGGGCGGCGGCGCCGGTGAAGGCGCCGGCCTCGTAGCCGAACATCTCCGACTCGAACAGGCTCTCCGGGATGCTGCCGCAGTTGACGTGGACGAAGGGCGCCGCCCCCGTGCGCCCGCAGACGCGGTCGCGCAGCCGCCGCGCCAGCTCGGTCTTGCCGGTGCCCGACTCGCCCGTCAGCATCACCCGCGCGTTGCGCTCCAGCGCCGCGGTGCCCTGGCGCAGCAGCGCGTCGGTCTCGGGCGTGTCGACATGGGCCGGCGCGGCCTCGTGGCCGTCGCCGCTGAAGCGGAACGGGTCGCCGCGCCGCTCGCCGGTCCGACGCTGCGCCGCGGGGTCGGCGAGGATCGCGACGGCGCCGAAGGCGGCGCCGTCGCCGTCACGCAGGATCCGCAGGCTCGCCGACACGACCCGCCCGGATTCGAGCGCGCCGGCGGTGTCGAGCGGCCGCATCCGGGCGAGGGCGGCGCCGAGGGCCGCGAGCACGTCGTCGGCGCCGCCGGACGGGCGCAGCGGCCGGTCGGCAAGTTCGGCGAGGGTGCGGGCGACCAGCCGCTCGAAGGCGCGGTTGGCGGTGCGCACCGTGCCGTCGAGCGAGAGCACGGCGATGCCGTCGGGCAGGGCGTCGATGACGTCCGCGACGGCGGTGCCGTGGTAGTCGGCCGGCAGCCGCGGCGCACCGTCGAGGGCGGGGAGGTCGGAGCGGAAGAACTTCATTCCGCCGCCTCCCGGACCGGGCGGCGGGCGCGGACGGGACGGGCCGTGGCGACGAAGCGCCGGCGCGTGCCCTCGATCGGGGCGGCGTGGATCCGCCACGTGCCGGCGCCGGCGACGACGACGTCGGTCCGGCCGCCGGTCTCGGCGGCCTCGCGGATCGCGCGGGCGTCCAGCCGGTTGCCGACCGGCGCGCCGAGCAGGCGCTCGACCGGCCAGCCCCACAGCCGCTCCACCGCCGGGTTCGCCGCGATCAGCAGGCCGTCGGCGTCGACCACCAGGATCGGGTCGGGAACCGCGCTGAGGACGTCGAGCATCACGTCGGCACGGGCCTCGAGTTCCTCCTCGCGCCGTCGCATCGGGCCGATGTCGCGCACCGTGCCCCAGAGCCGCACCAGCCGGTCGCCGCGGATCGCGGCGCGGAAGTCGTTCTCGACCAGCATTTCCTCGCCGTCGTGGCGGTGGTCGACGGCGACGGCGCGGTCGAGCCGGTAGCCGGCGCGGATCAGGGCCCGGACCATGCCCTCGTTGACCGGCGAGCGCGGGAAGTAGCGCGACACCGGCTGGTCGTTGAAGTCGAGGTCGGGCGGCAGGCCGTAGAGCCGCGCCATCGCCTCGTTGCAGGCGCGCCAGCGCTGCGGGTGGCCGAACACGGCGTCGACGACGTCGTCCTCGGCCATGGTGGTGTCGACCGGCACCAGGAATTCGATGCACCAGCAGGCGTCGGTGGCTTCGCCGATCATCTCGGTCAGGATCTCGACGCGCTCGCCGATCTCCTGCTCGACGCCCGCGGCCGCCGCGGCCGGCTGCTTCAGCACCACCAGCCCGCCGTCGCCGTCCGGGACGAGGCTCGCCAGCACCGGCACCTCGCGGCCCTGCGCCGTGCGCAGCCACAGCACGGAGGCGTCCGCGGGGGCGGCGCCGCCGGCGAGCACGGCGCGCAGGCTCTCGGCCGAGCCGTCGGCGTAGACGTCCTCCACCGCGACGCCCGCAGCGTCGCGCTGCAGCAGCGCCGCCTCGGCGGCGTTCATCCACACGAGACGGCCGTCCCGGTCGACCACGTCGACCAGTATCGCCGCGTCGGCGAGTTCCCGGATCGGCCAAGCATCGGATCGCATCGTCGTCCCTTCGCCCTGTCGGGGCGTCGCACGGGGATGGTTGGCAAGCGCCGTGCCACCGCCGCGCACGCCGAAGTCCACGGAAGATCAAGGATCTAGCGAAGTGCGCGCCGCACTCGCAAGATCGAATGATGCGGTAGCGCAGCGTTTCGTATGCGAAAACGCATCATGGGATCCGCGTTCGGGTACGATCTGCGGGGGCGACCGGCTGCGACGGTGCGGCCCGATTGCCGGCCCGGCGGGCCGGGGTATGATCCCGCCATGGTCCCGACCCGCATCCTCCTCGTCGACGATCACCCGATCGTGCGCGAGGGCTACCGCCGTCTCGTCGAGCGCCAGCCCGGCCACGTCGTGGTCGCCGAGGCCGGCGACGGCGAGGCCGCGCTCGCGGCCTTCGCCGCCCACGCGCCAGACGTGGTGCTGATGGACATCTCCATGCCCGGCGCCGGCGGTCTCGCCGCCGTCGAGGCCATGGTGGCGACCGAACCGCGCGTCAGGATCGTCGTGGTCTCGATGCACCAGGGCGCCGTCTTCGCCCGCAAGGCGATGGCGGCCGGCGCGCGCGGCTTCGTCTCCAAGAGCAGCCCGCCGGAGGAACTCGTCCGCGCCATCGCCGCGGTGATGGCCGGCCGGCGCGCCCTCTCCTCCGACATGGCGCAGGAACTGGCGCAGACCTCGCTCGCCGGCGACGAGGTCGCGAGCCTGACCCCGCGCGAGCGCGACATCCTCGGCCTGTTCGCCCGTGGCATGAACGGCCGCTCGATCGCCCGCAACCTCGGGCTCTCCTCCAAGACCGTCCAGAACAACCTGTCGCAGATCCGCGCCAAGCTCGGCGCCTCCGGCGACGCCGACCTCGTGCTGAAGGCGCAGCGCGCCGGCTTTTCCGAGCCGCCCTGATGCGCGGCCTCCTGCCCCAGCTGGTCCTGCGCGTGCTCGCGGCCGGGCTGATCACGGTTCTGGTTGCCGCCGGCTGGGTGCTGTGGGACACCGCCCGGGCGGCGCGCGCCGACGCCACCGTCACCGCCACCCGGGTCGCCGGTGCCATCGACGCCCGCCCCGACTTCGTCGGCCTCGCCTTCGGCGGCGTCGCGCCGACGCCGGTGTTCCGCGACTGGCAGCAGTTCCCGGCCTGGACTTTGATCGCGCCCGGCATCTGCGTCGAGTTCGGCGCCACCGACCTGCCGACCCACCGCCGCTGCGGCCCCTATCTCGCCGCCGACGCCCCAACGCCGGCCTGGTTCGTCCGGCTGGCGGACGCCATCGGCCTCGTGCCCGATCCGATCGCGGTGCCGGTGCGCTCGCGCCGCGCCGCCGACGGCCGCGTCACCGCGATTCCCGACGCCACGGTGGTCGTCTCCCGCGCCTGGGCCCGCACCGGCGACCTGATGCGCGTCGCCGTCGGCATGGCGATCGGCGGCGCCGTCGTCACCGGGCTGATGGTGGCGCGCCTGCTCGCGCCGTTCCGCCTCGTGCTGCGCGGCATCGAGCGCCTGCGCGCCGGCGACTTCTCGACCCGCCAGCCCCGCCTCGCCGTCGCCGAGTTCGACGCCCTCGCCGAGGCGCTGAACGAGACCGCCGCCGCGCTGCGCGAGGCCCGCGACACCCGCACCGAGCTGACCCGGCGGCTGTTCACGGTGCAGGAGAGCGAGCGCCGCGCCCTCGCCCGCGAACTGCACGACGAGTTCGGCCAGTGCCTCACCGCCACCCGGGCACTCGCGACCGCGATCGCCCAGTCCGGCGAGACCACGGCGCACGACGGCGCCCGCATCGCCGAGATCTCCGGGCAGATGATGGACAACCTGCGCGCCGAGCTGTCGCGGCTGCGCCCGCCCGACCTCGACGAACTCGGCCTCGAGCCGGCGCTCGACCGCCTCGTCGCCGGCTGGCGCGCCCGCATGCCGGCGGTGCGCTTCTCGCTGCGCTGCCGCGGCGACCTCGACGCCGTCCCCGACGCCCTCGCCCTCAGCCTCTACCGGATCGCGCAGGAGTGCCTGACCAACGCGATCCGCCACGGGGCGCCGAAGAGCGTCGCGCTCGCCGTCGACGTCGCCGAGAGCGTGACGCTCGTCACCACCGACGACGGCACCGCCAAGCCCGAGGCGGCGGCCGGCGACGGCTACGGCCTCCTCGGCATCCGCGAGCGGGTCGACGCCCTCGGCGGCCGCTTCACCCTCGAGCCCGGCCCGAAGGGCATGGTGGCGACGGCGGTGGTTCCCCGCTGACCCGGGTGATCTTCCCGGCCCGCCCGGGACGTCGTCTCTTTCGCGGGATCGCCTCCCGGCCGATGCTGGCGGTCAGGAGGAGACGTCCCATGAACGACATGACCCATCCGGCCCATCCGGTCGCCCGGATCGGCGAGACGGTGGCGCGCGGCCTCGTCGGCCACGCCGAGATGGTCGAGCGGTTGCTGGTCGCCCTGGTCGCCGGCGGGCACGTGCTGATCGAGGGCCCGCCGGGCATCGCCAAGACGCGCGCGGTCAAGCGCCTCGCGGCGGCGCTGCCCGGCAGCCACGCCCGCATCCAGTGCACGCCCGACCTGCTGCCGGCCGACCTCACCGGCACCCAGGTGTTCCGCCCCGAGACCGGCGGCTTCGACTTCGTGCCCGGTCCGCTGTTCCATTCGCTGGTGCTGGTCGACGAGATCAACCGGGCCCCGCCCAAGGTGCAGTCGGCGCTGCTCGAGGCGATGGCCGAGGGGCAGGTCACCACCGCCGGCGTCACCCGGCGCCTGCCCGAGCCCTTCATGGTGGTGGCGACCCAGAACCCGATCGAGCACGAGGGCACCTTCCCGCTGCCCGAGGCGCAGATGGACCGCTTCCTGCTCCACCTCTCGCTCGGCCTGCCGCAGGCGGAGGAGGAGCGCGCCATCCTCGACCTCGTCTCCGCCGAGCGCATGGCGCCGCCGCCGCTTCCCGCCGACCCGCTCGCCGCCGACGTGCTGATCGCCGCCAAGGCCTCGGCCGCGCAGGTCCACCTCGCCCCGGCGCTCAAGGATTTCATCGTCCGCCTCGTCATGGCCTCGCGGCCGGGCGGCGCGGTCGCCGAATGGGTCGAGCACCCGATCTCGCCGCGCGGCACGCTGGCGCTCGCCGCCGCGGTGCAGGCGCGCGCCTGGCTGAAGGGCCGCGACTACGCGCTGCCGGAGGACGCCGTCGCGCTCGCCCCCGACGCGCTCGCCCACCGGCTGATCCCGACCTGGGCGGCGGTCGGCGAGGGCCGCACCGGCCGCAGCCTCGTCGCCGACATCCTGGCGCGGGTCGAGCCGTGGTGAGCGCGGTCCTCGACGTTCCCGGCATCCGCCTCTCGGCCGCCGAGCTGCTGGCGCTGCGCGAGGCGTCGACCGGGCCGGACCGCGCGCGCCCGGCGACGCGCAAACCCGGCGCCGTCGCCGGCCGGCCGCCCGGGGCGGGCATGGACCTTCGCGAAATCCGCGCCTTTGCCGACGGCGACGACGCCCGCCGCATCGACGTCGCCGCCACCGCGCGCACCGGCACGCTGCACGTGCGCAGCTTCCACGAGGACCGCGACGACAGTCTCGTCCTCCTCGCCGACTTTCGCGCGCCGATGCTGTGGGGCACCGGCGCGGTGCTGCGCTCGGTCGCCGGCGCCCGCGGCCTCGCCTGCGCCGGCTGGCGCGCCGTCGCCCGCGGCGCATCGGTGGCCGGGCTCGCGGTCGGCGCCCATGGCGTCGCCGCCACCGGCCTGCGCACCGGCGTGTCGCAAATGGCCGCGATCGCCCGCCTGTTCGCCGCCGAGCACGACGCCGCCCTCGCCGCACCGGCCGCCGACCGTTCGCTCGGCGAGGCGCTCGCCCGCGCGGCGCGGCTCGCCCCGCCCGGCGCCGAGGTCGTGCTGGCGACCGGCCCGGACGGCGTCGCCGCCGACGACGAGGCGGCGCTCGCCCGTCTCGCCCGCCGGCGCCGCGTCACCCTGCTGCTGCCGCTCGATCCGCTCGACACCGCGCCGCCCGCCGCCGCGCTGCCGATCCGCGCCGGCGGCCTCGTCCGCCTCGCCCGCCTCGCGCCGTTCGACCGCGCGGCCCTCGCCGCGCGCCTCGGCCGGGCCAACGTCGCCCTGGAGACGATCGCGCCATGACGCCGTCCGAGCTGATCGCCGCCCTGCCGCCCGGCCGCCTGCCGCCGGCGCTGCTCGACCTCGGCCCCGCCGACCTCCTCGCCCTGTTCGGCGCCGGCCTCGTGCTCGCCGGTCTGGTCGCGGCGGCGGCCTCGCCGCTGCTGGCGCGCCGGCCGTCCTTCCGCGCCCGCCTCGCAGCCACCCGCGGCCTGCCACCGGCCGAGCGGGCGCTCGCGCTCGCCCGCCTCCTCGGCCACCTGCCGCCCGCGCTCCACGGCGTCGCCTACCGCGGCGAGCCGATCGCCGACGCCGCCTTCGAGCGGATCGCCCGCGCCGCCAAGCGGAGGCGCCGATGAGCCTCGCCTTTCCTCTCGCGCTGCTGCTGCTGCCGCTGCCGCTGCTGATCCGCCGGCTCATGCGACGCGACGGTGTCGCCGCGGCCGCGCTCGCGGTGCCCGGTGCCGCCTTTGCCGGCGCGCGGCCGGCCTCGGCGCGCGACGACGCCCTCGGCCTCGCCCTCGCCACCGCGGCGTGGGTCGCGCTGGTCGCCGCGCTGGCGGGGCCCGAGGTGCCGGCCGAGCGCGCCGTCGTCACCGCCTCCGGCCGAGAGATCGTGCTCGCGCTCGACCTTTCGGGCAGCATGGTCGCCGAGGACTTCGCCCTCGACGGCAAGCCGGTGTCGCGCCTCGACGCGGTCAAGCGGGTCGCCGCGCGCTTCGTCGCAGCGCGCCGCGGCGACAGCGTCGGCCTCGTCATCTTCGGCGACCGCCCCTATGTCGCGCAGCCGCCGACCTTCGACGTCGACGCCGTCGCCCGGGCGATCGAGGGTGCCCAGATCGGCATCTCCGGCCGCTCCACCGCCATTTCCGACGGCCTCGGCCTCGCGGCCAAGCGCCTCGTCGCCGGCGACGCCCGCACCAAGGTGATCGTGCTCCTGTCCGACGGCGTCGACACCGCCGGCAAGGTCGAGGCCACCGACGCCGCGGCGCTCGCCGCGCGCCACGGCATCCGCATCCACACCATCGCCCTCGGCCCGGAGGACCTCGAGACCGCGCCGCGCTCGCGCGACGCCGTCGACGCCGCCACCCTGCGCGCCGTCGCCGAGGCCGGCGGCGGCACCAGCTTCCGCGTCCGCACCATGGCCGACCTCGAGGCGATGGCGGCGAGCCTCGACGACCTCGAACCCAATCCGATGGACCGCCCGCCGGTGCGCGCCTTCCGCCCGCTCTGGACCTTTCCGGCGGCGGCCGCGGCCGTGCTGCTCGTGCTCGCCGCGTTCAGGAGGTCGGCATGACCGAGGCCTTCGTACTGCTCCGGCCGTGGTGGCTGCTCGTGCCGCCGGCCCTCGCGCTCCTCGCGCTCTGGAGCCGCCGCCGCGGCGCGCCGGCGGGCGGCTGGGAGCGGGTGATGCCGCCGACGACCCTCGCCGCCATGCGCCGGCTCGGCCATCTCGGCGCCGGCGATCCCCGCGCCGGCGTCGCCGCCCTCCTGGCCGCGGGGTTGGTCGGGATCGCCCTCGCCGGGCCGGCGGTGCCGCGCTCCGACGCGCCGCTGCTGGTCGAGAGCGGCGCCATCCTGATCGCCCTCGACCTCTCGCCCTCCGTCGCCGAGGGCCCGGCGCTCGCCGACGCCAAGGCGGCCGCCGCGAGCGTGCTCGCCGCCGGCGGCGGTCGTCCGGTCGGCCTGCTGCTCTACGCCGGCGAGGCCTACGAGGTCGCCGCGCCGACCGCCGATCCGGCCGTCCTCCAGAGCGACGTCGCCGTGCTCGGCCCGGGCACCATGCCCGGCGAGGGCAGCCGCCCCGCCGCAGGCCTCGCCCTCGCCCGCGAGATGCTGGCCGGCGAGCGCGACGCGGACGTCGTCCTGGTCACCGACGGCGGTGGCGTCGACGGCGCCGCGCTCGCCGAGGCCGGACGGCTGACCGCCGCCGGCGTCCGCCTCTTCGTCCTGACGCTCGACGGCGCGGCCGGGGAGGGCGCCGCCGGCGACGTCTCCGCGCTGACCCCGCTCGCCACCGCCGTAGCGCCGGCCCGCGCCGCCGATCCGGTGCTCGCCCGGCTCGGCGCCGGCGGCGGCCTCGACCGCGATCCCGCGCTGACGGCGCTGCGCTTCCGCGACCTCGGCCCCTTCGTCGCCGGCCTCGCGGCCTTTCCGCTGCTGTTGCTGTTCGCGAGGCGGCGATGAGACGCGCGCCCCTCGTCGTCCTCGCCGGCCTCGCCTGCGTCCTCGCGTCCGGTCCCGACGCCTGGGGCCGGCTCGCCCTCTGGTCCGGCCTGCCCGGCGCCGCGCCGCTCATGTCCGACCCCGCCGCCCGCGGCCTCGCGCTCTACCGCGCCGGCGACTACGCGGCCGCCGACGCCGCGCTCGCCGGCGCCGGCCGCGGCCAGACCTTCAACCGCGCGCTCACCCTTGCGGCGACCGGGAACTACGCCCTCTCGGTCGCCTATCTCGACGCCGTCCTGTTCGCCGATCCCGGCGACGCCGAGGCGGCCCGGCTGCGCGGCCTGATCGACGCCCTGGTGCCGAAGGTCGTCGGCGACAGCGTCGCGCCGGGCCGCCTCGCCGCCGTCGGCGGTGGCGCGGCTGCCGCGGGTGCCGGGGGGGCGCTGCCCTCGACCCCGGACCCCGAGTGGAAGAAGCCGATCGAGGCGCGCGGCTTCGTCGCCACCGACGCCTGGCTCGACACCATCACCGACGATCCCGGCGAGTTCCTCCGGCTTCGTCTCGAGAAGGAACACGAGCGGCGGGCCGGCCTCGGACTGATCCGGCCGCCGGAGGGCGACAGATGGTGATCCGCCGGACCTTCCTCGCCTCGGTCTTGCTCGCCCTCGCCTTGCTCGCCGCCCTGATCGGCGCGGCGCGGGCCGACGGCCTGCGCCTCGTGGTGCCGGACGTGACGCCCGTCGCCGGCGAGATGGTGCCGGTCACCGTCCGCGGCGAATACGACAGCACCATCACCCTGGAGAAGCTGGTCTTCCCGGATTCGCCCGCCTACGACTGGATCCAGGTCGCGCGCGACCGCTGGTGGGACGAGCGCATCGGCGGGCGGATGCTGAAGGTGTTCGAGCGCAAGATCGCGGTCTATCCGCGCCGCGCCGGCACGCTGGTGATCGGCCCGGTCGTCCACCACCTCACCGTGATCGGCCGCGACCGCCCGCGCGAGCCGCTCGACGTCACCGCCGAGCGGGTCCGGGTCCAGGTGGCGCCCTTCCCGGCGGAGGGCGAGCCGCTGGCGGCGCGCGCCCTCGAGGTCACGGACGAGCTCTCGGCCGCCCCGGGCTCGCTGCGCGACGGCGAGACCCTGGTCCGCCGAGTCGTCATCCGCGCCGAGGGCGCGCTGCCGCACCAGCTGCCGCCGCGCCCCGCCATGCGCGCGGCCTGGCTGATCACCTTCGCCGCCCCGGAGGAGCGCAAGGTCGACCTCACGTCGGACGGCCCCGTCACCACCGTCACCTGGCTCTGGAATCTCCGGCCGAAGACCGGCGAGCCCGGCGTGCTGCCGGCCTTCACCTTCCCCTGGTTCGACACCGGCGCCCGTATCCTGCGCAAGGCCGAGATCGCGGCGATCCCGTTCGGCTACGCCAGCTTCCGCGCCGGCCACGGCGGCGCCGACCGCCTGCCGCCCGGCAAGGTCGCCGTCGCCGCGGCGGCGACCGGGGCCGGATTCGCGGTCGGGCTCGCGGTCGCCGTCGCCGGCCTGTCGCTGCGCCGCCGCGCCGGTCTCGCCGCGGCCCTCCGCCGGCTGGTGCCCGTCGATCCCACCCGCGCCGCCCTGCGCCGCGCCGGCCGCGGCGGCGATCTCCTCGCCGTCCGCCGCGCCGCCGAGCGCCACCTCCGCCGCCGCGCCGCCCTCGGCCGTCCCGTCGACCGTGACGTGCTCGCGCCCCTCGACGCGGCGCTCTACGGCCCGGCCGTATCGGCGCTCACCCCCGCCGCCGCGGTCGAGCTGGTGCTGCGCGGCACTCGGCGACGTCCGCGGGCATGAACCCAAGGACGAGAGCCGGCGGGGCTCGACCGTGGGCTCGGCCGGGACTTGCGGCGCCTATCCGGCGGGCGGCATAAGGGGGCCGGCCGAGGCGAGCGCGCTCGGCGCGACCGGATCCGCGACGCCGTGACATCTCCCGCACCGCCGCCGCACGGCGCTTCCCGGCACCCGGGTGCCCTCGCCACCGGGGCCGTCGTGGCGCTGGTGCTGTTCGTCGCGCTGGTCGCGGTCAACTGGACGCTGATCCGCGGCGACCAGCTGCCGCGCGGCGACCTCGCCGACGACATGCTGTTGATGCAGCGGGCCGACCACGGTTGGTTGCTGACGGGCCACTATTCCAAATACGGTCCTAACCATCCCGGACCCTGGTTCCTGTCGGTTCGCCACCTCGCCGGCGTGCTCGCCGCTGGCGTCGCCGGCGGGCCGTTCGGCGCGCAGCTGTTCGGTACCTACGCCCTCTCCGCGGCCTTCCTCGGCCTGTTCGCCGGTCTCGTCCACCGGCTCGGCTCCCGGGTCGGGCTCGGCACGGCCGCCGCGGCCGCGACCGCGGCCATCGCCGCGGTCCTGGCGGTGCACCAACTCGGCGGCATCGACGGGTTCACGGGCAACACGTCCAGGCTGCGCGTCGCCTTCGCCAATCCGTGGATGCCCGACGCGCTGATCCTTCCCTTCGCGGCCTTCTGCGCGGCGCTGTTCCTGCTGGTCGAGGGATCGGCCGTGGGTCTCGTCGCCGCCACCTTCTGCGGCGCGGTCCTGGTCCACGGCTACGCGACGCTGCCGGTCGTGGTCGGGCCGCTGTGGCTGGGAGCGGTCGTCGCCGGAGCGCGGGCGCGCCGCGCCGCGGGACGCGGCTTTTTTCCCGCCTCCACCGTCGCAGCCGGCGCCGCGATCGTGGCGGCCTTCGCGGCGCCTCTGCTGGCCGACGCCGCGCTGAACCCCCCGGGCAACCTGTGGCGCATCGTCGAGACCGCCTCCCGTGGCGGGACCGGCGGCGGCCCGTCACCGCGGGAGGTCGTCGGTGCGCTCGCTCACCAGTGGCTCTCGTTGCGACCGCTGCCCTGGATCTGGCTCCTCGCCGGCCTCGTCGCGGCCGTCCTCGTCCCGGCCGCCCGGCCGCCGTCCGCGCGGGCGGCCGCGGTGGCGACGGCGGTCGCCGTCCTCGCCTTCGCCGCCTACCTGCGCTCGCCGGGCGGCATCGACGAATACCAGACCCGCGCCGTCTTCGGCATCGTGCCGGCGCTGGTCGCGGTGGCCGTGGTCGACGTGGTCGCCACCGCGGCAAGACGTTTCCACCCCGCGCCGTTGGTGCTGCTGGCGCTCACCGTCGCCGCCGCGCTGCCCGCCACCCGGTTCGCCACGCCCTGGGCATACCGTCCGTACGTCCGCCAACTCGCCGAGGCCGCCGCCCCCGAGGTGCCGCGCGGCGGAACGGTTTCGATCGACGGCCGGGGGCCCGGGATGCTCGCGGCGCTGTTCCTCGAGTTCGACCGGCTCGGCATCCGCGGCTGCAGCCGCACGACGCGTTTCGCCCACGTCCTGACCCGCGAGCGCATCTGCGACCCCGCCGCCCTGCCGCCGGTGGCCTACCGCCTCGTTCCGAACCTGCCCTGCCATCCCGACCAACCGCATCCGTCCGGCCGCTCGATCATGGTCTTCGGCGAGGAGGGCCCCGTCTGCCTGATCCTCGAGCGGATCGTCCCCGGCGAACCGCTGCCCGGGCTCGGCATCGGCGCTCCGCGGCGGGCGACACCGGCGGCCGGGCCGGCCGCGCCGCTCCCGGACCCCGCCGACGGGTTGCCGCCATGACGACCGGTCCTCGGCGCGTCGGTCCGCCGCCGCGAGCTCCGCTCGCACGCCGGCGCCTGTGAACGACGCGCCGGCGCGGGATCTTCCGCCCTTGCGGATCCGCCCGGCCGGTGCTTCCTGGACCCGATGGGCGGCAGCCGCCGCGCCCGGACCGGCCCCATGCGCACCGAAAGCTACAGCGACCACCCCCTCGAACCGCTCGCCGACGGCTGGTACCCGGTGACGCTGTCGCGCGACCTGCCGGCGGGCATGCCGATGCCGGTGGTGCTCGCCGGCCGCGAGATCGTGGTCTGGCGCGGCGAGGGCGGTGCCGTCCGCGCCTGGGTCGACCGCTGCCCGCATCGTGGCATGCGGCTGTCGCTCGGCTTCGTGCGCGGCGATACCCTGTCCTGCCTCTACCACGGCTGGCGCTACCGCGGCGCCGACGCCGGTTGCGAACTGATCCCCGCCCACCCGGACCTCGACCCGCCGAAGACCATCGCCGCCGAGCCCTACGCCGCGGCCGAGGCCGGCGGCGTGGTGTTCGTCCGTGCCGGCGAAACCGGCGACGAACCCGTGCCCGACGCCCCGCCGGACGGTCCCGCCGGATTTGTCGGGTCGGTGAGCGTCACCGTCGACGTCTCCGCCGCGATCCTCGCCGCCGCCGCGGCCGGTCTCGGCGAAGGCATCCGCGCCCTGGTCCAGCCGGTGCTTTCCGGCCGCGCCCGGCTCCACGTCACCGCCCGGCCGGACCGGCTGCGCGCCGCCGTGGTGCTCGCCGAGGGGCTGCGGCATCGTCTCGAGACGGCCCCGGCCGTCGCCGCGGAATGATGCCATGACCCTGACCCGCGACCGCGCCGCCCTCGACGACTGGTACGTCGTCGCCATCGCCGCCGACCTCTCGCCCGCCACCCCGCGCCGCACCCGCCTGCTCGGGGAGGACGTCGTGGTCACCCGCGGCGGCGACGGCCGGCCGGCCGTCACCTGCTCCGACGGCACCGCCGCCCGCGTCGCCGAGCACTACGGCTTCGTCTGGGCCAGCCTCGGCACGCCCGCGCGCGACCTGTTCCCGATCGCGGAGACCGCCGAGCCGGACCGCCGGCTGATCACCTGCGGCATGGTCGAGGTCGGCGCCTCCGGACTGCGCCTCGTCGAGAACTTCCTCGACATGGCGCATTTCCCCTTCGTCCACACCGATATCCTCGGCGCGCTCGACCGGCCGGAGGTCGAGAACTACCGCGCCGAGATCCGCACCGACGTCGACGAGGTCTGGGCGACCGACTGCCGCTTCTGGCAGCCGCACGCAGCCGCCGCCTCCACCGGCGGGCAGATGAGCCACTACGTCTACCGCGTCGTCACGCCCTTCAACGTGATGCTCTACAAGACCTGCCCGGTCGCGCCCGACCGCTTCGACGTCATCGCTCTGTTCATCCAGCCGGTCGCGCCGGACCGCTCGATCGCCTTCCCGCTGATGGTGCTGGTCGACCACACCACGTCCGACGAGGACATCGTGATGTTCCAGCAAAAGATCTTCCTGCAGGACCGCATCATCCTCGAGAACCAGCGCCCGCGCACGCTGCCGCTCGAGCCGCGTGCCGAGATCCCGACCCGCGCCGACCTCTCCTCGGTCGCCTACCGCCGCTGGCTCAAGGCCAAGGGCCTGCGCTACGGCTCGTTCGAGTACCGGGAGGCCGGGGCGTGACGATCGTCCTCCACAACCACGACCTCCTCGCCGACGCCTACGCGATCCGGCTTTTCCTCGCCCTCGCGGGGATCCCCCACGACACGCGCACGGTGGCGATCCTGCCCGGCGACGGCGCCGACACGCCGGCCTATCGGGCGCTCGCCCCGGCCGGCACGGTGCCGACCCTGGTCGACGGCGACGTCGTGCTGACACGCCCGGTCGCGATGCTGGTCCATCTCGCCGAGCGCCGCGCCCCCGCCGGCTGGCTGCCGGCCGAACCGGCCGCCCGCGCCGCGGTGTTCGACTGGCTCGCCTTCGCCGCCGGCGATCTCCGTGCCCTGGAGGACGCCAGGCTCCGCGCCATGTTCGGCCGCCCGTCCGAACTCGCCGATCCCCTCGCCGCCGCCCGTGCCGCCTTCCGCGTCCTCGAGGGCCATCTCGTGCGCCGGACCCTCGACGGTTTCGCGACCGTCGCCGGCGACCGCCCGACCATCGCCGACGTCGCGCTGTTCCCGGCGGTGGCGCTCGCCGCCGACGCCGGGCTCGGCATGGAGGAGTTCCCGCGCCTCGCGATCTGGGCCAGGGGCATCCACGCCCTGCCGGGCTTCGTCACCATGCCGGGTGTGCGCGAAGTCGTCTGATCCCGCGCCCGCCGGCTCACATCGCCAGCGGACAGATGAACGGCCCCGCAGTGTCCTCGAGCACGGCCGCGATCGCGAGGGCGCGGATCTCGTGGAAGCCCGGGACGTTGACCTGGACGCCGATCGGCAGGCCGTCGGCGGAGAGGCCGCAGGACACGGAGACCGCCGCGAGGTCGACGAAGTTGGCGAAGCGGGTGAGTACCGCCGGGCTGGCGTCGGGGTCGTGGCCGGCGAGCGGGATCGCCGGATGCGCGGTGGTCGGCGTCACGATGGCGTCGACGCGCTCGAACAGCGCGGCGACCCGGCGCCGCGCGGCGTCGCGGTCGGCGAGCGTGCGCAGGAAATCCGGCGCCGGCAGGCGCTTGCCGTCGAGCATGCGCCGACGCACGGCCGGGCCGAGCCGGTTCGGCTCCTCCTCGGCGAAGGCGCCGAAGTTCATGTAGGCCTCCACCGCCAGCAGTTGGCCGCAGGGGGCGGCGAAGTCGGCCATCGAGCGGCCGAGATCGACCGGCACCAGGACCGCACCGGCGCGCGCCAGCACGTCGAGCATCGCGCGGAACGTCGCGGCCGTGTCCGGATGGAGCGCGACGCCGAGGTTCTCGACGATGCCGATCCGGAGCCCGCGCGGCGACGGCACCGCCCCCGCGGCGAGCGCGGCCAACTCGTCACCTGCCGCGAGAGCGGCCAATCCGTCTCTGGCTACCAGCGCGGCCGGGCCGCCGCCGGCGAGGCGCTCGGGATCGGCGAGCACCGACAGCGCGAGCGCGGCGTCGGCCACCCGCCGGGCCAGCGGACCGACGGTGTCGAGCGGGGTCGACAGCGTCATCGCCCCGCGCTTGTCGACGAGGCCGGCGGTGGTCTTCAGGCCGACGACGCCGCAGAAGCTGGCCGGCAGGCGGATCGAGCCGCCGGTGTCGGTGCCGAGCGCCAGCGGCACCAATCCGGCCGCCACCGCGACGCCGGACCCGTTGGAGGAGCCGCCGGGCACGAGCGGCGTCGCGGTGTCCCAGGGATTGAGCGGCGTGCCGAGCGTCTCGTTGGTGCCCCAGCCGCCGAAGGCGTATTCGACCGTCGCGGTCTTGCCGACGACGACCGCCCCGGCCGCCTCGAGCCGCTCCACCGCCGCGGCCGAGCGCGCGGCGACCGCGGCGCCCACGCGGGTGAGCGACCCGCCCCCGGTCGGCGCGCCGGCGACATCGAGCACGTCCTTGATCGCCACCGGCACGCCGAACAGCGGCCCCTTCGGCACGCCGAGCGCGGCGCGGCGGTCGAGCCGGCGGGCGTCGGCGAGGGCGCGCTCGGGATCGACGCGGACGAAGGCGTGGAGCAGCGGGTCGAGCCGGTCGATCCGCGCCAGCGCGTCGGCGACCGCCGCCTCGGCGGAACGGTCGTCGCGGCCGGCGGCGAGCGGGGCGGGGGCGGACATGGCGAGGTCTCCGGTACGGGGTCGGCGGCGCGGACGTCGGCGGCGCCAGACTGGCCGGAAGCGCGAGCGCGATCAACCGCTTCGGCGTTCCCCGCGCCCGCTCCCGTTCACGCCTCTTCGCGGTCCCCGATCGCCGGTGCGCCCGAGGCGGCGGCGAGGAAGCGCTCCTCCCACCAGGTGAACAGCACGTCGCGCAGCGCCGCGTCGTCGTCACCGCCGTGGACCGGATGGCGCAGCGCCTCGAACATCGCCCGTTCCTCGGCCGACAGCGCGACGGGGATCCCGGTGACGGCGAGCGGCACGTTGGTGAAGGCCGGCACGTAGGCGGGATCGCGCACCAGCGCCCGGTCCGCCTTGACGGCGGGGACGCGGAAGTCGCTCGGCTTGCGCTGGCTGCGCAGGATCGGCGTCGGCGGCACCGCGGCGAGCTCGGCGTCGGTCGCCTCGTATACCTCTAGCCGGATCGGCTTCAGGCCGAAATTGCTGGTGCGCATGATGTCGGCGCCGCAGACGTTGGCGACGGCGAGCACGTCGGCGAGCGCGAGCAGGTCGACGTGGTCGCCGGCGGTCGAGGTCTGCCGGGTGATGGTGGCGCGGCCGTCGAGGGTCACCTCGGTGCACATGAACAGGTTGAAGCTGTCGTGCACGTCGTCCGGGGTCAGGCCGTATTCGCGCTGCGCCTCGGCCTGGATGTCCTGGCAGTTGGTGTGGGCGTCGAAGCCGTAGGCGCTCTCGTAGAGGTAGGCGCTGCAGCGCGGGAACAGGACGTCGTTGCGGCCGTAGGTGTCGGCGAGGATGTACATCAGCGCCCGTTCGCGAGGCGGCTGCGACCACAGGAACGAGCCGCGGGTCGGGTTGAAGCCGTGCACCGTGCGGGTGCGGCCGCAATGCATGTATTCCTTGTAGTCGTGCAGGTTGAAGCAGTTGAAGTCGACGCACTGGCCGCCGTCGACCTGCTCGACGCGGAGGATCTGGCCGGCGCGGATCTCCAGCGCCTTGCCGGTGCCCGGCTCCAGCATCCAGGTCAGGATCGGCTGCCGGCTCATCGCGCCACCCCGCGCTTCTCGGCGAGTTCGCGCAGCGCGAGCCGCACCAGGCTCTCGCGATCCGGCGCGACGCCGCGGGTGACCGTGCGGTCGACCAGTTCGAGCTGCTGCTGGTTCAGGTGCAGGACGATCCTGTCCGTCGTCATCGCCGGTCCCCTCCGTTCTCGGATACCGATGATGCGCGATCAGGTATACGTGCGGAAGCGCAAATTCTGGTCACCGCCTGCCGCATCTTTCCGCATCCAGCACGCTTGCCCGCTACGATCACGTATACCAAGATTGGGACCAGGAGATCGCTGACCCATGTCGAAACCCGCCACCCGTGTCGACGTCGCCGTCGTGGCACTGCGTCAGGCCATCATCGAACAGGCGCTGCTGCCCGGCACCAAGCTGCCGGAGGACGAGATCGGCGCCCATTTCGGCATGAGCCGTACGCTCGTCCGCGCCGCGCTCGCCCGACTCCAGGCCGAGGGGCTGGTCGACGCCCGGCCGAAGCGCACCGCCGCCGTCGCCCAGCCGAGCCTCGAGGAGGCCCGTCAGGTCTTCGAGGTGCGCCGCGCCCTCGAGCGCGAGGCGGTCCGCCTCGTGGTCCGGCGCTGGAAACCGGAATACGGAGCCGAGCTCGAGGGCCACGTCCGCGAGGAGGACGCCGCCAAGGCGCGCGGCGACGAGCGCGTCTCGATCCGCCTCGCCGGCGAGTTCCACACCCGCCTCGCCGCCATGTCCGGCAACGCGCTCCTCGAGCGCTACCTCTCCGAGGTGGTGTCGCGCTGCTCGCTGATCCTGGCGCTCTACGGCCGGCCGCACTCTTCCGACTGCGCCATCCACGAACACTCCGAGATCATCGCCGCGCTGCGCGGCGGCGACGCCGACGCGGCGATCCGGCTGATGGACCATCACGTCGGCTCGGTCGAGCGCCGCGCCCTGTTCGACGACGACGCCCCCGAACCCGACCTCGGCGCCGTGCTGTCGCGCTACGCCGGCGAGATCCTGAACCGCGGCCGCGACACGGTGCCGCTGCGCCCCGCGACCCGGAAGGCGGCGAAATGACCGAGCGTCCCGGCCACGTCCACTTCGACTTCGCCGCCCTCGGCGCGCGCGACCGCTACAAGCTCCTGATCGGCACGGTGATCCCGCGCCCGATCGCCTTCGTCACCACGGTCGACCGCGAGGGCCGCGTCAACGCCGCGCCCTACAGCTTCTTCAACTGCCTGTCGTCCGACCCGGCCATCCTCGCCCTCGGCGTCGAGAACAAGGCGGACATGAGCTTCAAGGACACCGCCGCCAACGTGCGCGAGACCGAGGAGTTCACCGTCAACATCGTCGACGACGCCCTGCTCGACGCCATGAACGTCTGCGCGGTGCCGTTCCCGCCGGGCGTCGACGAACTCGCCGCCGCCGGCCTCACCGCCGTGCCCGGTACCCACGTCTCCTGCCCCCGCATCCTCGAGGCGCCGGCATCGCTCGAATGCCGGCGCTACCTGACGCTCGAGGTCGGCCGCTCGCGCGAGATCATCATGGGCGAGGTGCTCGGCGTCTTCATCCGCGAGGGCGCGGTCGACGCCGTCAGCAAGCACGTCGACCAGCGCCTGATGGACGCGATCGGGCGGCTCGGCGGTCACGGCTACGCCCGCACGCGCGATCAGTTCGACCTACCGACCATGTCGGTCGAGGAATGGGAGAGGCGGCGGGCCGACGGCCCGTCCGCGAGCGGCCGGGGCGACTGACCCCGAGCCGGCCGAAACGAGCGTCGCGGGCCGACGCGGCAAGGCCGCCGCACCGGTTCGCGGCGGTGGAATACCGGGACGTCCGACGGACCCGTCCGCGCGACCTCGCGTCGCCGCGGCGACGGCGACGCTCGTCCGCCCGGCGAGGACCCGAGACGACCACGAGCGATCACCAGAGGGGGACTTCCATGACGCATCAAAGCATGACCCGCCGCCACTTCGTCGCCTCCGCGGCGGCCGGCGCCCTCGTCCTCGCCGGCGGCCTGCGCGCCCGCGCCGCCGAGGGGCTCACCATCGGCATGATCTACGTCGGCCCGCGCGACGACTTCGGCTGGAACCAGGCCCACGCGGTCGGCGCCAAGGCATTGAAGGAGCTGTCGGGCGTCACCGTGGTCGAGGAGGAGAACGTGCCGGAGACGGTCGCGGTCACCCAGACCATGGAATCCATGATCAACCTCGACGGCGCCAAGCTCTTGTTCCCGACCTCCTTCGGCTATTTCGACCCCTTCATGATCGAGGCGGCGAAGAAGTTCCCGGACGTCGAGTTCCGCCACCCGACCTCGCTGTGGGACGCCAAGAAGCACCCGGCCAACCTCGGCGGCTACTTCTGCTACCTCGACCAGGCCCACTTCGTGAACGGCGTCGCCGCCGGACTCTCCACGAAGACCAACAAGCTCGGCTTCGTCGCCGCCAAGCCGATCTCGCTGGTGCTGCGCAACGTCAACGCCTTCCTGCTCGGCGCCCGCTCGGTCAACCCGAAGGCCACGGTCAACCTGATCATCACCGGCGAATGGTCGCTGCCGGTCCGCGAGGCCGAGGCCGCCAACGCGCTGATCGACGCCGGCTGCGACGTGATCGCCTGCCACGTCGACAGCCCGAAGGTGGTGGTCGAGACTGCCGAGGGCCGCGGCGCCATGACCTGCGGCCACAACGCCGACCAGTCGTCGCTCGCCCCGCGCGGCTTCGTCACCGGTGCCGAACTGAAGTGGGCGACGGTCTACACCGCCTACGCCGGCATGATCGCGCGTGGCGAGAAGCTGCCGAACGTCAACGAGGGCGGCTACGACAAGGACATGGTGCAGAGCACAGCCTTCGGCGCCGGCGCCACCGAAGAGGCCAAGGCGGCTTCCACCAAGGCGATCGCGGCGCTGAAGGGCGGCGCGCCGATCTTCGTCGGCCCGCTGAAGGACAACAAGGGCAACACCGTCATCGAGGGCACGCTCGGCCTCTACGACGGCGCGCTCTGGGGCACCGACTACCTGCTCGAGGGCATCGTCGGCTCGATCACCTGACGGGGACGACGTGCAGCGGGCTCGGCCGACGGCCGGGCCCGCAGGGGGAACGGGTGGCGGAACGCGGCCCGGGACGGCCGTGTCGGCGATACCCCTCCCGATCGGGTTGGTCCGCGCAGGCGGACCATCCACGTCACGACGGGGCTACCCGGCCGGGATGAAAAGGCGTGAGCGGAACACCGTGGATGGTCCGCCTGCGCGGACCAAGCCTGGACATGGGACCGGTCCGCCCCTCGCCCTCACCGGCCGTCGAGCAGGCGGCGGGCGATGACCTGGGCCTGGATCTCGGCGGCACCCTCGAAGATGTTGAGGATGCGGGCGTCGCAGAGGATGCGGCTGACGGTGTACTCGAGCGCGAAGCCGTTGCCGCCGTGGATCTGCAGGGCGTTGTCGGCGGCGGCCCAGGCGACGCGGGCGCCGAGTAGCTTGGCCATGCCGGCCTCGAGGTCGCAGCGCTTGTCGTGATCCTTCTGGCGCGCCGAGAAATAGGTCAGCTGGCGGGCGATGTTGACCTCGACCGCCATCATCGCCAGCTTGTCGGCGACGCGCGGGAACTCGATCAGCGGCTTGCCGAACTGGACGCGCTCCTGGGCGTAGGCGAGGCCGACGTCCAGCGCAGACTGGGCGACGCCGACGGCGCGCGCCGCGGTCTGGATCCGCGCGCTCTCGAAGGTCTGCATCAGCTGCTTGAAGCCCTGGCCGGTGACGCCGCCGAGCAGGTTGGCCGCCGGCACGGCGAAGCCGTCGAAGGCGATCTCGTATTCCTTCATGCCGCGGTAGCCGAGCACTTCGATCTCGCCGCCGGAAATGCCCTCGGCCGGGAACGGCACCTCGTCGCTGCCGCGCGGCTTCGGCGCCAGGAACATCGACAGGCCGCGGTAGTCGGTGGTGTCCGGCTCGGTGCGGGCGAGCACGGTCATCACGTCGGCGCGGACCGGGTGGGTGATCCAGGTCTTGTTGCCGGTGATCTTCCAGACGTCGCCGTCCTTCACCGCGCGGGTGCGGAGCGAGCCGAGGTCGGAGCCGGTGTTCGGCTCGGTGAAGACGGCTGTCGGCAGCACCTCGCCGGAGGCGATCTTCGGCAGCCATTCCGCCTTCTGGGCGTCGGTGCCGCCGCACAGGATCAGCTCGGCGGCGATCTCGGAACGGGTGCCGAGCGAGCCGACGCCGATGTAGGCGCGCGACAGCTCCTCGGAGACCACGCACATGGACTCCTTGCCGAGCCCGAGGCCGCCGAATTCCTCGGGGATGGTCAGCCCGAACACACCGAGCGCGGCGAGCTTGTCGATCACCTCGAGCGGAATGTAGGCGTTGGCGAGGTGCCACTCGTGGGCGTGCGGCAGCACCTCCTCCTCGGCGAAGCGGCGCATCTCGGCCCGGAAGGCCTCCATGGTCTCGTCGAGGCCGGAGTCGCCGACGATCTCGGCCGCGGTCTTGCGGCGCATGGCGTCGACGACGACGCGGCGCACGGCCGGCCGGGAGCCGCTCTCGATCAGGCTCGCGGCGGCGGCGCCGCGGGCGCGCTCGGCGGTGCGGGCGTCGACGCCGAGGTCGGCGAGGCGCACGATCTCGCCCTGGTTCATCGGGATGCCGCCGAAGATCTGCGCCAGGTACTCGGCCGCGCCGATCTCGACCAGCGCCTCCTCGACCGGGCCGTAGCGGCCGGCCTCGCCGAGCCGGTCGGCGTAGGAGACCAGCTGGCGCAGGCTCTCGACGTAGGTGGCGAACCAGGCGAGGCCGTGGGCGGCGCGCTGCTCGCGCTCCAGCGCCTCGGCCGACAGCTTGCCGCCGACCAGCACCTTGGCGCGGACGGCGTCGGTCGCCGCGACGAGCAGATCCTCGATCGCGGGCAGGGCTTCGGCCAGCCGATCGCGGACGGTGGCCGTGGATGCGGTCAGCGGAGCGGCAGCGCTCATCGGGCGTTCCTCGAGAGGGGTTTTCGTGCGGCGCAAAATGGGGGCAAAGGTCGAGCGGCCTCAATGCATCTTTGGTAAGGGTGACCGAAAGGACAGCTGAAGCCGATCGCCCCCGACCCGCGTTACAATGGTGCGGCGGTGCGATACGGGGAGGTCGGATGAAGAGACTGCGACGCTCTTTCGCAATCGTCTGGCGGGCGATCGACCTGTTCACCGCCACCGACGGCTGGGCGATCGCCAGCCACGTCGCCCTGACGTCGCTGATGGCGATCTTTCCGTTCCTGATCTTCCTGACCGCGGTCGCCGCCTTCTTCGACATGAGCGACCTCGCCCGCACCGTGGTCGAACTGCTGTTCGAGTCGGTGCCCGAGCGCGTCGCCGGCCCGATCGCCGCCGAGGTCAAGAACGTGCTGCTGATCCCGCGCGGCGACGTGCTCACCTTCGGCGTCGGCCTCGCGGTCTACTTCGCCTCCTCGGGCGTCGAGGCGCTGCGCGTCGGCCTCAACCGCGCCTACGGCTGCGTCGAGCACCGCTCCTTCCTGCTGCTGCGCCTCGAGAGCATCGTCTTCGTCCTGCTCGGCACAGTCGTCCTGCTGACGCTCGCCTTCCTGGTGGTACTGACGCCGGTGATCTGGAACGCCGTCACGCGCTACGCCCCGCAACTGCACGAGTTCGAGCGCTCCTTCGATCTCGTGCGCTACGCCGTGACGGTGGTGGTGCTCGGGATCGGGCTCGTGGTCGCCCATCTCTGGATCCCGGCGGGGCGGCGGCGGATGCGCGACGTCATGCCCGGCGTCGGCCTGACGCTCGGCGCCTGGATCGTCGGCGGCGTCGGCTTCGCCACCTACATCTCCAACTTCGCCAACTACGCCTCCACCTACGCCGGCCTCGCCGGCGTGATGACCGCGCTGGTCTTCCTCTACCTGATCGCCGCGATCCTCTTGTTCGGCGCCTCGGTCAACGCCGCCAAGATCGAGCTGCGCGCCGAGCGCGAGATGGCCCGGCAGATGGCCGAGGCGGGTGCGGGAGCCACGCCCTCCGGCGGCTCGCCGGACTGATCGTCACGCCGTCGTGCGTTTCACCCCGCGCGTCGCCACCAGAACCGCCGCCACCACCAGCGCGGTGCCGACCAGTTGGATCGCGCCGAGCGTCTCGTCGAACAGCAGGTAGGCGAAGCCGAGCGTCGTCGGCGGCACCAGATAGAAAAGCGTCGCCACCCTCGACGCGGCACCGTGCCGCATCATGGCGAGCAGCAGCATCACCGCCCCGATCGACAGCATCAGCACCAGCCAGGCGATCACCAGGGCGAGTTGCAGCGACGGCACGTAGGAGAAGCCCTCGGCCACGGCCATCGGGATGCCGATCACCGAGGCGCCGACGAACTGCAGCGCCGTGCCGGTGACGAGGTCGCAGCCCGAGGCGAAGCGCTTGGCGTAGACCGTGCCGAGCGAGATCGCCGCGACGGCCCCGAGCGCCACCGCGACCACCACCGGCGACAGCCCGTCGAAGCCGGTCAGCTTCGGCCACAGCACCAGCGCGACGCCGACGAGCCCGAGCGCGAGGCCGCCGACATGCGCCGCGGCGACCCGCTCGCCGATCAGGGCGCGCGCGAAGAAGGCCGTCAGCACCGGCTGCAGCCCGACCACCAGCCCAGCGAAGCCGGCGGGCAGGCCGTGCTTCACCGCCCAGAAGATGCCGCCGAGATAGAGCCCGTGGATCAGAGCGCCGGCGACCATCGCGTGCACGGCCGTCCGCGCGTCCGGCCAGCGCCGCTTCAGCACCGTCGCCGCGAGCGCCAGGATCGGGATCACGAACAGGAAGCGGATCGCCAGCAGCGAGAACGGCCCGGCGACCGGCGCGCCGTATTTCGCGGCGATGAAGCCGGTCGACCACAGCGCCACGAAGACGGCCGGCGCGACCTTCAGGAACGGGGGCTCGGCGTCGGTGGCGACGGCGGGTGAGGCGAGGGCGGCGCGGGACATCGGGGGATCCGGTGGGAGGACGGAGAGCCATACGGCGGGACCTCCGCCCGGCGCAAGCGCCGTTCCGACCGTCGTCGACCGGCGGCCGCCGAGCTGAAATAAACCTTCGATGAAATACGGACTGCATTGCGGTCGACTTGCTCCGTAAGAACATTCGTCACCGTCCGGGTCGAGCATGGCGGCCGACCGATCGCCGCCTCGGGAGCGGGGACGGGACGCCGCCGGGGAGAGGAACGATGAAGGCGAGCTTGGGAATGATCGCGACCGCCGTCGCGCTGATGGCCACGGCCGGTCCGGCCGCGGCCTACGACAAGGCCTTCCTGAACGGCACGACGCCCTATGTCGACTCCAAGGGCCGCCTCGTCTTCGACGGCATGCGCGTGCTCGGCGACGGGCTGACGCTGAAGGACGCCGTCAGGGCGGTCTATCGCCTGGATCCCGTCACGCTCGACTTCTCGCTGCTGTCGGCCACCGTCTACAAGGACGTCGGCGTGTTCTCGGCCGAGCACATGGCCAAGGACGTCGAGCCGCGCCAGCCCACGTTCCGGACCGGCGGGCGCGACAACGATCCCGCCTACACCTACACCTTCGAGGCCGGCGAGGCGCCGGTCCGCATGGTCTATCGCCTGAAGGCGGGCCATTCGATGAGCTGGATCGTCTGGAACCAGACCGCGCCTTACACGCTGCGCTTCACCGGTCCGGGACAGAGCTACGTCTTCACCGGCGAGGCGAGCCAGGGCGTCATCGTCGGCGCCCTGCCGATCCTGATCGACGGCACCTACACCTTCACGATCGCCAAGGCCGGAGCGATCCCGGTTACCTTCGACATCCAGAGCTACAATGCCAACGCACGCGCGATGATCCGGCTCGTCGACGGGACCGTCATCGACGAGACCTTCAGGGTCAACCTGAAGGACTACGCCAAGTTCGTCGTCGGCATGAAGGCGGGACAGACCCTCGCCCTCGACAAGCCGACTTCCGACGACATCCGAATCAAGCTGGTCGACCGCTTCGGCTCGATCATCCAGAACAGCACCGGCCTGCCGCTGATCTTCACCGCGCCGCGGGCCGGCGACTACTACGTCTTCGTCGACAACATCCGCGGCTGGGGCGGCAGCTACACCGCCACCGTCCGCCTGACCTCCCCGTCGACCGCCGCGGCGGGCGTCGCCGGATCCGTCGGGCTGGATCCGGCGTCCCCTATGCCGGTCGGCGCGATGCGCTGAAGCGGCGAGCCGTCGGCCGTCGGGATCCGACGGCCGGCATCCCGTGCCGCGAAGGGCCGGCCCTCAGCGCCTGCTCGCCTCGAGCACGTCCTCGAAGGAGACTAGCCCGGTCCGCGGCGCGTTGACCAGCACGGCCATGTTGCCGGGGGCGTGCTGGTTCTTCCACATCTTCATGTGCGCGGCCGGGATCTGGTCCCAGGCGAACACCTCGGACATGCACGGGTCGACGCGGCGGTTCAGCACGAAGCGGTTGGCCTCGCTCGCCTGCTTCAGGTGGGCGAAATGCGAGCCCTGGATGCGCTTCTGGTGCATCCAGACGTAGCGGGCGTCGAAGGTGATGTTGAAGCCGGAGGTGCCGGCGCAGAACACCACCATGCCGCCGCGCTTGACCACGAAGGACGACACCGGGAAGGTCGCCTCGCCGGGGTGCTCGAACACGATGTCGACGTTGTTGCCCTTGCCGGTGACGTCCCAGATCGCCTTGCCGAACTTGCGCGCCTCGTTGAACCAGGTGTCGTATTCCGGCGAGCCGACCTTGGGCAGTTGGCCCCAGCAGGCGAAGTCCTTGCGGTTGATCACGCCCTTGGCGCCGAGGCTCATGACGTAGTCGCGCTTGGACTCGTCGGAGATCACGCCGATGGCGTTGGCGCCGACGGCGGCGCAGATCTGCACCGCGAACACGCCGAGGCCGCCGGACGCGCCCCAGACCAGCACGTTCTGGCCCGGCTTCAGCGTGTGCGGCTGATGGCCGTAGAGCATGCGGTAGGCGGTCGCCAGCGTCAGCATGTAGGAGGCGCTCTCCTCCCAGGTCAGGTGCTGCGGGCGCGGCAGCAGCTGGCGGCTCTGCACCCGGCAGAACTGGGCGAACGAGCCGTCGGCGGTCTCGTAGCCCCAGATCCGCTGCGACGGCGACAGCATCGGGTCGCCGCCATTGCACTCCTCGTCGTCGCCTTCGTCCTGATTGCAGTGGACGACGACCTCGTCGCCGACCTTCCAGCGCGTCACCTTCGAGCCGACCGCCCAGACGATGCCGGACGCGTCGGACCCGGCGACATGGAACGGCTGCTTGTGGCCGTCGAAGGGTGAGATCGGCTTGCCGAGCGAGGCCCAGACGCCGTTGTAGTTGACGCCGGCGGCCATCACGAGCACCAGCACGTCGTGGCTGTCGAGCTTCCAGGTCGGCACGACCTCGAGCTGCATGGCGGTGTCGGGCGGGCCGTGGCGGTCCTTGCGGATCGCCCAGGCCCACATCTTCTCCGGCACGTGGCCGAGCGGGGGGATCTCGCCGATGTCGTAGAGATCCTTGAGGGGGGCGCCTTCGGCGGGCGTGGGCAGCGCGCTCATCGGAATGTTCCTTTCCTCTGTCCGGTCCCGTGGGTCGTGGCCTGCCCCGGGTTCCGCCCCGCCGCCGTCCACGGCGGGGTCCATGTTGCAGTGCCGAGATCATCGACGAGCCTTGCCCGGCGGGCCAATAAGACCTTCGATGATGCGCCCGGGGCCGGGCTTCGACTTTCGGTCGGCCGTCGTCGCCCTGGATGCCCCAAGATGCGCCCGACCGCCCGTCAGAATTTCCTCGGGCCCTGCAAAGCCGATCTTTTCCCCGGAGGTTCCCTCGCCGCCCCGACCGCGACGCGGAGACGCAGGCCGGACCGGCGCGACCTTTGGCTGACTTACCGCACCGCGGCGAACCGTTATGATCCCGCCGCCCGGAGCCCGAGGGTCCGGCGCGCTTTGCGGGGACGGCGGAGGAAGACGATGACGGACGACAACGCGAACGGCCGTTCGGGCGGCCCGCGGCGCGACCAGCCCTGGATCTTCCGCACCTATGCCGGCCATTCCACGGCCGCGGCGTCCAACGCGCTCTACCGCGGCAACCTCGCTAAGGGTCAGACCGGCCTGTCGGTCGCCTTCGACCTGCCGACCCAGACCGGCTACGACCCCGACGACGTGCTCGCCCGCGGCGAGGTCGGCAAGGTCGGCGTGCCCGTCGCCCATCTCGGCGACATGCGCCGCCTGTTCGCCGACATCCCGCTCGAGCGGATGAACACCTCCATGACGATCAACGCGACGGCCGCCTGGCTGCTCGCGCTCTACGTCGCCGCCGCCGACGAGCAGGGCGCCGACCGCGCCAAGCTCAACGGCACGACGCAGAACGACATCGTCAAGGAATACCTCTCCCGCGGCACCTACGTGTTCCCGCCGGCGCCCTCGCTCCGGCTGACCACCGACGTCATCGCCTGGACCTACCGGGCGATGCCGAAGTGGAACCCGATGAACGTGTGCTCCTACCACCTGCAGGAGGCCGGCGCGACGCCGGTGCAGGAGCTCGCCTTCGCGCTCGCCACCGCCTGCACCATCCTCGACGGCATGAAGGCCTCGGGCGCGATCCCGGAGGCCGAGTTCCCGGCCGCGGTGGCGCGGATCTCCTTCTTCGTCAACGCCGGCATGCGCTTCGTGACCGAGATCGCGAAGATGCGCGCCTTCACCGAGCTCTGGGACGAGATCCTGGAGACGCGCTACGGCGTCGAGGACCCCAAGCTGCGCCGCTTCCGCTACGGCGTCCAGGTCAACTCGCTCGGCCTCACCGAGCCGCAGCCGGAGAACAACGTCACCCGCATCCTGATCGAGATGCTGGCCGTCGTTCTCTCCAAGAACGCCCGCGCCCGCGCCGTGCAGCTGCCGGCCTGGAACGAGGCGCTCGGCCTGCCGCGTCCGTGGGACCAGCAGTGGTCGCTGCGCATGCAGCAGATCATGGCCTTCGAGACCGATCTGCTCGAATACGGCGACATCTTCGACGGCTCCACCGTGATGACCGCCAAGGTCGAGGCGCTGAAGGCCGAGGCGCGCGACGAACTCGCCCGCATCGCCGCCATGGGCGGCGCGGTCGCCGCCGTCGAGAGCGGCTACATGAAGCGCGCCCTGGTCGAGAGCAACACCCGCCGCCTCGCCGGCATCGAGGCCGGCGAGCAGGTCGTCGTCGGCGTCAACAAGTTCCGCGAGACCGAGGCCTCGCCGCTCGCCGCCGGGGCCGACGGCGGCATCCTGACCGTGCCCGAGCACGTCGAGGCCGAGGCGATCGAGGCGCTGAAGGCCTGGCGCGCCGCGCGCGACCAGAAGGCGGTCGACGCCGCGCTGGAGGAGCTCCGCCGCGCCGCCGCCGAGGGCCGCAACGTCATGGAGCCCTCGATCGCCGCCGCCAAGGCCGGCGTCACCACCGGCGAATGGGGCCGCACGCTGCGCGCCGTGTTCGGCGAGTACCGCGCCCCCACCGGCGTCGGCGCCGCCGCCTCGGCGTCGGCCGGCGAGATCGAGGCGGTGCGCGCCGCCGTCGACGACGTCTCCGCCGCCATGGGCCGCCGGCTCAAGTTCCTGGTCGGCAAGCCCGGCCTCGACGGCCATTCCAACGGCGCCGAGCAGATCGCCGTCCGCGCCCGCGACTGCGGCATGGAAGTGGTCTACGAGGGCATCCGCCTGACCCCGGCCGAGATCGTCAACGCCGCGCTCGAGGAGAGCGTACACGTCGTCGGCCTGTCGATCCTGTCCGGCAGCCACGTGCCGCTGGTGCGCGAGGTGATGGGCCGCATGCGCGACAACGGCCTCGACGACGTTCCCGTCGTCGTCGGCGGCATCATCCCGCCCGACGACGCCGAGACGCTCCGCGCCATGGGCGTCGCCGCCGTCTACACCCCCAAGGACTTCCAGCTCACCGACATCATGGCCGACATCGTCAGGATCGTGCGCGCGGGGACGAAGCAGGCGGCGTGAGGGGCTTCAGAGGAGCCGCAGGCCGAGATGCTCTGCGAAGGGCAGGAAGTCGCGGTCCTTCGTCAGCAGGTCGTGTCCGCCGTCCATGCAGAAGCTGGCGATGACGAGGTCCGGCAGCTTGCGCAAGGTAACGCCTTTTTCGCGCAGGAACCGATCGTTGCGCGCGGCCAGTACGGCGCCCCGCGCGTCCAGCATGGATCGCGTCTCGAAGGCCTCCAGCACGGCCGCGAGACGGGCGGCATGGCGGTCGCCGCGAGCGCCGCGCAGCAACTCGAGCAGGATGATGTCGCCGACCAGGACCTCGGTGGGGTCGGCGATGGCCCGGAAGGTCCGGACCGCCGGTTCGTCGCGACGGTCGTTGAAGTGGTCGATCCAGACCGAGCTGTCGACGACGATCATGGCGGCGGCAGACGGTCCCGGCCGAGCCGCATCTCCTCGAGACCGCCTTCCCAGCCGATCCCCGCGGAGTCGCGGAGGACGGTGCGCAAGTGTTCGGCGCGCACGATCCGCCGCAAAGCCTCCTCCACCGTCGCCTTCTTGGTGGGAAGCCCGGTGAGCCGCATGGCCTCGGCGATGAGATCGTCGTCGATGTCGATGTTGGTGCGCATGGGCGGAGCCGATGTGTATGGAAGTGGCGTAGTACACACATCGCCGCCGACCCGTGCAACGTCGCCCCGTCGCCCGCATTGCGGGCAGCGTCGGTCCGGGCCTATCTTTCACCTCGGGTGGGGGAGCGGCCGATGGGCTGGATCAGTGACGAGTGCCTCGACAAACTCTGCGGTCTGGTGACCGGCACGCTGCTGATCGGCGGCGGGCTGGCCGTCGGCGGCGGTCTGCTTCCGGTCGGCGTCGGTGTCGCCGAGGCGGCGGTCGGCGCCGTCGGCCTCGCCACCACCATGCTGCGCGGCCGCGGCAAGGACCCGCAGGCGGTTTACGCCCGCGCCCGCAAGGCCATTGCGGCAGGCGTGCGCCAGCAGCTCGACGCCGAACAGCCCGGCTGGGCCGAACAGGCCGATGCCGAGGCTGCCGTTCTGCGGCTCGCCGATGTCGCCGACCGGATCAGCTTCGAGGCGGGCGCGCTCGTCGCCCTGGACCTGAAGACCCAGGACATCGTCCGCTTCCTGATGCTCCGCGCCGCGGGGGTGGAGCCGCTGTTCCATCCCGAAACGGGCAACGACACCTATCGCACGATCCTCGCCGCCACCCTGCGCGAAACCTTCGCCACGCTCAGGGCCGACGCCGGCTTCTGGGAGAGCCTGCGCCCTGCGATCGACGAGGAGACCTTCGCGCGGCTGACGAGCCTGATCGAAGGGCAGACCGACATGCTCGGTCTCCTCCGCGACGTCGACGCCACGACGCGGCGCACCGAGATCAAGGTCGACGAACTGGTCGACCATCACCGCGCCGAGCGGGTCGAACGCGCGGAAGACCGCGCGATGCTGGCCGAGATCCTGGCGCGCATGCGTGCGCAGGACGCCCCGACACTGGCAGCGGCGGCCCAGGCCGGCATCCCCGAAGCGACCATCATCGAAATCGCCCGGCGCATCCTTCCGACTATCGAGGACTCCGACAGCGCCCTCCGCGAACTGGAGAAAGCCGTCGCGGTCGCGATCCGCGTCGCCGAGGAGGGGCGGCACGGCACCAACCTCGGTGCCTTCATCGACGACATCCTCGCGCGTGTCGCCGCGCTTTCCAGGGAAGCCCGCTTCGAAGCGGCGATCGAAGTCGCCGACGACGCCTTCGCGGCCTGGGAACACGAGGAAGTCACCCGCCGAGCCGAAGAAGAGGAGCGCCGTGCCCGCAGCCGCGAGGCTGGCACGCGCTTGCTCCGCGCCGCCTACGACCAGGCCGTTCTGGCGCGCGATGTTCGATCGGCGGCCGAGCGCTTGGTGCGCATCGTCGACCTCGAACACGCCGACCCGGAAAGCCGTCATCACGCCCTCCGTGCCGTCCAGGACGAAAACCATGTCGAGGGCCGGGATCGTGGCACCCGACTGCCACTGGAGATCTCGATCGAACTCGCCCGCATCGGCCTCGCCCGAGCCAGCAATCCCGACGAAAGAGGTGCAATGTGCAACGATCTCGGCACCGCGCTCGCGATCCTCGGTGCGCGTGAGGCGGGGACGGCGCGGCTCGATGAGGCGGTGGCGGCCTATCGGGCGGCGTTGGAGGAACGCTCGCGCGAGCGGGTGCCGCTCGACTGGGCGATGACGCTGAACAACCTCGGCAGCGCGCTCGCTATCCTCGGCGCGCGTGAGGCGGGGACGGCGCGGCTCGAGGAGGCGGTGGCGGCCTATCGGGCGGCGCTGGAGGAAAGGACGCGCGAGCGGGTGCCGCTCGACTGGGCGGCGACGCAGAACAACCTCGGCAACGCGCTAAGGACTCTCGGCGAGCGGGAGGCGGGGGCGGCGCGGGTCGAGGAGGCGGTGGCGGCCTACCGGGCGGCGCTGGAGGAACGGACGCGCGAGCGGGTGCCGCTCGATTGGGCGATGACGCTGAACAACCTCGGCAACGTGCTCGTGACCCTGGGCGAGCGGGAGGCGGGGACGGGAAGGCTCGAAGAGGCGGTGGCAGCCTATCGGGCGTCGCTGGAGGAGTTGACGCGCGAGCGGGTACCGTTCGCCTGGGCGACGACGCAGAACAACCTCGGTGACGCGCTCAGGTCCTTGGGCGAGCGGGAGGCGGGGACGGCGCGGCTCAAGGAGGCGGTGGCGGCCTTCCGGGCGGCCCTAGAGGTGCGCACGCGCGAGCGGATGCCGCTCTATTGGGCGGTGACGCAGCACAACCTTGCCTTAGCTTGTCTAAGATTCTTCGAGCGCACGAGGCGCCAGAATGATCTCGATGCCGCACTTACGGCTATGGAAAGAGCCCTTGAGGTCTTCCGCGGGGCACAGGTGTCCCACTATTTCGACCTCACCATCGCCCTTCGAGAGGCCATCCTCGCCGCCCGCGACAGTCCCCCGCCCGGCGCCAGCAACTGACCCGGGTTCGACACCCACCTACCCCTACTCCGCCGCCACCTTGCCCTCCCACGTCGGCTCGGCCCGGCCGATCGTGAACCCCACCACCGTCCGCCCGCCGCTCCGGTCGCGGGTCAGGTGGGTGCCGTAGGCGCCGAGGACGTCCTCGACGATGGCGAGGCCGAGGCCGCTGCCGTCGTGGTTGCGTTCGGGGGCGGCCGGGCGGTCGAAGCCGGGGCCGTCGTCGGCGACCTCGACGCGGACGAGGCCGGCGGTGGCGTCGACCACGGCGCGGACCGCGATCGCCGAGACCGCGAACTTGCGGGCGTTGTCGAGCAGGTTGCCGACGACCTCGCCGAGGTCGTCGCGGTCCATGCGGATGCGCAGCTCCGCGGGCACGTCGACGGAGAAGTCGATCCGGTCGGAGAAGGGCAGCCGGCGCACGGTGTCGACCAGCCGGTGCACGGTGAGGCCGAGTTCGGCGGCCCGGCCGGCGCCGAGGGCGCTGCCGCCGAGCGCCGAGCCGCGGATGCGGGCGCGGGCGAGCTCGCGCTCGACGTGGCGGCGCATGATCTCGACCTGCTCGCGCAGCACGCGGGCGCCGTCGGCGTCGCCGGCGTCGGCGAGCCGGCGCGATTCCAGCGTCAGGATGGTGAGCGGTGTCTTGAAGCCGTGGGCGAGGGCGCCGGCGCGGTCGCGGGCGCGGCCGATCAGCACGTCCTGGCGGTCGAGCAGGCGGTCGAGGTCGTCGGCGAGCGGCTGGATCTCGGACGGGAAGCCGGCGCCGAGCCGGTCGGTGCGGCCGGCGCGGATCGCCGCGATCCGCTCGCGCAGGGTCCGCAGGGGGGAGAGGCCGAGGTGAGCCTGCAGCAGCGCGCCGGCGAGCAGGGCGGCGGCGATCACCGACAGCGCCTTGACGAGGTCGGCGTCGAAGGACTCGCGCGCCGCCTGGATCTCGTCGTGGTCGAGCGCCACCGAGAGCGTCAACGGCACGTCCTCGCCGCCGGCGCCCACGAGCACGACCGGGCGCGAGACGACGTAGAATTCGCTGTCCGGCTCGAAGCCGTCGATCTCGAAGGCGGCGTCGGTCGGGGCGTCGGCGGGCGTCTCGAGGCGGCGGTCCCACAGCGAGCGCGAGCGCAACGGGGCGCCGCCGGCTGCCTCGACCTGCCAATAGGCGCCCGACAGCGGCCGGCCGTAGCGAGGATCCGCCGGGCTGCGGGCGAGCTCGGGCCGGCCCTCGGCGTCGAGCCGCAGCGAGCCGGCGAGCTCGGTCCAGCGGAACGACAGCTCGTCGGCGATGCGCCGCTCGATGTGCCGCTCGAACACCACCGACAGCGTGACGCCGGCGACGAGCAGCGTCAGGCCGATCGACAGCGCCGCCAAGAGCATCAGCCGCACCCGGAGCGAGCGCGGATCGAACGGCACGAGGCGCATCATCCCTCCATCAGGTAGCCCTGGCCGCGCCGGGTGGTGATCAGGTCGGGGCCGATCTTGCGCCGAATCCGGCCGATCAGCACCTCCAGCGCGTTGGAATCGGGCTCGCGGTCGGTCTCGTAGACGTGTTCGGACAGTTCGACCTGGCTGACCACCCGGCCGCGGTGGTGGGCGAGGTAGCGCACGAGGCGGAATTCCAGCGCCGACAGGTCGATCGAGCGGCCGTCGATCGAGGCGGTGCGCCGCCGGGTCTCCAGCGTCAGCCGCCCAACCTCGATCAGCGGCGAGGCGTGGCCGCCGGTGCGGCGCAGCACGGCGCCGAGCCGGGCGACCAGCTCCTCCATCTGGAACGGCTTCGGCAGGTAGTCGTCGGCGCCGGCGTCGATGCCCTCGACCCGCTCCATCCAGTTGCCGCGGGCGGTGAGCACGATCACCGGCAGCGTCGAGCCGCCGGCGCGGATCCGGCGCAGCACGGTGAGGCCGTCGAGGCGGGGCAGGCCGAGGTCGAGCACCATGGCGTCGAGATTCTCGGTGTCGGCCAGGAACCAGGCGTCCTCGCCGTTGTCGGTGACGTCGACGACATAGCCGACCTCGCGCAGCGCCGCCGCCACCTCGCGCGCGATCGCCGCCTCGTCCTCGACCACGAGGATGCGCATCAATACCCTCCCGCCGCCAGGATGCGGTTGTCGGCCGCGTCCACGAAGAGACGCACGAGGTGGCGCTGCTCGTCGAGCACGATCACCTCGTAGATCACCCGTCCCGTCCGGCGCCGCACCAGTTCGACGTCGATCGGCTCGCCGCGGCCGCTGCGGCGGATCATCCGCAGCACCTGCGACAACGGTACCATCTCGCCGCGCTCGACGGCGGCGCGCGCCTCGTCGTGGCCGAGCCGGATGCCGTCGCCGCGGCCGTTGCCGCCGCCTCCGCCGTGATCGTCGCCGTCGTCGTCGTGGTCGTCGCCGCCACGGCCGCCGCCGTCGTCGTTCCCCCCGCCGTGGCCGCCGCCGCCGCCGTCGCCACCGCCGCCGCCGCCGCCGTCGCCACCGTCGCTTCCGCCGCCACCGTCGCGGGCGCAGGCCGGCCCGGCGGCGAACGCCGTGGCGACGAGGAGCGCGACGAGGACGAGGGCGGGACGTGTCATGGCCGCGATCCTGCCACGGCGCCACTGACGGAATCCTGACCGTGGCCGCCGTTTTCCGCCGGCACTCGTCCGCGGGGCGCCGGAAAGGCTATCCTCCGGGCGAATCGGGGACGCGGGACGGGAGCCTTGGCCATGGTACGGATCGTCGCCGGCCTGTTCGCGCTGCTCGCGATCCTCGTGGTCGCCGTCTTGGCGGTGCCTTTCGTGGTGCCGGCCGACTGGATCCGCGCCCAGGTGGTGGCGGCGGTCGAGGGCGCCACCGGCTTCCGCCTCGCGCTCGACGGTCCGGTCTCCTTCACGCTGGTGCCCGAGCCGGCCCTCGAGGCGGTCGACGTTGGCGTCGCCGCCGGCGACGCGCCGGAGTTCGCCCGCGTCGGCACCGTCCGCTTCGGCCTCGCGCTCGCCCCGCTCATCGACCGCCGCGTCGAGGTCACGGGGCTGACGCTGCAGAGCCCGCGCCTCGTCCTCACCGTCGATGCCGACGGCCACCGCAACTGGGTCCCGGCCATGGCGGCCGGGAAGGCCGCGGCGCCGTCGGCCGAACCGGCAGCGTCCGGCGGCGGCTTCGCGCTCTCCGTCGCGCGCTTCGCCGTCGAGGACGGCTCGGTGAGCTGGACCGACGAGCGCTCCGGCGTCTCCGAGGTGGTCGAGCGCATCGCGGTCGAGACCGCGCTCGCCGACCTCGCCGCACCGCTGACCGCCCGCGGCGGCCTCGCGCTCCGCGGCGTGCCGCTCGCCTTCGACGCGACCCTCGCCTCGCCGGCGACGCTGATCGCCGGCGGCAGCGCCGACGTCCGGCTCGCGCTCTCGGCCGAGGCGCTCGTGGTCGGCTTCGACGGCGTGGTCGACGCCCGCGCCGCCACCGCCCGCGGCCGTCTGACCGCCGGCTCCGACGACCTGATCGGCTTCGCCGCGCTGGCCGGCCTGCCGAAGCCGCCGTTCCGCGCGCTCGACGTCTCCGGCGACGTCGCGGCCGGTGCCGACCGCGTCGACCTCGGCGGGCTGAAGGCGGAGATCGACGGCATCGCCGTCACCGGCGGCGTCTCGGTGGCGCTGCCGGCCGGGGCGCGGCCCCGGATCGACGCGCGCCTCGCCGTGCCGGACCTCGACCTCGACCGCGCCGCCGACCGCTTCGCGGACGCCCGCGAGGAGGATGGCCGCGCCGCGCCGGGCGGCGATCCCCGCCTCGATCCCGCCGTGCTCGGCGTGGTCGACGGCGGCCTCGACCTCACCGTCGGCGCGATCCGCGGCGCGGCGCTCGGCGACGCCGGTACGCTCGACGGCCTCCACCTCGTCGTCGTCGCCGAGGGCGGCGCCGCGACCGCGGTGCTCGACGGCGTCCGCCTCGCCGGCGGCAGCCTCGCGCTGCGGGTTAAGGCGCGGCCGGACGGTGAACGCCTGCGCCTCGACGGCAGCGTCGCCGCCAAGGGCTTCGACGTCGGCGCCCTCGCCCGTCTCGCCGGTGCCGGTTCCCCGCTCGCCGGCAAACTCGGCGCCGACCTCGCCTTCGCCGCCGCCGGCCGCACCGCCTCCGCCCTCGCCGAGAGTCTCGACGCCTCCGGCACGGTGACGCTCGCCGGGGGCAGCTTCGCCGGCACCGGCCTCGCCGGCCTGTTCGGCGACCCCGCCGCCGACCGCGCCGAGGCGATCGCGGTCAAGGCCACCATCGCCTCGCTCGGCAAGCCGGTGCGTGCCGAGGGCACGCTCGGTTTAGCCGGCCGGCCCTTCGGTTTCGACGCCACCGTCGACGCCCGCCGTGTGCTCGACGGCCACGCCTTTCCGCTCGCGGTCCGCGTCACTGGCGGCAAGGTCGGGCTCGGCTTCGACGGCGACGTGCTGCCCGCCGAGGGCGCCGCCTCGGGCCGGATCGAGCTCCGCGCCCCCTCGCTCGGCGCCCTCGCCGCCGTGCTCGGTCGGCCCGCCGAGGGCCTGCCCGCCGGTGCTCTCGCCGTCACCGCCGCGATCGACGCCTCGGCGCGCTCGGTCGCGGTCGACGGCCTCCAGGTGAAGCTCGGCGACGGCGGCTTTTCCGGCGACGTCTCGCTCGACTTCGGCGCTCGTCCGCGGGTGGGTGCCCGGCTGCGCGGACCGCTCATCGACATCGGCGGCATGATCGCGGGCGCCGCGGGCGCCGCCGGCCCCGGCGCTCCCACCGCGGCGACCGCGGCGGACTGGAGCGACGCCCCGCTCGGCCTCGAGGGTCTGCGCGCCTTCGACGCCGACGTCTCCCTCTCTGCCGACGCCCTGCGCTACGGCGCGCTGACCAGCGGCCCCGCCGAGGCGCGGATCACCGTCGCCGGCGGCAAGCTCGCGGTCGACCTGCCGTCGGTGGCGCTGCACCGCGGCACCTTGACCGGTCGCGTCGGCGTCGACGCCACGGACGCTGCCGCCGCGGTCGACGTCGCGGTGCGTCTGGAGCGGGTCGACCTTGCGCCCGTGCTCGCCGCCACCCTCGGCACCGGCCGGATCGGCGGCCGCGCCTCGGCCGATCTTTCGATCCGCGGCACCGGCGGCTCGGTGCGGGCGCTGATGCGCGATCTCGCCGGCACCGCGTCGGTGCGGGTCGAGGGCGGCGCGCTGCTCGGCATCGACGTGCGCGCACTGCTCGCCTCGGCGGCGAGCGCGATCGTGAACGGCCTCGGCGCCTCGCCCGACGCGAGCACCCCCTTCACCACCCTCGCCGCCAGCTTCGACGTCGCGCGCGGCGTCGCCACCACCGCCGACCTCGCCCTCGACGCGCCGGCGCTGACCGCGCGCGGCGCCGGCCGCATCGACATCGGCGGCAAGGCGCTGGCGCTGACCGTGACGCCGAAGCTGACGGCACCCGGTGGCGGCGACGCGCTCTCCTTCGAGGTCCCGGTGGTGATCGAGGGGCCCTGGGCGTCCCCGCGCATCTATCCCGACGTCGCCGACATCCTGTCCGATCCCGCGGCGGCCTATGCCAAGCTGTCGCGCATGGGCGGCGCCTTCGCGGCGCTCGCGGGCGCCGGGGTCGGCGCAGGCGGAGCGGGCGATCTCGGCGCGGTGTTCGACCGGTTGGCGCCCGGCCTCGGCGGCGCGCTCGCCGGCGGTGCGGGCGGTTCGGGGGTGGTCGCGCCCGATCTCGGCGCGCTCCTGCCCGGCGGCACCGGCGCGGCCGGCGACGTCGGTCTCGACGACCTGCTCGGCGCCCTCGGCGGCGCCGCGCCGCCGATCCCGACCGGCGACCCTGCGCCCCTCCGGCCGAACGATCCGGGTGCGGCCGATCCCGGCCCGATCGATCCGGGCGTGGCCGAACCGAGGCCGATCGAGCCCGGCGTGGTCGATCCCGGTCCCGGCGATCCGGGCTCCGTTCCCGGCGGCGACGCCGTGGCCGGCGATTCCGGCCCCGCGGTGGTCGGCGGCATTCCGGTCCCGCGTCCCCGCCCCGGCCCGCGCCCGCCGGTCGACGACGCCGTCCCGGGCGGCGACGTCGGCAATCCCGCGCCGAACGACGACGTGCCGCTTCCCGGCAACGATCAGCCGCGCCCGGAAAAGCCGCAGAAGCCGGCCAAGCCGCAGAAACCGGGGAAGCCCGTGCCCGACGACGGAGCGCCGCAGCCGAACGACGTCGTTCCACTCCCCGGGGGCGAACAGCCGCGCCCGGAGAAGCCGCAGAAGCCCGGCAAGCCGCAGAAGCCGGGGAAGCCCGCGCCCGACGACGGGGCGCCGCAGCCGAACGACGTCGCGCCGCTCCCGGCGGGCGAAGAGCCGCGCCCGGAGAAGCCGCAGAAGCCGGTCAAGCCTGCTCCCGAAACACCCGACGACGGCGCTCCGACACCGAACGACGGCGGATCGGCGCCCGGGAACGATCAGCCGCGTCCGGAAAAGCCGCAGAAGCCGGCCAAGCCGCAGAAGCCGGGGAAGCCTGCGCCCGATGCCGCCGAACCGGCGCCGAACGACGGGGCGGCCGCGCCCGGCGACGACCAGCCGCCGGCGGAGAAGCCGCAGAAACCCCGCAAGCCGAAGCCGGCCGTGCCCGCCGCGGCCGACCCTGCCTCCGAACCGGCCGTCCCCGCCGAAGCGGCGCCGGCCGCAGGCTCAGCCGCGCCCGCGCCGGCTCCCGCCGACGACTGCGCCGGCGATCCGGCCCGGCGCTGCGGCGACGCGGTCGACCCGCTGCAGCAGCTGATCGACGGTGCCGCCGGGCAGTAGCGGCGCGCCGTGGAATCCGCGCGTCGACCGTGGGGCCGGCGGCGGCGGGCGCCCGCCGGAGGATAGGCACCTCGCGGGACCCCGTCGCGGGGAGCCGTCCGGGGTGGACGTCAGGCCGTGGCGATCTGCTCGGCGACGACGCGGGCGACCGCCGAGGGCACCTCGAGATGCGGCATGTGGCCGACGCCGGCGAAGCGGTGCACCGCGATCGCGCCGGCGAGGCCCTCGGACTGGCGCACCGGCAGCACCCGGTCGTCCTCGCCCCAGATCACCCGCACCGGCGCCGTCAGCGCGCCGATGCCGTCGCGGTCGACGGTGCGCTGGCCCTCGCCGTCGAGGATCGCCTCGGCAACGGTTGTCAACGCCTCGATCCGGCCGGGTTCGTCGCGGCCGAGCGCGATCTGCGCCGCCATCCGCCGCGGCAGACGGGCGGAATAGCCGAAGAACTGTTCGAGCAGCGGCGCGATCTCGCTCTCCGCGCGCGCGGCGGCGAAGCGGCGGAGCAGGCGGTGGTTGATGTCGCGGCCGAAGCCGCCGGGGGCGACCAGGGTGAGGCTGGCGATCCGCCCGGGGTCGCGCAGCGCGATCAGCGCGGCGACGGCGCCGCCCATCGAGTGGCCGACGAGGTGCACGGCCGGCAGGTCGAGGGCGTCGAGGCTGGCGGTCACCGCCTTGGCCGCGAGACCGGCGTGCCCGATCTCCGGCCAGGCGAGGGCCCGGCCGTGGCCGGGCAGGTCGAAGGCGATCGAGCGGCGGCGGCGCTCGAGCGCCAGCTGGACGCTGGTCCAGCCGAGCGCGTCGCCGGCGAAGCCGTGCAGCAGCACGACGGGCGGCCGCCCGTCGGCCTCGCCGCGGACGGTGTGGGGCAGGGGCGTCGACATCGCCGCCTCCTACCAGGATCCGCCGGCCGCCGCGAGGGGCCGGATCACGGCGCGTCGCCGCGCGCCGCCGCCTCGCGGGCGCGGGCGATCAGCGCCTCGGCGAGGCCGTCGCCGGAGGCCCAGGCGGATTCGGCGCGGGGCGCGATCGCCCAGTCGCCGCAGGCGCCGATCCGGCCGTCGGGCGAGAGCAGGAAGGTCTCGCCGACCGCCTTCTCGACCAGCGCGAAGCGCCAGCGGTGCGCCTCGGTCTCCACCGGTTCGGGCATGTCGCCGAGCGCGGCCGCGAGCATCGGCAGCAGCGCCGCCACCACCTCCTCCTCGCTCGCCTCGATCCGCGCGGCGGACCAGACCGGATCGGCCTGCGCCACCCAGACTTCGCCCGAACGGCCGGGCTTCGACGCGGAGCGGGCGGTCCACGCCAGCGCCTCGACGTTGCGGACCACGTCGAAGCCGGGATCGACCGGGCGGTCGAAGCCGGCGAGCAGCGTCCAGCACGGCGCCATCCGGACCTCGGCGATGCGGTCGAACGGCGCACCGAACGGGGCGGTGAGTTCGAGCGCCGGCGGCGCGTGGGTCGCCACCACCACGTGGGCGAACGGGCCGGCGTCGCCGCCCTGCTCGAACACCAGGTGCAGTCCGGCGGCCTCGTCGTCGCGGATCGCGGCGACCGTCCGCCCCGTCGTCACCGCGAAGCCGTCGATCAGCGCGGCGGGCAGGTCGTTCATGCCGGGCACGCCGACCAGCCAGTCATCCTCGCCGTCCTTGCCGCGCGGATGCCAGGCGGCGAGCACGCCCTCGGCGCGCGCCCGCGCGGCCCAGGCCTTGAAGCCGGGCTCGCGGGCGGTGAGATACTGGGCGCCGTGGTCGGCGGCGCCGACGCCCGTCCGCCGCGTCGCCAGCCGGCCGCCGGGCCGGTCGGCGCGCTCGAACACGGACACCACCGCGCCGGCCTTGGCGAGACGACGGGCGGCGGCGAGACCGGCGAGGCCGGCGCCGACCACGGCGACGGCGACGCCGTCGAGGGGCGGCAGGTCGGGATCGGTCATCTCATCTCTCCGTGACGCCGGGCGAGCCGGCTCGGGCGGGTGGATCATAGGCCTTCCGGCGCGCCGGACCAGAGGGGCGGACGACGACGGCGCATGACGACGGGATGCCCCGGGCCTTGCCGCGGCGGGCGACCGGCCCACCTTCGTGTCGTCCGATCAGCCGAGGAGCCGCCCGCTTGACCCGTTCGTCCACCGCCGTCGCCTCGGCGTTCAGGCTCCTCGGCGCCGTCGCACTCTGCTTTTCCGCCGCCGCGATCGGCAGCGCCGCCACCCTGCCGGCGATCCCGACCTGGTACGCCGGCCTCGACAAGCCCGCCTTCACGCCGCCGAACGCGGTGTTCGGGCCGGTGTGGACCTTGCTCTACCTGCTGATGGCGCTGGTGCTGTGGCGCCTGTTCGAGGCCCCGGCCGGCCCGGCGCGCCGACGCGCCTTGACCGCCTTCCTGGTCCAGCTCGTCCTCAACGCCGCGTGGTCGGTCGCCTTCTTCGGGCTGCATTCACCGGCGGCGGGGCTCGCGGTGATCCTGCCGCTCTGGCTCGCGATCGCCTGGACGATCGCCGCCGCGCGGCCGGTGGTGGGGCGCTGGAGCCTCGCGCTCGCGCCCTATCTCGCCTGGGTGTCCTACGCCGTCGCGCTGAACGTCGGCGTGCTCCTGCTCAACGATTGAGACCCGACGGTTTCCAGCGCGTCAGCAATCCGGCGTTGGTGACGACGCAGACCGAACTCGCGGCCATCGCCGCCCCGGCGATCGCCGGGGTCAGGAGGCCGGCGACGGCGAGCGGGATGCCGACCACGTTGTAGGCGAAGGCCCAGAACAGGTTCTGGCGGATCTTGGCGGTCGTCGCCCTGGCGACGTCGAGCGCGGCTTCGACGAGGCGCGGGTCGGGGCGCATCAGCGTCACCCCGGCGGTCTCCATGGCGACGTCGGTGCCGGTGCCCATGGCGATGCCGACGTCGGCGGCGGCGAGCGCCGGGGCGTCGTTGACGCCGTCGCCGACCATGACCACGCGCCGTCCGGCCGCCTGCAGTGCCTCGACCTCGGCCGCCTTGTCGGCCGGGCGCACGGGACCCTTCCAGCCGTCGAGCCCGAGTTCGCCCGCGACCGCCGCGGCGACCGCGGCGTTGTCGCCGGTCAGCATCCGCGCGGCGATGCCGCGGGCGGCGAGCGCCGCCACCGCCGCCCGTGCCTCGGGTCGCACGGGATCGGCGAGGCCGAGCACGCCGAGCGCCGTCCGCTCGCGCGCAACCACCACGGCGGTGCGGGCCCGGGCCTCGAGGGCGGCGAGGTCGGCCGCGACCGTGCCGGTGTCGACACCGAGGTCGGCCATGTGGGCGGCGTTGCCGATGGCGATGCGGGCGCCCGCGACGATCGCCAGCGCACCACGGCCGGCGACGGCGCGGAAGCCCGACGCCGGCGGCGGCACGATTCCGCTCGCCTCGGCGGCAGCCGTCACGGCGCGGGCGAGCGGGTGCTCGCTGAAGCGCTGCACCGCGGCGGCGGCGGCGAGGAGATCGAGGGGATCGACACCCGCCGTCGGCACCACGTCGACCACCTCGGGCCGGCCGGCGGTCAGCGTGCCGGTCTTGTCGAACAGCACGACGTCGGCGCGCGCCGCGCGCTCGAGCGTCTCGATGTCGCGGATCAGGATGCCGGCGCGCGCCGCCGCGCCGGTGCCGGCCACCAGCGCCGTCGGGGTGGCGAGGCCGAGCGCGCAGGGGCATGCGATCACCAGCACCGACACCGCAGCCACGAGGGCCGCCTCGAAGCCGCCGCCGGCGAGGAGCCAGCCGGCGAAGGTCGCCGCCGCCAGCGCCATCACCACCGGCACGAACACCGCGGAGACCCGGTCGACCAGCCGCTGCACCGGCGCCTTGCCGGACTGGGCGTTCTCGACCAGCCGGGTGATGCGGGCGAGCGTGGTGTCCTCGCCGACCGCGCGCACGAGCACCGTCAGCGCGCCCTCGCCGTTGACGGTGCCGCCGACCACCGCGTCGCCCGCACCCTTTCGCACCGGCACGCTCTCGCCGGTGACGAGGCTCTCGTCGACGTGGCCCTCGCCCTCGGCGACGACGCCGTCGACCGCGACGCGCTCGCCGGGCCGGACCAGGATGCGGTCGCCGGGGGCGAGGTCCTCGACCGCCACGGTGGCGAGGCCGCCGTCGGCGCCGAGGCGGGTCGCGCTCTCCGGGCGGAGCGCCATCAGGGCGCGCACGGCGGCGGTGGTGCCGGCCTTGGCGCGCTCCTCCATCAGCTTGCCGGCCAGCACCAGCGTCAGCACGGTGGCGGAAGCTTCGAAATAGAGGTGGCCGGCGGCGTGGTGGCCGCGGGTCGCCACCATCCAGGCCGAGAACAGGTAGGCGGCGGTGGTGCCGACGGCCACCAGCACGTCCATGTTGGCCGAACCGCCGCGGAGCGCCTTGGCGGCGCCGCGGTAGAAGCGCGCGCCGGCGACGACCTGCACCACGCTCGCCAGCGCGAATTCGGTCCACGGCCCCATGAGATGACCGGCACCGACCGCCATCGCCACCATCGAGACCAGGAAGGGCAGGGTGAGCACGGCCGAGACGGCGAACAGGGACAGCGTGCGCCGGAAGGCGGCGCGGCGGGCGGCCTCCTCGCGCTCGCGCTGGCGCCGCCGTTCGGCCGGGTCGGCCCGCCGCGGCTCGGCGCCGTAGCCGGCGCGGTCGACGGCGGCGACCACGACGTCGTCGGCGACGCCGGGGTCGAGCACCACGTCGGCGCGCTCCAGCGCGAGGTTGACGCGCGCCTCCCGCACCCCCGGCGTCTTCGCGAGCACCCGCTCGATGCGGCCGGCGCAGGCGGCGCAGGTCATGCCGTCGATGTCGAAAACGCGGATCGGTGCGGCGGCTTCGGTCGGGGACGCGGACATGGCCTTCACCTCCGGGGCGCGCGGAACCCTCGCCGCGCCGACGCTCCCCATGTGGGGCTTCCAGCAGCGGGAAGGTCAAGCGGCGTCCCGCGGGTTCTCCGAGTGTTCGCGCTTCGTTGGCGGGTAAAGCCCCGGATCACCCGGAACGGGGGTAAGACACTCCATATTCTGCATGCATAATGAGGAAATGTTCCCGGTTCGATCACGGCTTCCACAGCCGGGCGGGATCGAAGCGGGCGACGTCGTCCAAGAGGGCGAGGAAGCCGCGGGCGGCATGGTCGAGCGAAAGCCGGCCCTTCTCCGCGCTGGCGGCGGCGGCGTTGCCGACCACGCCGTGCGGGTTGAGGTCCTGCGCCTTCCAGCCGAACTGCACCGGCCCGTGCACGCGGAGCTGCGCCATCTCCTCGATCAGCACGTGCTGGGTCGAGCGGAAGTCCTCGGCGAGGTCCATCCTGACGAGGTCGGGTCGCAGGTGCAGCATCAGCGACGTCTCGACGTCGCCGCCGTGGATGCCGTAGACGAACTCGGCGTCCGGGAACACGCCGGCCGGCTGGCCGAACCGGGCCCAGGCGGTGGCGACCACCAGCATGTCGTGGCGGATCCTGAGTTCGCGCGCGACGATGTCCATGATCGGCACGTTGCCGCCGTGCGAGGTGACGATCACCAGCTTGCGCACGCCGGCGCGGGCGACGCTGTCGCCGATGTCGAGCCAGGCCTTGGTCACGGTCTCCCAGTCGAGCGTCAGCGTGCCCGGCGAGGAGATGTGCTCGTTCGACTTCGCCACCGCCTGCACCGGCAGGAAGCTCACCGGCAGGTCGGCCGGAGCGAGTTCGATCACCCGCCGCACCTGTCCTTCGGCGACGCAGGTGTCGGTGTAGACCGGCAGGTGCGGCCCGTGCTGCTCGATCGCGGCGACGGGGAGGACGGCGATCCAGTCCTTCGTGCCGGGGTCGCGGAACTCCGGGGCGGTCATCTCGTGCCAGAAGCGGCGGGGCAGGCTCATGGTCTCTCTCCGGAGGGCGGACGGCCGCGCGCCCGCGGCGGCGGGCGTCGGGCGGCCGTTCGTTGAAGCGTCGGGGATCAGAGGTTCTCGAGGAACCTCCTGGCGGCGGTGCCGTGTTCGTGGCGCAGCCGCGCCACGTCGATCCCGACCGCGGTGCCGTCCTCGACGCGCCATTCGCCCTTCACCATCACCCGGTCGGCGGCGTGGGCGCCGCAGAGGACCAGGGCGGCCAGCGGGTCGCCGGCGCCGGAGAAGCGCAGCTCGTCGAGGGTGTAGAAGGCGAGGTCGGCCTGCTTGCCGACGGCGATCTTGCCGATGTCGTCGCGGCGCAGGTTCTTCGCCGAGCCCTCGGTCGCCCAGCGGTAGACGTCGAAATGGGTCACCGAGGCGGCGTCGTAGCGCAGCCGGCCGAGCATCAGCGCGTGGCGCAGCGATTCCATCAGGTTGGAATTGTCGTTGGAGGCCGAGCCGTCGACCCCGAGCCCGACCTTGGCGCCGGCCGCCTCGAGTTCCTTAGTCCGGCAGAGACCGGAGGCCAGCACGGCGTTGGACGTCGGGCAGTGGCAGACGCCGACGCCGTGGCGGCCGAGCCGGCCGACCTCCTCGTCGTTGAAGTGGATGCCGTGGGCGACCCAGGCGCGCTCGTTCAGCCAGCCGCAGTCCTCGATGTAGTCGACCGGGGTGCAGTTGAATTTCTCGCGGCAGTAGTCGAGCTCGTCGCGGGTCTCGGCGAGGTGGGTGTGCATGGCGCAGTCCCACCGCTCGGCGAGCGCCGCGGTCTCGGTCATCAGCCGCTTGGTGACGTTGAAGGGCGCGCAAGGGGCGAGCGCCACCTGCAGCATCGAGCCCTCGGCGGCGTCGTGGTAGCGGCCGAGCACGCGCTCGCAGTCGGCGAGGATGGTGTCGGCGTCCTGCACCGCGCCGGCGATGGCGTTGCCGCCCTCCTCGACGGTGAGGTTGAGCGAACCGCGCGTCAGCGTCATCCGGATACCGAGGGCCGCGGCCTCCTCGGCCTGGATGTCCATGGCGTCCTCGAGCCCCGGCGGGAACAGGTACTGGTGGTCCGACACCGTGGTGCAGCCCGACAGCAGCAGTTCGGTCAGGGCGAGGCGGGTGGCGAGACGGAAATTGTCCGGCCGGACGTTCTTCGCCCAGATCGGGAACAGCGCCTCCAGCCAGGGGAACAGTTCCTTGTTGATCGCCGCCGGGTGGGCGCGCGTCAGCGTCTGGAACATGTGGTGGTGGGTGTTGACGAGGCCGGGGATCACCACGTGCCTCCCGGCGTCGAAGCGGGCGTCCACCGGGGCCGACGGCTCGGCGCCGGCGCCGACCAGTTCGACGATGCGGCCGCCCTCCACCACCACGCCGCGTTCGGCGCCCTCGGCGAGGATGGCGATCGGGTCCTTGATCCAGAGGCGCATGGGCGGTGTCACTCGTAGAGGTCGGAGAGCGCGAGGGTGATGCCGAGGGCGGCGAGGTCGATCGTGGCGTCCGGGCCGGACAGCGTCTCGAGCGTCCAGGCGCCGTCGGCGTCCCGGCCGTGCAGCAGCGCCTGCCGGTCGTCGGGATCGACCAGCAGGATGTGGCGGAGGCTCGGCAGCGACTGGTACTCGGCGAGCTTGCGCACGAGGTCGAAGCTGCGTGTCGGCGGCGGCAACACCTCGATCACGACCACGGGGGCCGTCAGCGCGAGGGCGTTCGGGTCGAATTCGCCACAGGCGACGGTGACGTCGGGACGGCGGACGTTCCCGTTCGGGATCCGGACGGCGACGTCGTCGGTGAACGGCTCGTAGGACCCTCCGGCGAGACGGTCGGTCAGCCGCGCCAACGCCCGACGGACGACGCGATCGTGGCCGATCCGCGCGCCCGTCATCATCTTCGGCAGTCCGCCGACGAGTTCGTGGCGCGCCTCCTGCCGGGTCGCCCAGTCGAGGAAGGTCTCGGCGTCCATGAACTGGAGTTCGATCTCGGCCATCGCTGTCGCGCTCCGCTCGCGGGCCGTCATCATGGCACCTTCGCCGCCGTGACTTCCACCTCCACCTTGAATTCGGGGCGGGTGAAGCCGGACACCACGATCAGGGTCGACACCGGCAGCGGTTCGCGGACGTGGCGGTCGCGCACGGCCATGTAGGCCGGGAAGTCCTCGCGCCGGGTGACGAAGGCGGCGATCCGGATCACGTTCGAGAAGTCCATGCCGCCGGCCTCGAGGATCGCGCCGATCGCCTGGAAGCAGACCTCGGCCTGCTCGCCGACGTCCTCCGGCACGCTCTCGTCCGGCCGGATCGCGAGCTGGCCCGAGGTCACCAGCAGCGCGGCGCCCGGCGGCACCAGGAGGCCGTGGGAATAGCGGCCGAACGGACGGCGCACGGACGGCGGATCGAAGCTCTGGACCATCGGCTGCCTCCGGCGGGGAATGGGCGACGGTAGGGGCGGGGCCGCCGCGGGATCAAGTCCGAAGCTGAGGCCGGTCTGATCAACCAAGTGGCGACGGAGCCTCTATTTTGGGCAATGGGACCGCGCTAAGCTCGGCGTCGGGCGCACGGAGGGGGTCGTCGCCCGGGCGGACGACCGCGGAACGGTCGAACTGCCCGGGTCCTTGGCATCCTTCTTGCCAAATCCCGCGTATCGGGACGTGGGCGGCGTTCGGGATGGGCCGTCCGGACAAGCGACCGAGCGCCGAAAAGGCGCCAGAGGGGAGTAGCTCTTTCATGAATCGCTCGACCGTCTTCCTCGGCGCCGCGCTCGCGCTCGCCGCCGGCCCCGCCCTCGCGCTCGACGAGGTCAGCTTCGGCACCAACTGGCTGGCCCAGGCCGAGCACGGCGGCTTCTACCAGGCCGTCGCCGACGGCACCTACGAGAAATACGGCCTCAAGGTCACGATCCGCCAGGGCGGACCGCAGGCCGCCAACCGCTCGCTGCTGATCGCCGGCCAGATCGACTTCTACATGGGCGGCAACATGCTGGAGTCCTTCGACGCCGTGAAGAACGGTGTGCCGACCGTCACGGTCTCGGCGATCTTCCAGAAGGACCCGCAGATCATCATGGCGCACCCCGACCAGGGGATCGACGCCTTCGCCGACCTCGCCAAGCTGCCGACCATCTTCCTCGGCAAGGACCTCTTCATCACCGGCTTCCAGTGGATGAAGCAGGCCTACCCGGGCTTCAAGGACGAGCAGTACAAGCCCTATACCTTCAATCCCGCCCCCTTCATCGCCGATCCCCAGTCGGCCCAGCAGGGCTACCTGACCTCCGAGCCCTTCGAGGTCGAGCGTCAGGCCGGCTGGAAGCCGAAGATCTTCCTGCTCGCCGACCAGGGCTTCGACACCTATTCCACCACCATCGAGGCGCAGCAGAAGTTGGTCGACGAGAAGCCCGACCTCGTCCAGCGCTTCGTCGATGCCAGCGCGATCGGCTGGTACAACTACCTCTACGGCGACAACAAGGCCGCCAACGCCCTGATCAAGACCGACAATCCGGAGATGACCGACGAGCAGATCGCCTTCTCGATCGCCAAGATGAAGGAATACGGCATCGTCGAGAGCGCCGAGGCGCTGACCGGCGGCATCGGCTGCATGACCGACGCCCACCACAAGTCCTTCTACGACAAGATGGTCGCCGCCGCCGTGGTCGACGCCTCGGTCGACGTCACCAAGGCCTACACGCTGAAGTTCGTCTGCAAGGGCGTCGGCCTCGACGTCAAGAAGGCCCTCGGCGGCTGACGTCGCAAAACGGGCCGGAGGGCCGCGCCGTCGCCGACGGCCGCGGCCCTCCGGCGCGCCCGTCGTCCGTCGCCGGCGCGAGCCGCCTTCGAGCCGGATCAGGAGATCCCTTTGTCCGCCGTCCCGTCACCCGCGCCACCCGGTGCGCCGGTGGTCCGCCTCGAGGGCGTGACCAAGACCTTCTCCAACGGCACGCTCGCGCTCGCCGGCCTCGACCTCGCCGTCCGCCAGGGCGAGTTCCTCAGCCTGCTCGGGCCCTCCGGCTGCGGCAAGTCGACGGCGCTGCGCATCATGGCCGGCCTGACCCAGCCGAGCGCCGGCCGCATCGTCTGGCCGGGCGGGGCCGACGACGGCGCGCGCCGGCGGGCCGGCGGCATCGGTTTCGTGTTCCAGGAGCCGACGCTGATGCCCTGGGCGAGCGTCTTCGACAACGTCTTCCTGCCGCTCCGCCTCGAGGGCAACCGCCGCGGCGCGGTGAAGACCGACGTCGAGGAGGCGCTGGCGCTGGTCGGCCTGTCCGCCTTCGCCGGCCACTATCCGCGCGAGCTCTCCGGCGGCATGAAGATGCGGGTGTCGATCGCCCGCGCCCTGGTCACGCGACCGCGCATCCTCCTGATGGACGAGCCCTTCGCCGCGCTCGACGAGATCACCCGCTTCAAGCTCAACAACGACATCCTGCGCCTGCGAGACCAGCTCGGCTGGACCGTGGTGTTCGTGACCCACTCGGTCTACGAGAGCGTCTACCTCTCCTCCCGCATCGTGGTGATGGCGGCCCGGCCCGGCCGGGTCGTCTCCGAATTCGCCGTCGACGCGCCGCCGCTGCGCGACGAGGCCTTCCGCACCACCGAACTCTACGGCCGCACCTGCCTCGACGTGTCGGCCGCCCTCCACGCCGCCATGGGGGCGAACGACCACCTATGACCGACGCCCCGCCCCCTGCCGCGCCGCCGCGCCCGCTCCGCGAGCGCCTTCTGCCCGTGCTGGTGCCGCTCGCCATCCTGGTGGCGGTGCTGCTGGTCTGGGACTGGTACGTCCGCGCCTACGACGTGAAGCCCTACATCTTGCCGGGGCCGTGGTTGGTGGCGCAGACGCTCGTCAAGGATTGGGGCACCCTGTCCGGCGCTCTCCTCGTGACGCTCGAGATCACCTTCTCCGCCCTGTTCCTGGCGGTCGCCGGCGCCAGCCTGCTGGCCGTCCTGATGACGGAGTCGCGGATCGCCGGCCTCGCGCTGTTCCCCTACGCGGTGATCCTGCAGGTGACGCCGATCGTCGCGATCGCGCCGCTGATCCTGATCTACGTGCCGAACACCCAGGCGGCGGTGCTGACCTGCGCCTTCATCGTCACCTTCTTCCCGATCCTCTCCAACATGACGGCCGGCCTGAAGTCGGTCGACCACAACCTCCTCGACCTCTTCCACCTCTACGGCGCCAGCCGCCTGCAGACGCTGCTGTTCCTCAAGATCCCGGCGGCGCAGCCCTATTTCTTCACCGGCCTCAGGATCGGCGGCGGCCTCGCGCTGATCGCCGCGGTGGTCGCCGAATTCTCGGCCGGCTCGGCCGGCGCCGGCTCCGGCCTCGCCTTCCGCATCCTGGAGAGCCAGTACCGCCTCAACATCCCGCGCCTCTTCGCCGGCCTGATCCTGTTGTCGTCGACCGGCGTGCTGGTGTTCTGGCTGACCAGCCTCGTGTCCCATCTCGCGCTGCGCCGCTGGCACGAGAGCGCGCTGAAGCGGGAGATCTGACCCATGGCCTTCTTCGACGCGGCCCTCGCCGCCGCCGCGCACGGACCGGGGGCGGCCTACGTCCTGCGGGGCGCCGGCCTGCCGGTCGCCCTCGTCGATGGCGCGGCGCCGGACGCCGACCGCGACGGCATCGCCCGCGCCGACGTCGCGGTTTCCGCCGGCCGGATCGCCGCGATCGCGCCGGTGGGTGCGATCGCCGCCGACGGCCGCCCGGTCGTCGACCTCGACGGCGGCCTCGTGCTGCCGCTCTGCGTCGACATGCACACCCATCTCGACAAGGGCCACATCTGGCCGCGCCGCCGCAACCCGGACGGCCGCTTCATGAGCGCCCTCGAGGCGGTCAAGGCCGATCGCGAGGCGCGCTGGAGCGCCGAGGACGTCCGCCGCCGTATGGACTTCGCGCTGCGCTCGGCCTACGCCCACGGCACCCGCGCCATCCGCACCCACCTCGACTCGATCCCGCCGCAGCACGAGATCTCCTGGCCGGTGTTCGCCGAGACCCGCGCCGCCTGGGCCGGCCGGATCGAGCTCCAGGCCGTCGCCCTGGTCGGGCCGGACACCATGCTCGACCCCGGCGCCCTCGAGGAGGTCGCTCGGGTGGCGGGACCGCTCGGCGGCGTCGTCGGCGGGGCGATCGCCGCCTTCCCGCACGCCCGCACCGCCATCGCCAACGTGGTGGCGACCGCCGCCCGCCACGGCCTCGACCTCGACCTCCACGTCGACGAGACCGACGACCCGGACGCGCAGTCGCTGCGCATCCTCGCCGAAACCGTGCTCGCCACCGGCTATTCGGGTCGCGTCGTCGCCGGCCACTGCTGTTCGCTCGCCCGCCAGGACGCCGAGACGCAGGACCGCACCATGGACCTCGTCGCCCGCGCCGGCATCGCGGTGGTCTCGCTGCCGATGTGCAACATGTATCTCCAGGACCGCGACGCCGTGACGGTGCCCGGTGGCGCCGGACCGCGCACCCCGCGCTGGCGTGGCGTCACCCTGGTCCGCGAGATGCGCGCGCGCGGCATCGCGGTCGCGATCTCCTCCGACAACACCCGCGACCCGTTCTACGCCTACGGCGACCTCGACGGTCTCGAGGTGCTGCGCGAGGGCGTCCGCATCCTCCAGCTCGACCAGCCGGTCGGCGACTTCGTCGACGTCGTCAGCCGCCGGCCCGCCGACATCCTCGGCCTTGCCGACCACGGCCGGCTGAAGGTCGGGAATGCCGCGGACTTCCTCGCGGTGGCTGCCCGCGGCTACACCGAACTCTTCGCCCGTCCGTGGGCCGACCGCGCCGTGGTGCGGGACGGCGTCCTCGTCCGGGCCGTGCTTCCCGACTACCGCGAACTCGACGACCTGATGGAGCCCTCGGAATGACCGATCTTGCCGCCCTGAAGCGCGACCTCGACGGCATCCCGATGGAGGACAACCCCGTCCTGGTGAAGCAGAAGAGCCGCGACTTCTTCTGGTACTCGCCCGTCCTGAAGCGCCGGCTCGACCACGTCACCGGTGACCTCGTGGTCTCCCCGCGCGACCGCGACGAGGTGATCCGGGTCGTCCGCGCCTGCTTCGCCCACGGCGTTCCGATCACCCCGCGCGGCGCCGGCACCGGCAACTACGGCCAGGCGATGCCGCTTTCGGGCGGCGTCGTGCTGAACCTCGCCGAGATGAACAAGGTCGTCGAGATCCGTCCGGGCGTCGTCGTCGCCGAGGCCGGCGCGATCATGGAGAAGATCGACCAGGAGACCCGGGCGCAGTCCGGCCAGGAACTGCGCCTGCATCCCTCGACCTACCGCACCGCCACCATCGGCGGCTTCGTCGCCGGCGGCTCCGGCGGCATCGGCTCGATCCGCTGGGGCGGCCTGCGCGACCTCGGCAACGTCATCCGCGTCGAGGTCGTCACCTGCGAGGCCGAGCCGCGGGTGCTCCAGCTCACGGGCGCCGACGTCGCCAAGGTCGTGCACGCCTACGGCACCAACGGCATCGTCACCGCCGTCGAGATGCCGCTCGCCCCGGCCTACGACTGGGTCGACGCCGTCGTCGCCTTCGACGACTTCCTCGCGGCCGCCGCCTTCGCCGACGCCCTCGGCAACCAGGACGGCATCCTCCTGAAGAACCTCGCGGTGATCGCCGCGCCGCTGCCCTACGACTACTTCCTGCGCCACCGCCGCTTCCTGCGCCGC